>JAEZJR010000066.1 GCA_023415725.1 Acidobacteriota bacterium
GGTCTGACTTGACCAACACGTTTTTCGCCTGTAAATTCCATAGTGGAATTCGGGGCGTAGCACAGCCTGGTAGTGCGCACGGTTTGGGACCGTGAGGCCGCAAGTTCGAATCTTGCCGCCCCGACCAACCAGGCTGGCTGAAGATCCATTATCCCTTTTGCCGAAGGCAGCATCGCTCACCTACCCGGCAGGACGACAGTTCACCGAAAAGCAGTACTAGAATTTTCAACACAATTTTTTTGGAGGTTACTCAACTATGGCTCGTATGACACAGACGGAGATCGTCAACACGTTGGCGGATCAAAGCGGAATGAAAAAAGCCGAAGTGAAAGGTCTCTTTGACGCTATCTCAGCACTCGCGGTCAAAGAGGTCAAGAAGAACGGCGAATTCACACTTCCGGGGTTCGGGAAGCTCGTAAAGGCTACCCGCAAAGCTCGTGAAGGCCGCAACCCCGCCACCGGCGAGGTCATCAAGATCCCCGCGAAGACGACCGTTAAATTCCGTCTTGGTAAGGCGATGAAAGACGCCATCGGCGGAAAATAAGCTCATACAATACGTTAAAAAAGCCGCCGGATGCGGAATCCGGCGGCTTTTTCGCGTTTTTATCACCATAATTAGGGATTTCCCTTAAAAAAAATGGTGACAACCCCTAATTTTTTTGTTACAGTTTTTTTACAGACAAGGCAGACGTTTCGGGCACTTTCAAAATCACAGCAACATCGAAGTGGTAGCCAACATCTAAGAGATGTGGTGCAAAAGTGTTTATAAGACCACAATATGTAGTTAGGAGCGTCAGTCTTGAAAGTTAGTGAACAAGGGGAAAGTCAACCGAAAAAGGAGAAATCAAGAGTGGCAGCAGCTAAACCCATGACCTTGCAGGAAAGGATACTGCAGATCGATCATATCCAGGCTCGCCGTTACGCGAAACTCACCGGCGACACGATGGAGATCGCAACGGAAGGCATCATCAGGCACCTTCGTGCTTGTGTTCGTATGGACGTTAATCCGGACGCTTCGGCGGTGCGTGAGATCATCGACGACGCGATCAACGGACGCCGCGTGTTTGCGGAGACCTCGAACGACCTTCTGGCCGCTTAACCATTACGAAGATTTTTTGGCAATATTAATTTGGCCGCCGATCATCGGCGGCCTTTTGTTTTATCTCAATCTTGCAGTGAACAGCGTATGCCCGCCGATCACCTCACCCTCGTCCAGGTCGTACCACTTTTCCAGATTCGTCATGTCGGTGCGGCTTGAAGTCGGCACCACCACGTACTTGATGGTCGGTGCGGCTGCCTGAGCGGGGCTGAAGTTGTGGATGTATTCCCCGTACCGCTCGACCTCCTCGGCGATCTCCCCGTAAGTCAGCGGCTTCGCGTCCACGCTAAGTCGGTCCGTATGACGCCCCCAGCCGAATAGTGCGATCATCGTAACGAAATCGTTCCTTAGAAGGTAATCCAGGCCTTTCTCGTCAACGTTTTGGTAATAGAGCTGTTGGTAGTATCGTTCCTTGCTTTCCTCCCACGATAGCCCAGCGAAAACGTGCTGGTGGCGTGCCCACAGGATGTTCTGGGGGGCGATCGACGGCAGGTCGTCGGCGAAGATCCAGTCGTAAGAGAGGACGGTCGTACGATGCGGGTCCGGGTCGCTTTTCGCCAATTCTTCCAGTCGCGAGGCAACTGGCAAAAAACGGTCACGATCGACGTTGGCCTCATCAAGGACTCGCACGGTGTAATGGCATTCCACGAGTCCCCAAACGATCACCAAAAGCATTGCCACAGAGCAGATGATCTTCGGGCCGGTCCTGCCTTGGCCGAGCCTTTTTCGCCAGAGCAGACCCAGGACCACGACGAACGCCAGCATCGATACGTAGTTGCCGATAAACACCTGGTAATGGATCGGTTGCAGCGACCTCCCCGTTATTACCTGCTGGTTGAAAACGGCGAACGGCACGAGTGCGATCGCTAAAGCGAACAGCACCGCAGGCTCGCGTATCGTGAAACTCTTACGCAACAGCCCGATCGAGAGCAGGAATAATGTCGCGAGTGCGATCCACTCAGGCACGCGATTCAGATCCGGCATCCGCGTGTGAACCAGGAGCTGAACGTGGTCCATCGACTCCGCCCGCTGCGTCAGAAGATACGCGTAAGGCAAAAGCACTACCACCCACGCAACTCCGAGAATCGCGATGTCTCGAAGATCACGCTTGAATCCATCAGGCCGTTCCATCACCCAGGCGATCATCACACAGCTGAGAAAGGCCGCGGCCGTCGTCCAGATGTAGAAGTACGAATAGACGCAGTAGGCGAAGCAAAGCGTCGCGAGAGATCCATAGATCAAACGGCGATCCTTGGGTTTTGAGATTTGCTCTTCGCTGCCCGGTTCGGCAGCCTTACCGCTCGTTATGAACAGCCACAAAAATCCCACCATCGCGAAGAAGGCCGGCATCGCAAGAGCGGGAATGTACCTTCGAAAACCCGGGAAGTAAGGATACGAAAACCCATCCCAGACGATCTCCGGCAAGGCTCCTTCACCCGCGGCCAACGCTCCCAATGCGAACACCGCCAGAGATCCCACCATCGCGAACCACGAGTCTCCGGTCAGCCGCCCCAAAAACCAGAACGCCGCGAGTGCGGCAAGAAACCCCGCGATACCGCCAGCCATCGTCATTGCCCACGGCGTCCCTACGCCAAAGATCCGCGCGGGTATCGCGATCGAATACGGTGCTGCGAATTGTATGGAAAAGAGAGATTCCGGTTGCGGCGTTTCGGGAGTCTGGTCACGGCCGGTGTAAGGGTCGTTCTTGCGCGGGCGTCCGTCGATCAGCGCGCGCACATACGATGCGTAAGCCACCTCGTCGATGTCGTTGTATGCGAAATGCCCGTTCCACTCACCGCCGCGCAGATACAGCATCTTGAACTGCGGGTACAAACAGAACACCGCGAGAAATATTCCCGCCACAACACCGAACCGCCACCTTAGCTTCATAGGCAAAAAGTACAAGGTAGCACAGAGCTTCGGAGTTGTCTTACAATGGCTGCAAGATGAGGAATCGATTGATCTGTTCGACCATTCAGTTTCTGTTTCTACTTATATTGGGAAGCTCCATAGTTGGCGCTCAATCTCCGGAATACCGTCATATGGTGCCGGGTGGAGCAACATCGGCAACGATCGCCAATGCGACGGACGCAACAGCATTGATAAATTCGCTACCGCCAGGTCCTGGAGGAAAGTTGAATGTTCGAGTGAGCGTGGACACAAATGGCAAGGTTACTGAAGCCGAGGTTGTTGCCGGTCCAGGGAATGTTTGCCCTACGGTAGCCACGCCGGAGGTGAACTCGATCCGCGAGGCAGGAAAGAAGGCAGCAGAGATGGTTCGTTTCGCCCCGGCGAAGGTGGGAGACGTCCCTGTGGATTCGGTGGGCTGGATCTATTTTGAAACTAAACCTGCAAGATACGAGTTGTTCACCGTCAAAGGAGACCGAAACTATTCAGCAGTAGAACTGTCGAAAAAGACCGAAACTTCCTCCAATTCGACTGCTGAGGATCAGGGTGATGGTCGCAAGATTCTTTCCGGTGGCGTATTGGAAGGGAGAGCCGTAGAGTTACCCAAACCGTCTTATCCCCCGGCTGCACGCGCTGTTAGAGCTACGGGCTCGGTGGAGATCCAAGTTCTGATCTTGGAGGATGGCTCTGTCTTTGAAGCTGAGGCGAAAAGTGGGCATCCCCTGCTTCGGTCGTCAGCCCGGTTGGCCGCCTGTTCAGCAAAATTTCACCCAACCTCTTTGGAAAGAAGACCGGTTCGGGTGGCCGGGATCATTACCTATAATTTTGTTCCGTAGAGATATCTGCCATCACGTTAGTCGTACATCGCGCTTGGGCGATCGCGTTCAGTTGATCGCCCAAGCGCGTAACGCTTATGCTTGCTTAGTCAGAAATCTCATTTTCATCACTTCGCAAACTGAGTTATCCAGCCTACGAAATCGAGCCACGGCTGGGTGAACGCCAGTACCAGCCTTGCCGGCCCGGAAACGCTGAACAGCAACAATGCCGTGAAGAAAACCCAGTTGAAGCTGCGGTGCTTCCATGTGTAGTAGGCGAAGCAACCAACGCCAAGCGCGATCGGGAATGCGATCCATTGGAGCATCATCATCTCCGCCGGCAGCAGCGGGATACGGGCGATCGCCGCGGGACTGAAGTTGATCGCCGTCATCAGCATGAGGGTCTTATGGTATGCCGGCCTCTTACGCCAGTAGATCGCACCGCCGAAGAACAGGATGAAAAAGATCATGTCCAGCACGGGGACCATAAAGAACGCGTGCGGGTCGATCCCACCGGGGGCCGCGCCGCGGACGATGTGGGAATTCCACGCCGTCGCCATGCCGACCGCCACGACGATCGCCGCAAGGGCGACCCCCGCCATTCCCATCGACATGTGCAGCTTCAGGTTCTTCGTCCGTACGAGTGCGACCTGTGCGACGAAATAAAGCACCCAGACCGTCATCGTCACCGCGTGCAGATGCACCAGCCAATGCCCGAACGCCGGCACGTCAAAGAACGCGCGGAAGTAATAGGTCTTGAAATACCCGATCAAAACCACCAGCGGGAAAATCACCGCCGCCGCAACCCACAATGCCTTATCGGAAGGCCGCCTGATAACACCTACATTCGCTGCCATGGAATAACCTCCATTTGCGAACGCGTACGGTTTGCGGGGTTTGTATCACGGCGAAGAACTTCGCTGTGCAAGTTGAAACCGGCAAACGCGGAAAATCCTGCGGTGGTGCGGGTGCTAGTTCGTTCTTCTCAAGTGGCGTACTGACGAGGAATGGAAGTAATTCAGGAAGAAATTTTACGCCATTGGCGACCAGACCCGGGGCGTGAGAGTATTAGTCAAATAACGTTACCCTGAGAATCGCAATGAACGTAACCCATCTCGAATGTGCCCTTTGCGACACGCATCACGAAGCCGGAAAGCTGCAGAACCTTTGCACCGAGTGCGGGAAGCCGCTGCTGGTGCGTTACGATCTTGAGGCGGCGGCCCAAACCTTAACGAAAGCGAATTTGATCGAGCGGGAGTCCAATTTGTGGCGATACCGCGAGGTTTTGCCCGTCGCGGACTGGAATAACGTCGTCTCGCTGGGTGAGGGTTGGACGCCGCTATTCAGGGCTCATAGGTTGGCGAAAAGCCTGCCGATCGAGGTCGACCTTTACATAAAGGACGAAGGACAGAACCCGACGCAGAGCTTCAAGGCGCGCGGTATGACGGCGGCGATCTCGATGGCCAAGGAGCTGGGCGTGAAGAAGGTCGCCGTCCCATCGGCGGGTAATGCGGCCGGAGCGATGGCCGCCTACGCCGCACGTGCGGGAATGGAAGCGCACATATTCATGCCGGCGGACACCCCAGCGGCGAACGTGATCGAATGCCGGCAGACAGGGGCCAACGTCACGCTGGTGGACGGGCTGATAACCGATTGCGGAAAGATCGTCGCTGAGCGTAAAGAAGCCGAGGGGTGGTTTGATGTCTCTACTTTGAAAGAGCCTTATCGCGTCGAGGGGAAGAAGACGATGGGCTATGAGCTGGCGGAGCAATTCGACTGGTCATTGCCGGACGTTATCATCTACCCGACGGGGGGCGGGACCGGGCTGATCGGGATGTGGAAGGCCTTCGACGAGATGGAGCAGATGGGCTTGATCGGATCGAAGCGGCCGCGGATGGTCACCGTCCAATCCGCCACTTGCGCACCGATCGTGCGTGCCTTCGAAAAGGGCGAGCGTTTCGCCGATGAGTTCGAGAATGCCTCGACCGTAGCCTCGGGGCTTCGCGTGCCGAAGGCCATCGGCGATTTCCTTATCCTCGACGCTCTTCGTGCTTCCGGCGGGACAGCGGTCGCCGTCAGCGATGACGAATTGATCGCCGCCGTCGGCGAGATCGGTGCCGCCGAGGGTATCTTCGCGGCGCCCGAGGGCGCGGCGTGCTTGCCCGCGTTGAGGAAACTGATCGCCGACAAATTAATTAAACGCGGGGAATCAGTTGTGCTGTTTAATACGGGCGCAGGTGTTAAATACCTAGAAGCCTTCAGTTGAATCAAGCAGCTTTGAACTAATTTTCGACGGAGTGAAGCTGTCGCTTACACTCAAAACGTAGTTTGAATACCCGCGTACGCTATGAAGTGCGGATCACGATCGCGAATGACGCTGCTGCCGGCCGACATTAAAAGCGTCAGGTGATCGGTCAATTTTGCCCGTGCCCCCAGGTTGTAAACTATTTCGGACTTGCGGAAATGCAACCTCTGACCGGCTCCGTGTATCTCTCCTAACAATTCTAACCGTTCCTTGAACTCACGGCCGACAACGACCCCGTAGATCATTTCGTCAGGTCCGCGTTTGAATCGGTACCCGATGTCCCCGTTTACTCCGAATTTGCCAACCTGCGTTTGCCACTGGAGCGGAATCAGAAATTCCGGTCCCCTGTCCACGATGCCGCGTCGAACTGATGACGTCGAATTGTTGAATTCGACCTGCGGGTAGATGGAAAGTGCTACGCGGTGATGCTCGCGTTCATCTCTGAACCGCCAACGAACGCCGATATTAGTATTTCCTAATCCGCTTATGCTCCGATCCCCGTTTCCCCCTAATATCAGCCATGGTATTTCCACCTTGAGCTGGGTATTGCCGCTCAGGCCATAATTTATGTCTAACAGAGGCGACCCGTAGACGCGGCCTACAGAACCCCTTTCCATCGTGAAGGAGGTGTTGATCTCCCATTGTCCGCGAGGCACGGTGCCCGTGTCGTCGGTGATCATCGGTGGGCCGCCCTGCCCCTCCAGACCTGAGCAAAAGGCCAGAATTGAGAACGCCACGAGGACGAGGAAGCGAAATTCTTTCGTCGCCGACGCGCTCCGCCGTTTCAATGCTATTGCGGTCCGAATGGCCCGTCCCATATTCAATTTAATGACCCTCGCTCGCGGGTCGCTGGGGGAAGATGAAGATCAACCCGACGATCAGAATCATCAGCACGATGGACGCCACCGTTCGACTCAATTCGAGTCCGCCGCTTTTGATCGGCTTGTCGAGAAAATCGCCCACGACAGCCCCCAGCGGTCGTGTGGTGATGAATGCGATCCAGAACAATATCACTCGCGACAAGTTGGAAAAGTAATAGAGCGCAACGACTACGATTAGTATCCCCCCGAATATGGCCGCCGCGCCGAGATAGCCAAGGTCATCATTGTCCGCAACCCAATCTCCTAAAGCGGTCCCAAGCGTCTGCGAGAACATTATCGTGACCCAATAAAACATCTCGACCGAAGGGGTCTTTACGGACTCGACCGAAACGCTTCCCGTTGACCAACGCCAAACGGCTAAGGACGCGATGACGAGAAAAAGCAGTATGAGCGAACCACCCGGGTAACCGACCCCAAGCGACCTGGTTACGTAATCGGCCAGCGTCGTGCCGACTGTCGTGGTCGCCACGATCGTGAACCAGTAAAGGAACGGATGAAACTTCTTTGCCTTTATCTGGATGATGACGGCGATAAGAAAAATAGCCCCGAAGATGGCCGTGCCAATGAGGTAGCCAGTCCCCGTAGCTTCGTCCGTGGTTTCGCCGAGCCACGACATCGTCACCGCGTCTCCGCCAGTTTCACCGAGCGTGGTCGCCAGGATCTTGATGATCCAAAATATGAGTGTTACCCGCGGAACTTTGCTTACCGCGTCTCTGGTGTCAACGTTGGTCACTATAACCCTCCGTTTCTTAACAGTTTAGGAATGTCCGCTTTGGGCCAGCTTAAAGTCGGCTGAGCCGCCCCCCATCCACTCTCATAGCCGCTCCATCAACAAATTTCGCGTCGTCTGACGCAAGGTAGGCGATCGCGGCGGCGATGTCTTCGGGTTTGCCGACGTCGGTGAGGTTTATGGTCTCGACGCCGGATTTGATGTTTGGATTTTCCCAGAGCATGGGCGTGTCGACAGCGCCGGGCATTATCGCGTTTACGCGGATGCCGAGCGATTTGCCCTCGAGCGATGCCGAGCGTGTGAGAGATATCAAGGCCGCTTTCGCCGCGGCGTATGAAGTGACAAGGGGCGTTGTTTCGACGGCGTGGACGCTAGAGACATTAACGATCACGCCGCCGTTATTCATCTTCAGGAACGCCTGCTTGGTGAAATAGAAAGCTCCAAGCAGGTCGACATTGAGGACCTTCAAGAAGTCTTCGCCGGTGTGCTCAGTGATGCGTTTGAAGACCATCACGCCCGCATTGTTGACGACGATGTCGATCTTCCCGAAGCGCTCGACCGCCGCTTCAACGGCTCGTACGACCGCGGCTTCGTCGGCGACGTTGCAAGCTGCGGCGAAGGCGTCCGGGGCTCCGGCTTGCCTGGCGGTTTCGGCCGCAGCATCACCCTTTTCCTGTTCCAGGTCGGCGATCACGATGAGAGCTCCCTCCGAACCGAGCCGCTGAACCGTGGCGAGGCCGATGCCGCTGGCGGCACCGGTTACGATGGCGACCTTTCCGTCGAAGCGTTTCATACCCTTGTGGATACCCCCGTGTCGTCCGTCGGTACGGGCTGGATCCGTCTGGCCCTTTCCTCCTGGCGTTCCGCGTCCTCGGGGCATTCTTCGTATTCTGACGGCATCTTAACGGGAACCTGCAGGCAGACGCTCTGAGCGGGCAGAACGTCCCGCCAGTCACTGATGAGCTGCTTGTACTTTCGGCCGGCCGCGCGGATCTTTCGGTCCATGTCATATAGGCCCACCGGGTCGATGTTCCCGTTCACTTCACGCAGAGCAACATCCCAATCAACCTGGTCGATCAACGAATACCACGTAAATCCGACGACCGGAATGCCGTCGTTCCGCACGCGAAGCACGTTTGCCCATTGCTTCCAGAGCCAGTCGGCCGCCTCGTTGCCGAGCGGCCCCTCGCGAAGGTTGGTTTCGGTGTGCATCACGGGGAGTTTGTAGCGGTCGTAGTAATGCCAGGTGATCTCGTCATAGCCAAAAACCTCACCCGAAGCCCGGGTGGTGCCGTCCGCATGAACAAGGTGCTCGTTGGTCATGTAATAGTCGTTCCCCATGATGCAGTGCTGCTTGAACCGGTTCTCGAGGAAGAAATGATATTCCTCCCGGGTCAGACCGTTGTCCATCAGGTACTCGTACATCTCCGACTCGATCCTGCGGCCATAGTTGAGATCCAGTGAAAGAAAACGTTTTTGATTAAGTATCTCCGCTGGCCCGATCGCTGCGGGGTTTTCCGCGTGGAAGTACTCGGATGATTCGCTCTGAATGAAGATCGCGTCAGGGCGGACCTCAAGTATCGCCTTCATCGCGAGGACGTTCGCCTTGACGAGATTGTTGAGCGCCCTGACGAACGCCCGATCGCTGGATAATTGTTCGTTCCACCAGCCGTACTGTGCGGAGAACATCGCGCAGATGAACATCTCGTTGACTGGGGTGTACAACTGGATCCAGGGGTATCGCTTTGCGAATTCGCGTGCGTAATCGGCGAAATGAGCCGGAAAGTCGGGATTCTGAAAATCGCCGATCCAGTCCGGCACGCCGAAATGGCAGAGATCGGCGATCGGGGCAATATCGAGCTGTTTAAGCCGCTCAAATGCGAGGTCTGAGAATTCCCAATCGTACTTATCCGGGCCGATGTGCACTGTATAGAGCGGTACTCCGTACCTCAAAAAATGAATGCCGGTATCGCAGACGAGTTGGAAGTCTTCCTCCCAACGCTTGTAATGCTTGCAGCTCTCGAATTGGTCGACCCGCGTGCGGCCGCCGTCGATCGTTGGCGTACTATTCTCAATGCCTGTAGCGAAAAGGAAAGGCGGTCTAAGCCCGGACATGCCAGAATTCTCCATTCTCGACTTTGTATCGTACGGTCCAAAGGTTCCGTAGTGCAGCCGACAATCGGTAGGAAGTGCGTTCAACGATCGTGGTGGCGGTCGACACTAATGTAAGAATAGTTTTGTCGGGTGGGGTGGCTAAACGTCGCAAGTGAGAATTTTCCTTCCGCCGGGGTTGGAATGGAGCAATTTGGCAAACTGTTGAAAACAGGGGCTTTGTCTGTCCCATCGAGCGATGGGACAAGCGGGGGACAAACAGGGGACGAGGATTTGCTTCAAAGACGTTTATGCCTTGCGAACGAAAGACTTGCAGACGAACGACTGACCTTATCGCGGTCTGAGGGTATTTGTAATTCGACACTGAGTTGATAAAGTAACAAAGGCCTTTCCGAGGGCCGGACGGCGAATAAATATATGTTCAGCGATAACTTCCGCAGAGGCGAAGGAAAGGGAAGTGGCAAGGCCGGATCTAAAGCGGTCTCCAAACTGGCCGATATCGGCTGGAAGGCTTTTCAAGCGGTCAATTCCGCGTTGCCGGAAGGGAAATCAATTCAGCCTCAATGGGCTGCCGAGCCGCTGCTGAAATCCTACGAACGCACGGCGCCACCGCTCGGGTTCCCGCGCGAGACCGATTCGCTCTGCCCAGCCTGCGTCAAGTCGGTGAGGACCGGCGTCATCTCAGGCGATATCCCGTTGGACATCTTGATGCACTCGCATCCTGGCGAGGTCAAGGCGCAGATCGTCGAGGAGAACGGCCAGGTCATTATGCGGAAGACCTGCCCGACCCACGGGGAATTCGAGGACGTGCTGGCGACGGACGCACGCTTCCTTGAACGCATCGAATCGCTTTTCTTCGGGCGAGATTTCAGATCTGCCGAGGACTCGCACGTGCATCACCACGGCACGTCGGATATTAAATTCGGCCGAGGAGCCGTGTTGACGGTTGACTTGACCAATCGCTGCAACATGATGTGCAATCCGTGCTTCATGGACGCCAACCAGGTCGGGTACGTGCACGAGCCGACATTCGAGGACACGAAGGCGATCCTAGACCGTGCGGTTTCGTTCAAGCCGCGTCGGCAGATCATCATCCTTTTCTCGGGTGGGGAACCGACACTTTCGCCGCACTTCCTCGACGCGGTCGCTTACGCTAAAAAGATCGGCTTTTACCGCATCCTCGCCGCGACGAACGGAATCCGCTACGCGGAGGATATTGAATTCTGCAAGGCCGCAAAGGCAGCGGGCCAACACGGTGTTTACCTGCAGTTCGACGGGACCAACGAGGAAGACAACAAACACCGCGGCGTCGGGAACCTCTTCGACGTGAAGCTGAAGGCGATCGAGAATCTCGCTTCGGTCGGCATCAAGGTCACGCTCGTCACGACGATCGTCAATTCCTGGAACAACCAGGGCATCGGCAGCATCGTGAAGTTCGCCGCCGAGAATATCGACAAGGTGCAGACGATCGCGTTCCAGCCCGTTTCGTTTACCGGCCGCGATGAGGATATCTCCGACGCAGACAGGCAGAAGCAGCGATACACCCTAGCCGGGATGACGCACGATCTGAAGGACCAGCTAGGCGGCGTGCTGGAGCCGATGCGGGATTGGTTCCCGCTTTCGAGCTATTCGGCATTCACGAGCGTGATGGATATGCTGCAGGGGGCGGATGCTCCGTGGGGTTGGTCGTCTTGCAACTGCCACCCGAACTGCGGGATCTTCACCTTGGTCGTCGTCAACAAGAAGACCAACGAGATGAGATCGCTTTTCGAGTTCTTCAACTACGAGCAGTTCATGAAGGACGTCGCGAAGATCACCGACACAGCTCGCGGCAAAAAGCTCACGATGGCGCAACTCGCGATGGCGATCATGCGCAATTACGACGCGGGCAAAGCGCCCGAGGGCTTCCCGATCTCACAGATCATAAATCTCTTCAAACCGTCATCTGCCACCTCGAACTCGGACCGGAACGACCGCATGAAGGCCGAAAAGAGCGAAGAAGACGTGTGGCGAGTGCTGTGCGTTGAGGGGATGTGGTTCCAGGACCTTTTCACTTACGACTTCCGCCGCACGGAGATGTGCGTGATCCCGTACGGTACGCAGGAGGGCGAGATCTCGTTCTGTGCGTACAACACGGGTGTGGGCTGGCGGCAGATCATTGAGGAGATGCACAAGACGGCTGCACTTTCCGACTGGTACAAGGATCACGGCCGCCATTCCGTCTATGCTAAGGGTAAAAACGTCCCCGGCATCGGCAAGACACGCAGCCTGAGCCTGCCCGTGATTGCGAAGTTGCTGGAGGAGGATCTGGATAGACCTTCGGTGACGCCTTACTTGGTCGAGACCGAAGAGACCGAGACCTTAGGCGTTTGATCTAATTTTGGAGGGCTAAGGGCGTTCGCTTGCGATCGCTCTCAGAACTTCAGCTTCTGGTTCATCTAATTTATAAATTCTCGCCGATTCGATATCCCCGAGGTGCGTTGTTGCCGTCGGGGATGTTTCATTAAGGGCACTGAGATAATCCGAGTTGCTCTTATATCTTCTGCCCTTAGCCGTGATGACGAAATCACCCTCTCGTAACGATCTGACTGACCCCTTGTCCGAGAGGGATACGGATCTGAGGTCGCCGCGGCCCGCCTTTTTTAGATAGTGCTCGAGAAGCGTGGGGGTCTCGTTTGCGACCGTAGCATTCGGCTCGGCGATTTCGGCGATGCGTCGGGCTATCTCGGCGCCGCTCGCGTCGTAGAACTCGTCGTGGGGGAAAGCGGTGCCCTCGCGACCAGCGCCTAGTAGGTTAATGTGAAGCCGGTAGTGCGGTGCGGCGTCGATGGAGCTTCGCAGAGAACTTCCGACCGTGATGAGCACTAAGCAGACCGCCGCAAGTTTTCCGGACTGGCCGTTGAGCATCGACGCGATCCATGAGGCCGCCCACGTGAGTCCCACTGCGGCGATGATCAGAATGATCGGTTCGGCGACCGTGAAATACCTGGTGAATTTTCCGCCGAGGAACGTGAACGGCAGGAACCACATGAATGCCCAAAGTAAAATGAAATACCGGCCATCGCCCAACTTCCTTCGGAACATCAGCGGGATGCCTATCAAGAAAAACAGCAGCGTTACGATAGGCGTCTTCAGTAGGATGAAAACGTAGTAGAAGTACCACGGCACACCGTTCAACCAAGCGCTCATACGGTTTTGATAGAGCGTGCCGAGGAACTCATAGCTGTCATGCCCGATGCGATTTTCGGTACCGAAAGTGAGCATCTCGCGCCATGTTTGCGGGAGAAGGATGGTCGGGTTGCAGATCAGGAAACCTGTGCCCATTATGATGAAGAATATCAGCCAACGTTTAGTGCCGAGTTTCCATTTGTGACCGGGAAACGCGAGGACGACGTTGTAGCCCAAGCTGATCGCGAGCAGATGCGGCAGGTATTTGGAAGCGATCATCGAACCGAAGAAAAAGGCAGCGATGCAGGCGTATTTGATCCAGCCTGCTTCCCCGCGCTCAGCGCCCGTTTGGCCTCGGATCCAGAATACGTTCGCCAGAAGAAAGAAGAACAGAAGGAAGCTGTCCTCCTTGGCGACCCGGTCAAAACCCACTGCGGAGGGGTCTACCGCCCAGAGCACGGCGGCGATCAAGCCAGGCCACGTGCCGAACAATTGCGAAACGAGAAGGAATAGCAGAAGTGCGGTGAAGGTGCCGAAGAGCGCTGTCGGGAATCTCAATGACGCTTCTTCGGAGATCGCGGCCGATGGGCGGGCGGCGGCGTTCCATTTCTCGGCGACGAAGACGCTTGCGGTCTGGAGGCCCTTCATCAGGAAAGGATGTTCACCGTTGCGGCCGGTCAGGCCGTTGGCGCGGTATTCCGAGACAGTCTGCAGTTTGTTGAATTCGTCCTCGCCGAGGCTTTCGCGGCCGAGTTGATAGGTACGCAGGCTGAAGCCGATCGCGAGGATCGCGGTGAGGACGATCCACACCGTGGCCTTAGAGACCTGCGGGAGTCCCGACGAACGGAATTTTTCGGGAAAGATCGCTGCTGTTGTTTGCGGTTGTATCCTCAATTCGTTCGTTGAGATCGCTCGATTGACGTGTCTTTATGGGTATCTTATGTTAACAGGAAGTTTATGGTACTACGGTTGGTCGCTGCAGCCTTGATCGGAATTTGGATCGTTCTCGTTTTGATCGGGAAGTCGGGTTTCGTTCATGTTTTGCTCCTTACGGGTTTGGGAGTGGCTTTCGTAGACGGGCTCTACGAAATCAGGGCGAGAACGCCTGCTGACGAAGGCTGATCAGGCTTCCTCCTGCAGGTGTTTCGCCAACTCGCGTTTGCTCCGCAGGGCGGTTCGGTAGATCAGAACGAGAAGCCCGATGGCGGTCCAAAACAGCATCGCCCCGCGCCGCACCAAGGCGAGCGCGACACCCACCGCGGACGAGTATCCCAAAATGCGCAGGAACAACGCATTGCCGCCTTCATAAACGCCGACCGTGCCGGGCACGAAACTGAACGCGAAGTTGATCACCTTCGTCAGCGATTCGATGATGTAAGCACCCGCGATCGCCGGAACGAACCCCAGCATTCCCAAAGCGAGGTAAACCTCCCAAACGCTCACTGCATGCGTGAGCATCCCGATAAAAAGCAGCAGGTAAAACGTCCCCGGGCGGTCGTGATAAACGCTGAAAACGTTCGTCTCGATCTCGAGAATGTGTTCGCGTTTCGAGGCGATCGCATTGGGGAGCAGTCCTTTCCGGTCGAGCCTTTTGAGTACGAAACTCATCGGCTTAACGTCGAACTTGACCGCAAGGGCCAGACCAATAAACATCAGCAGTACGAGTCCGACTACGATCTCCAATGCATAAAACGTTGCATTGTCGAACTCTCCGACACTGACCACCAGCAGGCCGACACCTGAAAGAATGAGAACGCCGACGGTGATGTAATAGAGGATATTATCGACGATCACCGCCGCGGCGCTATGCGTCAATGTCTGCTTCCGTGTAAGAAGGGCGACCTTCGTCGCGTCACCGAGAAACGGTCCTGTGACCGTCATGAGATTCACGGCTTCCCCGGCCAATCGTGCCGCCAATACCTCATGGAACCCGACCGATCGGTTTTCGCTGTGGATCGCGAGGTAAAGGCAGAACGCGCGCATGTAGTGCCGACCGCCGTTTATCGCGACGATGATCAGGAACCCCCACCCCACACGCCGTAAAGTTTCAACGATCGTCCCCAGGCCGAGCGAGTAGATCAGGTAGACGAACAATGCGATGCCCGCCGCGAGGATCACGCCTTGCGCGACGATGAACCGACTTCGCGATCGATTCGGCCGGGCGGCATTCTCTGGGCCCGGTTCTGCAGATTCCGATAATGGCGTTTCGGTCGATCGCATATCAGCGGTCAGTTCAGGCAATCCAGTATCCGAGCGAGGCCGGCGCTCACGTCCGAGCCGAGGTGAATGCGGAGTGCCCGACGGTCGCGGTCCAAAAGCACTTGAAAATCGCCACGCGCCTGAGCCGATTTCACGACCCCGAAGGTGAACTTCTGCCCGGGCACTTCCATATCGACGCCATCGTCCGCGGTGATCTGAAGGAAAACTCCCGTGTTCGGTCCACCCTTATAGGCCTGGCCGGTCGAGTGCAGGAAACGAGGACCGAAGCCGACACAGGTTGCCGAAAGCTGCAGGTCGAGAACCTTCTCCCTGATGGCCTGGAGGGTGGCTTCGTTCGGCTCGTTCATCTCAATGTAAGCGAGAAGTGCAAAATAGTCGTTCGAGCCGAGGCGCGAAATGTGCGCTTTCAGGTAAGCAGCTAGATCCAGTTCGCTTTGGATCTTTTCTTTCAATGCATCGGCGTTCGAGTCGTCGGAGAACAATGCGATACCGTCCTCTTCAAAGAAGGGGGTTTCACCGGGTAAAGAACCGGTTTGCTCGTACTCATCAGTGAGCTTCCGAGCTTCCACCTTGGCGGATTCGACATCCGGCTGGTCGAATGGATCTATGCCCATGACCGAGCCGGCGACCGCGGTTGCGAACTCCCAGCGGAAGAATTCCTGGGAGATGTGGTAGAGGCTTTCCAACTCTATTCGGATTACCGGATGACCCGCGCGTTCGAGTTCTTCGAGGCGTTGGTAGGTTTGCTCGTCCGTCGCGGATCCTTTTACACCAAGATGCACAAAGACGCGGTCGTCGTAGT
>JAEZJR010000158.1 GCA_023415725.1 Acidobacteriota bacterium
CCTTTGATTATAAGGATGGAATGCAGTAAAGCTTCGGATTTCGAGAGTTTAGCAGAGTTGTTGAGATTTTTGTATTTATCGCCGAAGATTAGGGATTAGAACGATGTTCCAGTCCATCCATTTCGAATCGACCGGCCGCAAGTCCACGAATGCGTCCAAACCCGAGGTAATAGCCGCTCTCCAGGAGATCGTCGGCGACGAAAACGTCGTTGTGGACCCCGACCGGGTCGAGCCTTATGGCGCGGACGCGGTGAAGGAGAAGTTCCCGCCGGAGGCGGTCGTGTTCCCGCAATCGACCGAAGAGATGGTCGCGATACTGAAGCTCGCGAACGAGCATCATTTCCCGGTGACGGCACGTGGCGGCGGCGTCGGGTACACCGGCGGCGCGGTGCCCGTGGACGGCGGCATCGTGATCGGGACGGACCGGATGAAGCGGATCATTGAGGTCAACGTCGATGACCTTTACGTCGTCTGCCAGCCTGGGCTCACGACCTTCGAAGTGCAGCAGGCGGTCGCCGAGAAAGGGTTGATGTTCGCTCCGGACCCGGCTTCATACAAAGATTCATTCATCGGCGGCAACATCGCCGAGAACGCCGGCGGGATGCGCACGCCTAAGTACGGCGTGACGAAGCACCACGTGCTCGGGCTCGAGGTCGTTACTGCGACCGGCGAAATCATCCGAACGGGCGGTAAGACCGTGAAGAACGTCGTCGGGTTCGACCTCACGGGGTTGATGTGCGGAAGCGAGGGGATGCTCGGGATCATCACCGAGGCGACGCTGAAGCTGCTCCCGATGCCGGAGGCGACCGCGACCGTGCGTGCGAACTTCACCTCGATGGAGGCCGCGTGCAAGGTGCTCACCAAATTCACGCCCGAAGGCCTCTTGCCGATGGCGATGGAGGTGATCGATAAGTTTTGCGTCGCAGCTGTGGAAGAGAACTTTGCCTTCGGCTTGTCGCGTGAGGCCGAGGCGATCCTTCTTGTCGCGGTCGACGGTTCGAAAGAAGAGGTCGAGCGCAACGCCGTGACGATCGAGCGGATAATCAAGGCGAACGGAGGCTTCGACGTGATCCGGGCCGAGACGAAAGCGGAAGAGGACAAGCTCTGGGACGTCCGCCGCGCGATCTCACCGTCCTTGATGAAATACGGCACGCTGAAGATCAACGAGGACGTCGTCGTGCCTCGATCCAAAGTGCCGGAACTCGTCGCCCGCATCGAGGAGATCGGCCGCAAGCACGACACCTTCGTCGCGAACTTCGGCCACGCCGGCGACGGCAACATCCACGTCAACTTCGTCGTCGACCGCGACGACCCCGAACAGGTCGCCCGTGCCCGCGAATGCGTCGCCGAAACGTTTCAACTCTCCGTCGATCTCGGCGGTACCATCTCCGGTGAACACGGAATCGGGTACGTCAAATCCCAATACATGCACTACGCCATCGATCGCCCCACCCTCGACATAATGAAGGGTATCAAGAAGGTCTTCGATCCGAATGGGATATTGAACCCGGGGAAGATGTTCGTTTAGAGAACAACTACAATTTCAGGGAATTCTTAGGTGAAATCCGGTATTTGAACGTCAGCACTCTCCGATTCCAGAGAGTCAACGCTTGCTCCGCTACAATAAGGCCGCCTTCTTCGCGAATGGTCAGGCGGTCACGGAATGTTTTAATGAACTGTGCCCAGAATTCACCCTTAGAATCTTCCAACAGAAAATAAAAACCGTGATCGCCGAATTTTCTTCCGCTGGATTCCAGGACCAGTTCACCATTCGACCCGACACCGGGGGCCATCAGGACGGTTGCATTGCCTTTAGGCAATGGGAACACAGCTTTGACACATGTTTCTCCTGAGGGCAATTTGCACGTGCCGTACACTCCTGAATAGATCACTTGGCCGCTCGACTGGATAGTTCGAAACCAGATCGTGTGTTTGATCTGGTTCGTGTCCGGTTCCACAAGCGTGATTATTTCACTTTTCAGCGATTCCCCTTCGTCCAGATCACGCGTTGGAATGTTCAGCTGGTTTATTCTGTTGCTGAATAATTTGTTAACCAATGTCCCGAGTACCCTAAAGATCGGGTTCCATTTTACTGAGAACGCCAGGTCATAATTTGCCGTGTTTTCATAGAAGTCGATAACGTCGGGCGGCAATGTGGACACGTCAGATTCCGATAGGTTTAGCTGACAGATCGAAGGTATTAGACCTCTCGACGCTCCATTTCGTTCAACGATCAGACCTTCTTTTTCCGCTAACTGATCTATGAAAGCTTCGCCGATACCGCCAATGCTTCCGAATGGCCCCACCAACCACGGGACCTCGTCCGGATCGATCCGTCTCCCCCAAATGATCACCCATTGCTGAGTAAACCAATCCTGAAGTTTCTGCATTGGAAAGGCGATCACCATAACTGCGACTAGTTCAGATCAGGGATGATGTTTGTTTGCCCGTTCCACTCACCACTTTCGGAAATTGGCTTGAACCTTAATGTCGTGAATTCGAAGTGAAAGTCCTTTCTGTCTCTTTCCTTCATCGCATCTGCGTGACGTTTTGGATGCGGAACCGAACTATTCCCGCGAACCATATCCGTCATCTCTCTTTCTGATCTCCAGACCGAAAAAGTCGAAACAGTTCGCGGAAGTCTGATCGATGCCAAAGCGAGGGTAGTGCCGGGATGGTCCCGGACCAATTTTTCTACAGGCCTACCCCAATAAATGAACCTGGGAACCTCCAACATCTTCATTCGGGCAAGTGTTACGGCAACAACCGGTGAGCCGGGAGGATCTACCTGGCGATTTACGGAGGGAATCTTAAAGCCGCTGACACTTCCCCACTGCCTCAGGAACGAAAGTCGTGAGTGCCAGCCTTTGGCCAAGATCTTCCCGACGCGATCATTCTTCAAATATTCGTCAATTGCCGATTCTTCTTCCCATTGGCCGAACACAGCAAGTTGTTTGACCATCATTCGGGACGGAGAAAAAATAGGTGACCCTAATGTCATGACTGTCATGCATTCTGCATGGATCAAACCGGGAGCCTGCATGGTTCGCGGAGGAAACAGGATGGCATTAAGGGCCGAGGTGAATGAAGTTTTTACTAGGTGGTATGAGAATACACTCATTTTAGGGTCGCCTTCACTCGGCAAATCGATTTCGGAATAATCTTAACCCCCAATGTGCCTAAGCCAAACTTATCGGAGGCATCATTCTTCGAGCGACCCCGCGGCGGTGGAACTTCGACGCTAACTCCTTTCCCAATTTGCTTCCACTGAGAGCATTCCTGAAGAAATGACGGTTCCCTCCATTTCGAGTTATCATCAAACGCCATGAAGATATTCATCCTAATAGCTTTAGCCGTCCTTCTCGTCTGCGGGGCCGAAGGCATTTCCGCTCAAACAAAGACCATCATCCTCGTCCGCCACGCTGAAAAGGCGGATGCGACGAGTCAGGATCCGGAGCTTTCGGCTGAGGGGAAGCAGAGGGCGGAGAGGTTGGTGAAGGTGGCTGGGAAATATAAGCCCGGCGGGTTTTATTCGACCAACTTCAAGCGCACGCGGGACACTATCGGGCCGCTCGCGGCGAAGCGCGGCAAGCAGGTGGAAACCTATGACCCGCGGAACCCCAACGCCCTCGTCGACACGATAATGAAGAGCAAGTTCAAACGCCACATCGTCGCGGGGCACAGCAACTCGATCCCGGGCCTCGCGAACCTGATCGCGAAGAAAGACGTCTTTAAGAACCTCGACGAATCTGAATACGGCGTCATCTGGGTGATCCGCATTAAGGATGGAAAAGTGCGGAAGACAGAGGTTATCCCTTACTAGGAACAAACTATATGAATATCCCCGAAGGCCACAACACCGTGATGCCGTACCTGATGATGGAGGACGCCCGCGGATTCATCGAATTCATCAAGGACGTTTTCGGAGCCGAGATGACGCACGAGAGCGAGCGCGACGGGATGATCGGGCATTGCGAAGCACGTATCGGCGACAGCACGATGATGTTTTCGCAGAGCCGCGACGAGTGGAAACCGGCCACCGCGAACTTATTTGTTTACGTCGATGACGCGGACGGAACTTATCGTAAGGCTCTTGACGCGGGTTCGACGGCCGTGATGGAAATGGCAGATCAGGAATATGGTCGCAGTGGGGGAGTGACGGATCCATTCGGGAACGTCTGGTGGATCACATCGCCGCTATAGAATTAAAAAGGGGGACGTTAGCGTCCCCCTTTTTTTGATCGAATGTAATTTAGCTATTTCTTCTGTCCCCCCTTGGCGAAGTAGCCTTCGCGGTGCGTCACTTTGACCTTCTGCTTCTGCAGTTCCGGGTTAACGATCTGGATCTCGATCTTTCGATACGATCCGTCCAGGGCCTGGTTCTGCGGTTCGTAGGCGATCAGGTACTGCGACCGCATCTCCTCCTCGATCTGTTTGAACGCCTTTCGCAGCTCCACCTCGTCGCGGGGGAAGAACGCTCGTCCGCCCGTGCGTTCGGAGATCTTCTTCAGAGCTCCCTGATCGACGCCGTCGTAGAAATTGTCCCCGATCCCGATCGAGTAGATCACGGCCTCGGCCTTTTGTGCCGCCAAGACTGCTTCGTCGAGTTTTTTCGTGCCTGAGGTGTTGTACCCGTCCGAAAGCAGGATGATCGCACGGCGGGTCTTCTCCGGCGCGGGCCCGAGCACTTCCTCCGCGGTCACCCAGATCGAATCCCAAATTGCGGTGGAACCCTGAATGCGGGTCCCCTGGCCCGAGATCGGCGGGGTCCCCGGTGCCATCACGCCACCTCCGATGTAGCCTGCGGGCGGCACGAACTGCACTCGGTCGATCGCCCTGCGAAGCCGCTGAAGGTTGTTCGTCATCCCCTGTTCGAGGGTGGATTCGCCGGTGAACGAGATCACCGCGACCTCATCCTTCGTCGGGCGTATGAACGATTCCACAAAGGATATCGCGGCGAGTTTCTCCTCGGGCAGCGTGCGCTGCTGCGAGATGCTCGTATCGATCAGGATCGCCAGGCTCATCGGCAGGTCCACTTGGCGCGAGAACGCGTCGATGTTCTGCGGCTTGCCGTCCTCGAGGATCTGGATGTCCTCCTTTTTAAGGCCCAGTAGCAGCCTACGGTCCTTGTCCTGGGCCGTGAAGAGGACGTTCACCACCTCGGTGTCTATTTTGATCTCCTCATCTTCCGGATCCGGTGTGGGAGGAGGCGTCGATGACGGGGCCGCTGTCGAGCTTTGAGCCGACGCGTCCGTCGAGAAGTAGGCCGAACCGGCGATCGCCGCGACCACTAGTGCCAACACGAAGATGTTCCTGATTTTTTCCATTCTTGCTCTCTCGGATGTCGACCGAGGTCCCTCTCGTTCGCCTATTTAAGGCTGTCACGCACGGCGCGGTAGCTCTTCTTCGTGCGGATGTCGTACTTCTTGGTCTTCTGCGGGTCGTTGAACCGCACCTCGATCTTGCGCTCGCGCCCGTCGTAATTCTGGTTCGCGGGGCGGTAGGTGATGATGTACTGACCCTGCAGTTCATCCGAGATCTTCTTGAACGCTCTTTCGAGTGCGAGCATGTCACCCGTAAAAAACGCCTGGCCGCCCGTTTCCTCGCAGAGCCGCGTCAACGATTTATCCCCTTTGTCCTTGACGGTCCCCGCCTCGACGCCGGGGACGGAACCGAGGAAGCCGGCCTTTGTCGAGATCGCGAAAATCGTCGTTTCGGTACGCTGAGCGATGTCGATCGCGTCGTTGAGGTCCGCGCGGCTGAAGGTATCGTCGCCGTCCGTGATGATGACGATCACCCGTCGGCCGGGGACGTTACGGAGTTTTTCGTCCGCGAAGGTCCACACCGCATCGTATAGCGCAGTCTGTGAACCGGTCTTCTTCACCCCGTCCACGGCCTTTTGGATAAGGTCGAGCTTGTCTGTGAAATCCTGTTTGAGCTCGATCTGGTGATCGAAGGTCATGAAAGCTCCTTTGTCCTTTCGGAGCTTGATTACCGTATTCAGGAAATTGGCAGCCGCTTCTTTCGAGAATTGCAGTTTGCCGGCAGTTGAAGGCGATGTATCCATCAGCACGCCGACGTACACCGCCGGATTCGATTTTTCCGAGGTGAAGAACGTGACCTCCTGCTGCACGCCGTCCTCGAAAACGGCGAAATCGCCGCGAGTCAGGCCGGTCACGAGTTCCTTCTTCTGCGTCACCGTTACGGGGAGGCGCACCTCGAACGTCCTGGACGGGTCGTCTTGGGCGGAGGCAGCGACCACGCCCGACAGCACGAACGCTAAAATTGCGAATATCGAAAAGAAATTGGCCTTCATATTGCTGGTCAGGTCCGAAAAGGCTGGCAATCGTCTAGGATGCCTCGGACACCGATATTTGTTGTCCGAAACCGAACTGATAAGTATATCAGAGCCCAAGTCAGCGGACATTCTCTATTGCAACAACCGCGTTCATACGCAACAATTTAGCTCGAATCGCAGTTTTCAGCATGAACACGAACATTTTCAGAGAGTACGATATCCGCGGGATCGTAGGGGAGCAGTTGACCACGGAAACGGTGGAGGTCCTTGCACGAGCCATCGGAACCTACCTCGCCCGCGGCGGTGCGCGCCGGATAGCTATCGGGTACGACGCGCGGGAGAGTTCGCTCGGGTTCGCCGACATCCTCGCCCGCGGCTTCAACTCTCTGGGGCTCGACGTGGCGATGCTCGGGATGGTGCCGACTCCCGTGGTGTACCACACCACCTACACGCAAGACGTCGACGGCGGCGTTATGATCACCGGTTCGCATAACCCGCCCGATCACAACGGCTTTAAGATCTCCCTCGGGAAGGCGACCCTGTTCGGCCCACAGATCCAGGAAATAAAAGACATCGCTCTGGCGGAAACACAAGAAGCGGCGGAGGCCGTTACCCCTGGGACGACAACCAATTTGAACGTTCTGGAGGGATATATAGAGGACATTTCGTCAAATGTCTCCCTAGGCCCGCGCAAACTCAAAGCCGTTGTGGACGCGGGCAACGGTGCAGCCGGCGTCACCGGCGTGCAGGTATACGAAAACCTGGGCGTCGAACTGGTGAAGCTTTTTATCGAGCCCGACCCTAGCTTCCCGAACCATCATCCGGACCCGACAGTCGCCGAAAACCTCAAGGACGTGCAGGAGGCGGTGATCCGGCACGGTGCCGACGTGGGGATAGCGTTCGACGGCGACGGCGACCGCATCGG
>JAEZJR010000183.1 GCA_023415725.1 Acidobacteriota bacterium
AGGTCATCGTACGGGTTGCCCTTCTGCGTCGTGGTCGCGGGGACGAGCAGCTTGGCCACGCGCTTAAGGTTCTCCTGCCCGAGCGTGGAGGACTTGATCGCGTCCGCGTCGCCGACGGCTTCGGTCAGTTCGCCCGGGTCGCTGCCCGCCGAACCGTCCGTCGAGAACCGCAGCCACGGCGATTTGTCCTGCTCGAGTGCCCATTCGTTGAGGATGGGACGCTCGAAGTCGGCGGTCTCCGCGTTCGGGATCGGCTTGTAGCCCCACGCGGTCGCCCAGATGTCGTACGGCCCGATGCCCGGGATCAGCAGTGCCGGATCGATCTTGTCTTCCGGCTGCGCGACGTAGTTGAACCGCGAATAGTCCATCAGGGTGGCGACGTGGCCCATATTCTTGATCCACTCCTTATCGCGCATCTTCTCCTGCGGGTACATCGAGCTCGCCTTCATGTTGTGCTGGAAGCCGAGGGTGTGCCCGACTTCGTGGGCCACCACGTATTCCACCAGCTCGCCCATCAGGTCGTCCGGCATCGGCAGCTTGTGTACGCGCGGATCGAGCGGGCCGACCTGCGTGAAGTACCACGCGCGCTGCAGGTTCATGATGTTGTGGTACATCTGGATGTCCGACTCGAGGATCTCGCCCGTGCGCGGGTCGTTGATGTGCGGGCCCGAGGCGTTCTCGATCGTCGACGGCAGCCAGCGGATCACCGAGTAACGAGCGTCTTCCGCGTGGAATTCGGGGTCCTCGGTCGGGGAGGGCTGGTTCTTCGCGACGATCGCGTTCTTGAAGCCCGCCGCCTCGAATGCTTTCTGCCATTTTTCGACGCCCTTCTTCACGAAAGGGACCAGCCAGGTCGGGGTCGCACGGTCGATGTAGTAAACGATGGGCTTCACCGGTTCGCTGATCGCCGCGTTCGGGTCCTTCTTTTCAAGGCGCCAGCGCGTGATGAAGCGGCGCTCTTGAGCTCGGTGCTCGGGGCGGCTGTAATCCATCGTCCCGACCGAGAAGAATCCGACGCGCTCGTCGAAGAGCCGCGGCATCATCGGGTTTTCGGGAAGTTTCACCATCGAGTGGTGCAGCACGACGGACGCGCTGCCCGGCCTCATCCCGCTCGCCTGGGCCTGTCCGCCCGGGCCGCCGCCGCCGGTCGGCGGGGCGACGCGCGTGTAGGTGTGCGTCGTTTCGGTCTCGATGTTCGTCGGGAACGAGAGGATCCGGTCGATGTACGAACGCGTGGCGTCCATCGTCGTCGCCCCGAGCCTCTGCCTTGCGCTCAGCTCGAAGATGTCCGTCGTGAAGAGCCGCGTCACGTCGATCACAGCGGCTTCGTCCGGCCCCCAGGCGGCCACCGGGAACGCCATCAGGATCGTGTCGTTGTTGGCGTTGCGCACCGCTTCATAGATCGGATTGCGAGGGTCCGCGACCACGTCGTAACTGCGGCTGCGCAGGTTGATGCGGTTATCGTTCCGCTCCCACCTGACGACGCGGCGGCCAAGTGCCTGCCCGCCGTACCCGACGCCCAGCGTCGTGCGGGCGATCTGCGTCACCCACAGGTAATCCTTTTCGAGTTCCGATTTCGGGATCTCGTAGTAGTACTTGTCCTTGACCTTGTGGACCTTGAAGATGCCATCGCGCGTCTTCGCGTCCTTCGTGATGACCTTATCGTAAGGCTGCGGTTCGCCCGAGGGCGTCGCGCCCGGCCGTCCGCCCGGTCCGGCCGGGGTTTCGGTCGGCGTCGGCGTGTCCTGCGCTATCGCTCCGCCGGCGCACAACGATAGTACGAAGCCGAACGCCAGCGTTCTCAATACTGACTTGCTCATTCCTTTAGTGAACTCCTGTTTGTGCCGCGCGCGTGTGAGTCGCACGGTCGGGTTTTTCGAAGGGTGAAACTGTTTCGCCGCTAAACTGTCGTCGGGCGGTTCAGGTTCCTGCTAATTATTCAGAAAATTGAACAGAATTAGGTACGTTATCTATACACCGTTACCGCCCCCAAGCGCAACGCTAAAACGCGTGGCAATACAAATCTTTACAATGGCCAAGAAGCAGGTCGTTCGAACCTGAGCCTTTTGAACTCGGAAATAGAAAAACCGCCCCTTATTTAGGGGCGGCCCTCCCCGGGCGGCTCATTTAGGAACCGCCCTCGTCAACGGGCGGGGTTGCTGGAGGCGCCCACCAGTACAACGCGCCTTTTTACACGGTCCGCCCGTCGAAGCGCTCCACGCCGTTTATCAACCCTTCAGTTCGACGATGATCACCTCGAACGGTTTGTCGCCTATGTTCTCGCTCGTGTGTTTCAATGGCTCGCGCCACAAGACCTCCCCGGCCTTTCCGCTCGTCTCTTCCGTTTTCCCGTCGGCCGATGTCGATC
Source organism: Acidobacteriota bacterium (assembly GCA_023415725.1). Classification (GTDB taxonomy): domain Bacteria; phylum Acidobacteriota; class Blastocatellia; order Pyrinomonadales; family Pyrinomonadaceae; genus OLB17. The sequence goes on from JAEZJR010000183.1 coordinate 2,369, forward strand.
TAACGCGGACATCCGTCAGAAGGATGACCACGTTCGCGGGATGAGCGTGCATCGCGGTCTTTCCGCCCGGCGGCACCCTGCCGCGCAACACCCGGACCCGATCGTTCTCGAACTCCAGCTTGTGATGGTCCGCGGCGACCTTGACCGGGTCATCCGCTGCAGCCACGGCCGCTGCCGTCGGACTCCCGGGGGGCCGGTCTTTCAGCTCCACGAGTATCACCTCGAACGGCTTTGCACCAACGTTCTCCGGCGTGTGAACTTCGGCGGGGCTCCATCTCACGTCGCCGGCCTTGAAGGTGCGGTTTTCCGACTTGCCGTCGGCGAGGTTGAATTTCCCCTGCATGCCGGTGAGCGAGACCGCTACTGCGTCAGGGTGCGAGTGCACAACCGACTTTTCCTTAACGCCATACGTGACACGCAGCACCCGCACCTGGTCGTTCTCGAACATCACCTTGTAGTGTTTCGGGTCGGCTGTTGTGGCGTCCTGGGCGGACACACCAAGGGCTGCAGCGAATAACATCGAACCGGTGAACAACACACCGAAAATTAGGTTGGCAAAGTTTTTCATTATCGATCCTCCAGGGTTTTTACCGTTTGACCGGCCTCTTCGCCGCGGTGGTTGAAGTCTGCGGGGCGTTCATTGGCCTGAACGTCCAGAACGGGTCCGAGGCGACGAACTGCGACGACACGTAACTGAGCTGCGGGTTGAAGCGGTAGATTCCCACGTCGTCGAAAATGACCGATTCGCTGTTGATCTTGTCCAGCTTCTCGCGGTCCTTCTCCCCCATCGCGTCCCAGTATTCCTT
>JAEZJR010000196.1 GCA_023415725.1 Acidobacteriota bacterium
GGAATATGTAGTCCGCCCCGAACAAAACCGAGCGTGGGAAACACGCGTCACCCTCCGTGTCCCTCTGTGTCTTCCCTTAGTGCTCTTTGTGTTAAATGACTAACGGAAGCCCTCGGTCAGTTCCTAACTCAAAGAACACAAAGTTCTTCACAAAGGACACAAAGGCGGGAACACCGGAGATATCCCTCTTTGGAACTCAGTGTTTGAATTTACAGTTTGAACTCCGCGACCACCGGCGCATGATCGCTCGGTTTTTCGTTATCGCGTGGGGTGCGGTCGATCCAGCATCCGGTGCATTTTTCGGCGAGGGGGCGTGAGGTCCAGATGTAGTCGATGCGAAGGCCGCGGTTGCGCTGCCATGCGCCTTCGCGGTAGTTCCACCACGAGAATTCCTTCGCGGCGCCGTTCATCTTTCGGAACAGATCGACAAAGCCCCACTGCTTCACGTTGTACATCGCGGCTCGCTCCGGTTTGGTGAAGTGCAGCTTCCCCTCCCACGCGGGTACGCTCCACACGTCAAGCTCTTCCATCGCGACGTTGAAATCTCCGCACAGCAGCACGTCCGAACTTTTATCGCACTGCTCGTCGAAGAACCGCCGCAGCCTCTGCAGCCAATCGAGCTTGAACGTGAACTTGTCCGACCAAAGCTCCGTCCCGTTCGGGATGTACGTGTTGACGATGCGGACCCCGTTTACCGTACCCGCGATCATCCGCTTCGGCGATTCGTCATCGTCGTCCAGAAAATTCCGCTGCACGTCAGTTATCGGGAATTTAGAAATGATTGCGACACCGTTATAAGACTTCTGCCCCATGAACGCCGCCTCGTAACCGGCTTCACGTAAAGGCTCGACCGGGAAATTCTCATCCACGCACTTCGTCTCCTGCAGGCAAACGACATCGACTCTCGTATCGTCCAGCCATTTCAGGAGTTGCGGCATGCGGATATTTATCGAGTTAACGTTCCAGGTGGCGATCTTCATACTCAGGAGATTTCAGCACAGACTCATCGCAGCGGCAAAAGGCGCATCGATCGAGCTATTGAAAGGTGCGATTCGTCGAAGTCATGATCGGAGCGTCTGCCGAGGGGGCATCGATAAGATCATCGAGGCGTTGATCGGCACAAAAAAGATAGGTGGCTTTCGGGTCCGGCGCTCACCGTGATCGGCGCCGTTATCGAGAGCGCGGCGGCACTTTTCTCGCGGTCTCATTCGCGTCTCATTTGTCAGCCTCACGCGTCTCACTTGTCACTCTCACGCGTCTCATTCGCGTCTCAATTGTGTGCCTTTCGGTCTCACTTTGGTCTCACTTTCGGCCCGGAATTGCGCTCCCAGAATACTCCATCGCGGTACCCCTGTATCGTGCTGTCCATCTCCGCCATCTCGAGCCGTTTCAGCGATGCCAGGCAGTGCTGCTCATCCGCCTCGATGATCGTGAAACGCCGATCAAGCTTCTTCGCCACGACCGCCGTCGTGCCGCTCCCGGCGAAAGGGTCGAGCACCAGATCACCCGGGTTCGTGCTCGCAAGTATAACTTTCGCAAGGAGTTTCTCGGGTTTTTGCGTAGGATGGTCCGTGTTTTCCGGCATCGACCAGAAGGGGACGGTAAGGTCCGTCCACAAATTCGACGGGTGCGTGTCGCGGAATTTTCCTTCCTCCGTTTCGCTCCAATCCTTCGGATTCCCGTTCTCTCGGTACGGCGCGATCACGCGCCGCCTTTGTTTTACGGCCTCCAGATTGAATGTGTACTCGTCACCCACCGTGAAGAACCACACGTCCTCGCTAGCGTTCTTCCAGTTGGCCTTCGCCCCGCGCCCCTTCTCGCGCTCCCATGTTATGCGGTTGCGCAGTATGAAATACCGCTCCCCGACGCGCTGTATCGCCGACCCCGAACGCCAATCCCCGCATATATAAACGCTCGCCGTGGGCTTCAGCAGCGGCACGCAAAGCCGCAGCCACGAGTCCAGCCACTCCTCATACTCCCCATCGCTCCGCCTAGTTGCACTCTCCGCCCCAAACCGCTTGGTCAAGTTATAAGGCGGGTCCGCGAACAGCAGGTCATAAGAAGCCGCCGGCAAATTCGGCAGCATCTCGAAAGTATCACCGCAAATTACTACGTTTTCAGGAGTTTCGGCGGCCGCGAGGCTTTCACGAAGCCTCGATATTTCCTCGTCGGTGAGCGTCAGCGTGCGGTTTTGCGGCGCCCTAGATGTGGCTCGTTCCTGCGATGGCATCGGTAAGAAATTAACCTATGTGCCAATGCTTTAGCATCCGCGGGAGCGAAGTTATCGATCCAGCTAAACACTTCATAAGGTTTTGGTTCGAAAATCTACTATCCATTGTGCCAAAAAGCGACCTCTTGCGTATATGTTGGGCCGCACGGCGAAACCGTCCTGGACGTCTCCGCCTCGCCCTCAACCCCCTGTATTTGCGGGCCTGAGGCGCCTTGACCCTCCCCATAGCGCGTGGTAGTCTCTAATGTTTTGAACACCGGACGACTTTGGTCCTTATAAGAACGATCTAATATATATTTTTATGTTCCTGCTGGCTTTGGCCGAACAATCGATCCAGCTATTCCCGGACGGCACGCTTTTCATCCATATCGGGCTCATTTTGCTGATGATATGGGTGCTCAACCGTACCTTTTTCCGCCCGATAAACCGGGTCCTCGAAGCCCGTGAACGTCAAACAGGCGGCGCCGGCACCGAGGCGGAGCGGATCCTCGCGGACGTCTCCGAGAAGGAAGCAAAGCTCAACGAAGCAATGCTGAACGCCCGCACCGAAGGCTACTCCCTGATCGAAAAAGAAAGGACCGAAGCGGTCGAGGCCCGCTCCCGCCGTCTCGCCGACGCTAAATCGGACACGGCCCAGAGGCTCGCCGATGAGAAGCGTGCCCTAGAGGAACAGGCCGCCGCGGCCCGTGCCGTGATCGAAACGGAAGCTGACGTTCTGGCGGATCGCATCGCCGCGACCGTGTTGAAAGGATAGTTTGGTGTCCTGCGGCGATATGCTCCGGGGCTAGTCGAACCGAAGTTTGACTGACTTTAATATGCTGGCGTTTTTCTTCGATTTGCTGTTACTTCTTGCGGCCTCCGGCGGCGAGGGCAGCGGCGGATTCATGGATACTTACAACAAGTACCTGAATTACCCCGGCCTCGAAGCCTGGAAGTTCATCAACCTCGCGATCTTCGTCGCGATCATGGCTTATGTCCTGCGGAAACCGCTCGGTGAGGCATTCAAGGCCCGTCGCGAGAAGATCCGCGCGGAACTGATCCGTGCCGAAGAAGAAAGGAAAGCCGCTCTTGCCAGATTGACGTCCGCCGAAGCCCGCCTTGCGTCGCTCGATAACGAACGGCAGCTCGTCCTCAACAGGGCGAAGATGGAGGCCGACGCCGAAGCGGCACGCATCCTCGAACAGACCGAATTCGAGATCGCGAAGCTTCGCGAACAGACCGAAGGGGAAGTCGCCCGCCTCGCACAGCAGACCAAGGTGGAACTGAAGCGTTTCTCGGCCGAAGAGAGCATCCGCAGAGCCGAGCAGAAGCTCCGCTCCAGCATCGACGCCAACGCGGACGCGAATCTCGTCAAATCCGGTATCCAGGCGATCGGAGGTCTGAGCTAGTAAAATGAGTATCGAAACCGTCGCACGCCGCTACGGCACCGCCCTCGCGGACGTCGTGCTGAAAACCGGGGGAACCGAGACCGTAAAATCGGAATTGCGTTCCTGGGAGGAGATGATGGCGTCGAACCCGAACCTGCATACCGCGTTCGGGAACCCGGCCATCGCTCACGCCGACAAGGAGAAAGTGCTCGAGAGCCTTATCCAAAGGGCGAATCCGTCTCGCACGACCGCGAATTTCCTCCGCGTTCTGCTTAAGAACGACCGGATCACCGAACTTGCGGAGATCAACGACAAGTTCGCCTCAGTGCTCGAGGAACGCAGCGGCCACGTCACCGCCGAAGTAACGTCGGCCCGCGACCTCTCGGAAGTCCAAAAGCAGGAATTACGGGCGAATCTGGAACGCCTCACCGGCAAGCAGGTCGACCTGCGGTTCGGCATTGACCCGTCGATCATCGGCGGCGTCGTCACCCGGATCGGCTCGACCATCTACGACGGTTCGGTCAAAACGCAGCTGGAGAATCTTAAACAGGAACTTATTGGAAGTTAGGTTTTTGTTTTTCGTCTTTTGTTTTTCGATCGATAGTTCGCAGTCGGAGCAAAAGACCAAACACTAAAAACCAAAAACAAAGACATGGAAGCAATCAAAGCCAACGAGATCAACGAGATCATCCGTGCCCAGATCGAAAATTTCGATTCGAGCATGACCGTCGACGAGGTCGGCACAGTAATCAAAGTCGGGGACGGGATCGCTGAGATCCACGGCCTCGAAAAGGTCATGGCGGGCGAGTTGCTCGAGTTCCCGCACGCCGTTCGCGGCCTGGCGCTCAACCTCGAAGAAGTCAAGGTCGGATGCGTGCTCTTCGGTGATTTCCAGAAGATCAAGGAAGGCGACGAGGTGAAGCGGACCCGCCGGATCATGAGCGTTCCCGTGGGGGATGCGCTGATCGGCCGCGTCGTTGACGCTCTCGGCAACCCGATCGACGGGAAAGGCGAGATCCTCGCCACCGCTTACAACCCGGTCGAGCGTATCGCCCCCGGCATCATCGACCGCCAGCCGGTGAAGGAGCCGCTCCAAACCGGTTTGAAGGCGATCGACGCGATGGTGCCGATCGGCCGCGGACAGCGTGAGCTGATCATCGGCGACCGCCAGACCGGAAAAACGGCCGTGGCGATCGACACGATCATCAACCAGAAAGGCAAGGACGTTATCTGTATTTACGTCGCGATCGGGCAGAAGGCCTCGACGGTCGCACAGGTGGTTCGCAAGCTCGAAGATTACGGCGCGATGGATTACACGGTCGTCGTTTCGGCTACCGCTTCCGACCCGGCCGCGATGCAGTACCTCGCTCCGTACTCGGGCGTCGCCATCGGCGAATATTTCCGCGACAACGGCCGCCACGCCCTGACGATCTACGACGATCTCTCGAAGCAGGCCGCGGCCTACCGCGAGATCTCGCTTCTGCTCCGCCGCCCGCCGGGCCGCGAGGCATACCCGGGCGACGTGTTCTATCTACACTCACGCTTGCTCGAGCGTGCGGCCAAGATGTCGGATGCCCGCGGCGGCGGTTCGCTGACCTCGCTCCCGATCATCGAGACGCAGGCCGGCGACATCTCGGCTTACATCCCGACTAACGTT
>JAEZJR010000051.1 GCA_023415725.1 Acidobacteriota bacterium
CAGGCCAAATTTCGTATCTTAGCACGCATGCTTGACCGCCAAGTATTGATGAATGTAATATCCGTGTCAGTTTGCTAACATCACACCTACCCACGGAGTAACTATTAACTAATGTCTTTTAACAAGATCATATTGGTCGGAAATCTTGGCCGTGACCCGGAACTGCGATACACGCCTCAAGGCGTTGCCGTCTGCGATTTTTCGATGGCGACGAACGAGCGGAAGCGGGACAAAAGCGGCGAGTACCAGGACGTACCGACATGGTTCCGTATAACGCTTTGGCGCAACCAGGCGGAAAACGCGGCTAAGTATTTGAAAAAGGGAAATCCCGTCTATATCGAAGGGCGTTTGAGTCTCGAGGAATGGACCGACAGGGACGGCAACACCAGACAGACCCTCGCGGTGCAGGCCACCGATATGCACTTCATCAGCGGCGGGCGTGGCGACGACTTCGCTAACGAACCGGGCGATACGCCCCAGTTCGCGGGCCCGACCTCGTCGGCTTCTGCTGGCGGCGGTGGCGGCGGAAGTTCGGCTCCCAAACCCGGCCCGGCAGACGACGACATCCCGTTCTAGGACGGAATTAACAAAGCAAAAAGGCCTCCGATTCGGAGGCCTTTTTTCGTAAGCTATCAGGAACCCGATTCCGCCGTTCGCTTCCCGGGCGTTTCGGTCCATCGCCCCATCGCACGGAATTTCTTGAATCGACCCGCCACAAGCTGATCGCCGGTCATGGTTTTCAATTCCTTAACGGTTGCGAGCAATGTCTTTGTGAGCGAATCCGCGACCGCTTGGAAAGGCGATCCCTTGAGCTCTTCGTTTTCCTCCGTCATCGCCCACGGCTCCGGTTCGGGAACGATCCCGTCGACCAGCCCGAATTGGGTAAGATTGTCGGCAGTGAGTTTCAAGGCTTGCGCAGCGAGGTCCGCCTTACCGGCGTCCTTCCACAAGATCGCCGCACACCCTTCAGGTGAAATGACCGAGTAGACCGAGTTTTCCATCATCAGGACCCGGTCACCGATTCCTATAGCGAGTGCCCCACCCGAGCCGCCTTCGCCCAGCACCACGACGATTATCGGTACTCGGAGACTAGCCATCTCGCGAAGATTAAATGCGATAGCCTCCGCCTGCCCACGCTCTTCGGCGTCGATACCGGGGTAGGCTCCCGGCGTGTCGATGAACGTGATGATCGGTCGACCGAACTTTTCGGCGAGTCGCATGACCCGCATTGCTTTGCGGTAACCTTCCGGCTTGGGCATACCGAAATTACGTTTCTGCCGCGCCTTCGTGTCCCGGCCTTTCTGCTGCCCGATGACGCACACTTCGTGCTCCCCGAGCCGCGCGAATCCGCAAACCATGGCGGGGTCATCCGAATATCGACGATCACCGTGGATCTCGACGAAGTCCGTGAAAATGAACTCGAGCAAATCGTTCGTGTAAGGCCTTCCAGGGTGCCGTGCGGTGCGAACCCGCTCGATGGCGGGTGTTCCAGCGGTGTCTGCCATATGAATGATTAGTAAAGCTTTTAGATAACGGGTTTGTCAAAACGTCGAAAGCGCGGTCTTTCTACATCGCCCACTCCACCGAGCAACCGCGTGAAGCAAGTTCCCGCTCCAACCGAGCCGAACCTTCGACTCTCAAGATCTGCGATTGAAGCTTGATCTCCGTTCCGTCGACCAGTGCCTTGAGGACAACGTCGCAGCGTCCCTGCGAATTGCTCAGGGTTGCGTACACCTCGTTTAGTCGGTCCTCGATCAAGGAGGGTAACGTGATGACCACGCTGCGAGCATTCCGTGGCCGGGCGTCCGCAAGGTCCTTTACGTCCTCGACGATCAGCGTGATCTCCTGGCCATCGATCGCCTCGACCTTTCCTTCAATGATCAGCAGGGAGTCGTCCTTGATCGCGGACGCGAACTTGCCGTAGGCTTCCGCCCATACGAGACATTTCACGCCTCCGGAGCGGTCCTCGAAACGGAACGTGGCGAATCTGTTGCCTTTTTTGCTGTAACGTACCTGAAGGGACGAAACGATCCCAGCCATTCGAAGCCTGTCGCCGGGTTGAATTTCGGAGCAGTCCGCGACCGGCCTGATCCCGAGGGCCTCGACGGTTTGGATCTCCGCGTCCAGCGGGTGCACCGAGAGGAAGAACCCGATCGCGGCTTTCTCCTTCTGTGACATTTCCGACAGCGTCCATGGTGTTACGTCCGGCAGTTCGTGCTGTACGTCGGTGGATTCGGTAGCGGCGGCACCGAAGAGATCGCTCTGCCCGCGCTCCCGGTCGGACCATGCTCGTTGACTAAAAGAAAGAGCATCGTCGATCGCCGCGCAGAGTTTTGCCCGCCAAACATTTTCGGTCGTATCCGGCGGCATGATCGAATCGAACGCCCCTGCGGTGATCAGGCTTTCCATCGAACGGCGGTTAAGCGCACCCGGATCGAGCCTGGCCGCGAAGTCGAAAAACGACGCGAACTTCCCAGTATTGCGAGCCTCGACGATCGAGCGGACAGTCGCCCCGCCGATCCCCTTAATTGCTGAAAGCCCGAACCGGACAGAGTCTTCAGTTGGCGTGAACCCTTCGTCGCTTTCGTTTACGTCCGGAGGAAGAAGCTTCATCCCCATCGCGCGGAGTTCGGTAGAGTATTTGTATATCTTCGCGCTGTTATCGGCTTCGTGCGAGAGCACCGACGAGTAGAAGTACGTGGGATAATGGGCCTTTAGATACGCGGTTTGGAAGGCAAGATAGGCGTACGCGACGCTGTGACTGCGGTTGAAGCCGTAGTCGGCAAACTGGGCCATCAACTTGAAGATCTCTTCGGCTTTCTCGCGCTTTATGTTTCGCTCGACAGCACCGGAAACGAACTTCTCCTCGTGAACGGCCATCTCCTCGCGCTTCTTCTTACCCATCGCGCGGCGCATGAGGTCGGCTTCACCGAGGCTGTATCCCGCAAGCTTCTGAGCAAGCTGCATGATCTGCTCCTGGTAAACGAGGACACCGTAGGTGTTGCTAAGGATGTCCTTCATCTCCGGGATAAGGTACCGGACCTGTTTCTCACCGCGGCGGCGTGCGATAAAGTCGTCGACCATGCCGCCGTCCAATGGACCCGGGCGGTACAACGCGTTCAATGCTGAAAGGTCTTCGAGTTCCTCGGGCTTTAGCTTCCGGCAGATCTCCTGCATGCCGGACGATTCGAACTGGAACACCGCGTCGGTACATCCATCGGCGAACAGCTGCATCGTCTTCGGGTCGTTCAGCGGTATCGATTTCCAGTCGACCTCGACGCCGGCCTTTTCTCGAAGGAACGTTAGGCAGTCCTCGATGATCGTGAGGGTCGTCAGCGCGAGGAAGTCCATCTTCAACATCCCGACCTTTTCCAGGTCGGTCATTGAATACTGACTCGTGAGTTCGCTTTTGGCTGAAACGGCTACCGGGACGATCTCGTGAAGGGGCTTGGGAGAGATAACAACGCCGGCCGCGTGAACCGAGGAGTGTCGCGAGCAGCCCTCCAGGCGCAGAGCAATATCGACCAGGTCTTTTACTTTGGGGTCAACAGTTGCCGCCTGTTTAAGTTCTGGTACCTGCTCGAGTGCCTGCGAGATGCTCGTGTTCCTGCCGCGGAAAGGCGGGGGGATGAGCTTAGCGATCCGCTCGACATCGCCGTAAGGCATGTTCAGTGCACGACCTACGTCCTTGATCGCGGCCTTCGAGGCCATGGTTCCGAACGTGATGATCTGGCATACCGAATCGCGGCCGTAGACGTCGGTGACGTGTTCGATAACCGAGGCCCGCCCCTTGATGCAGAAGTCGATATCGATATCGGGCATCGAGATTCGCTCCGGGTTAAGGAAGCGCTCGAAGAGGAGGTCATACTGGATCGGATCGACACCCGTAATCTCAAGGCAGTAAGCGACCAGGGAACCGGCGGCGGAACCGCGGCCGACCCCCACCGGGATACCGTTATCTACTGCGTACTTGATGAATTCCCAAACGATCAGGAAGTACCCAGGGAAACCCATCTTCTTGATGATGTCGATCTCGGTTCGAAGCCGTTCGCGATATGTATCCAGGTCGTATTTGAGCGCCTCTGCGGCGAGCAGCGGCTCAAAAACGGTTTCCCGCCGCTTTTCGAACCCTTCCCAAACTACCTTCTCGAAATACTCGTCGCTGGAGATCTCCCCATATTCCGGCGGGATCGGGAACGACGGCAGCGTGAGCTCTCCACCGGCCGATAGGTCGATCTCGCATTGCTCAGCGATGCGAAGTGTATTCGTCAGAGCTTCGGGCAATTCCGACCCGAAAACGTCCCACATTTCCTCGGCCGATTTGACGTAATAGTTAGGGGTTTGAAAAGTATGCCTCGACTCCGAATAAAGCCGGCCCTCGCCGATGCAGAGCAATATCTCGTGCGCTCTCGCGTCCTCGGCGGTTAGGTAATGAGCATCGTTGGTTGCAACAAGGGGGAGATCTAGTTTTTTAGAGAGATCGATCAGGTCCTGTCGGACGCTCTTCTCGTCTTCGGTATCGTGGTCCTGAATTTCCAGGTAGAATTTCCCGGGGCCCATGATCTCCGCGAGTTCGCCAGCGAAATTTGCCGCCGCGGCCGTATCGCCGAATCGGAGGTTATAGAGAACGCCGCCGTCAAACCCGCCGGAAAGCGCGATTAGGCCCGCCGATCTCTCAGATAAAAGCTCTCTGTCGATCCGGGGTTTATGGTGATAGCCCTCCGTAAACGCCTTAGAGGCTAGGTGAACAAGATTTTGGTAGCCCTCATAGTTTTTCGCCAGTAGGACGACGTTGTGGTAAGGGCGGTTCGCGCCTTGGGCTATATCGCGTGAATGCCTTGAGCCGGAAGCCAGATAGGCCTCGTACCCGACGATCGGGCGGACTCCCGCCGCTTTCATCGTGTTGTAAAAAGAGACCGCGCCGTACATATTTCCGTAGTCGGTAACGGCACAGGCCTGCATCTGAAGTTCCGACAACCTTTTCGCAAGGGGCTTTAGTTGGATAGCGCTTTGCAAGAGGCTATAATCGGAATGCAGATGTAAGTGGACGAAGTCTTTTTCGCGGAAGTCGAGGCTACCCATTTCCATACAAGATAGATGAAAAAGGTTTTTTTGGAAACATTCGGGTGCCAGATGAACGTGAGCGACTCGGAAAGGGTCGCTTCGACGCTTGTTTCTCGGGGTTTCGAGATCACATTGCAACAGGATGACGCTGACGTCATCCTGATCAATACCTGCTCGGTTCGCGAAAAAGCAGAACAGAAACTTTACACCGAAGTCGGCCACATCAGGCACTCGGGGCGGAAAAAACCGGTCGTAGGGGTGATGGGCTGCGTCGCCCAGCTCGAGGGCGAAACGATCTTCGACAAGATCGAGGGCGTGGATCTGGTTTTAGGTACCCGCGCGGTCGGCCGAGTAGCGGATGCCCTGGAGAACGTTTTCGAAGGGAATGGTAAATACGTCGACTTAGGCGAACGCGAGCGCGATTACAACTGGTCCGTCAACGAAGAGCAAAGACATTCGCCGTACGTCGCGTTCGTGCCGATCATCGAAGGATGCAATAAGTTCTGTACCTACTGCATCGTCCCGTTTTCTCGCGGCAGGGAAGTAAGCCTTACCCCGGCGGAAGTGATCCGGCAGGTGCTGGAACTTCGCCGGCAAGGCGTCAAAGAAGTACACCTGATCGGCCAGAATGTAAATTCCTACTGCCCGGCTGACCAGTCGGGATTGGAGTCCTTCTCCGGCAACACGCCTTTTTCGAAGCTGCTCAGGGCCGTCGCCGCGACCGGGATCGAGCGGATCAAGTTCAACACGTCGTTCCCGCGGGATTTTCACACCGACATCGTCGACGCGATCGAAGAGAACGAGAATCTTTGCAACTGGGTACACCTACCTGTACAATCCGGCAGCGACCGGGTATTGAAGGCCATGAAACGGCTCCATACGGTTGATCGGTACAAAAAGATCATCGATCGTATCAGGGAATCGAAGCGCGAGATCACCCTGACCACCGACATCATCGTCGGGTTCCCGGGCGAAACGCGCGAAGATTTTGAGAAGACCGTCGAACTTTTCGAATACTGCAAATACGACTCGGCGTACATTTTCAAGTATTCTCCACGTTTCGGGACGCCGGCTTACTCGATGAAGGACGATGTTTCCGCGGCGGAAAAGACTGCCCGGTTCCTCGAATTGGAAAAAGTCCAGAAACGGCTTCAATCGGAAAGTCTCTCGCGGTACAATGGCAAGACACTTAGCGTGTTGGCGGAAAAACTCTCAGCCAAATCCGAGCAAGATCTCAGCGGGCATTCGACGTGCCATCGTGTCGTGAATTTCAAAGGTGGCACAGAGCTTCTCGGCAAGATCGTTAATGTTACGGTCAAGAGCGCAAAGGCGAATTCGTTGTACGGCGAAGTGGTGAAGTAATAAAGTGAGCGAAGACGAAAACCTAATAGAGGTGAAGATCGGGGCCCTGATAATGGACCCGAACACGAATACGCCGATCGTCGTACTAAAGGGGATCGATTCTGAAACCGTGCTCCCGATATGGGTCGGTGCGTTCGAAGCAAATGCGATCGCCTTGGAGGTCGAAAAGATCGTCCCCCAGCGGCCGATGACGCACGACCTGCTTAAGAATCTTATCCTGGAGTGCGGCCTGAATGCTTCACGAGTGGTCATCACCGACCTGCTGGACAACACGTTTTACGCATCGATCGAGTTTATCGACGAGAACGGAGACCCGCTGATGTTGGACTCCCGCCCCTCCGATGCGATCGCTCTTGCACTCAGGCTGGATTGCCCGATCTATGTCCGCCAGCGGGTCCTGGATCTTTCCGCAGCGGCGAAACAGCCGGATTCCGAATCGGAACCGGACGACCTCGGGCCGACGCCCGACGATTGGCCGGAGCTCATCGGTTGATCGCTAATAAAACTTTCTATTGCTCGGAATTGCGGCCCGTCGCACGGTTCGCCTGTGCGAAAGCATTCTTTTAGCCCAAACTTCGTAATTCGATGATCATCGTAATCGCCAACCAGAAAGGCGGGGTCGGAAAGACCACGACAGCGATCAATCTGGCCGCAGCCCTCGCCGGGCAGAAAAAACGCGTCCTCTTGATCGACCTGGACCCGCAGAGCAATTCGTCATTGTCGTTCATTGACCCTTCGACCATTGACGGTGGGTCATTCGAACTGTTCGCGGAACCGGAGCGTCCAGTGGACGGGTTGATCTATCCGACCGGCACGGAGAATCTTTGGTTGGTGCCGGCCCGCATCAGCCTTGCTAAACTCGAGGCCAAGCTGATCGGCGACTTCGACGCGGCATTCAAGCTCCGCGACCGGCTAGATCAGCTGAGAGGGAAGTTCGACGTGATCTTGATCGACACGCCGCCGACCCTCGGGATCCTCACGGTCAACGCAATGGTGGCTGCGAACCACGTCATCATCCCGATCCAAAGTTCGTATTTTGCGTTGGAGGGAACCGACGATTTGCTCGAAACGATCGAGAAGATCCGTTCAAGGCCAAATCCGGACCTCAATTTGCTCGGGGTCGTGGTCACGCTTTTCGATAAACGGACTACTATCTCTCACGACGTCGAGTCGCACATAAGGAACGTCTTCGGCGAGAAGGCTTTCAATACCGTAATAACCCGCAGCGTTAGGTTGGAGGAATCTCCGGCCCACAAAAAGACAATTTTCGAGTACGCGCCTCGATCATCAGGAGCTATGGAATTTCAGGACCTATCAAAGGAGGTGCTCAGCCGTGCCTAAAGCTGGATTGCCCACAGGATTTGGAATGCGCCACGACGCGCATTACGTGGACCAGATCGCAACGAGGTCCCGCAGCGTCGGTCGGACCATCCCGATCGAGTCCATTTTCCCTAACCCCGAACAGCCGCGGACGGAATTCGGCGATTTGTCGGAGCTTACCGAATCGATCCGCGAAAAAGGCGTTCTTGAGCCGCTGCTGGTCAAACCGACCGGCGACGGGCGGTTCATGATCATCGCGGGCGAACGCCGATGGAGGTCGTCGCAACTCGCCGGGTTGAAGGAAGTCCCGTGCATCGAGATGGACCTCGATGAAAAGGGAATCGCCGAGATCGCCCTGATCGAGAATCTTCAACGTAAGGACCTAAATATTTGGGAAGAAGCCGACGGCCTAGCTGCCCTTAGCTCGAAATTTGGATACACCCAGGAAGAGATCGCCAAAAAGATCAGCAAAAGCCGATCGACCGTCACCGAACTTATGACGATCGCGGGACTTCCCGACGACATCCGTTCCCGCTGCCGAGAGGCGAATATTGGTGCGAAATCCACGCTGCTCGAAATTGCACGCCAGTTTGACGACGCCGCGATGCATCAGTTCCTGGATGGTATTTCGTCAGGTCAAGTCGTTCCGAAATCTAAACAGCCCAGATCCACCAACGGCGGGAGCTCAAAGGCCGCGGCCGCGCGCACCGTTGCAGAATTGCCGCAGGACGGATACACATTCCGATACAGCGCTAAGAATCCAAACTTTACGCTTGAGATTCGGTTTGCGAGCATCGACGACCGCAACCGCCCTGAAGTCCTGAAGGCGCTTAAAGCGGCCTTTGACGCTGTCAAAAACGAAGCGGTCGATCTTTAGGCAACCCCTAACTGTACACTTCATTACCCATCAAGCCGTCGGAGCCACCTATAGTGATTCCGACGGCTTTTTTACATTTTGGGGGGCGGCACACCAGGTTCTTCCTGGTATTTGCCGCAAATTAGTTTGGCCAAATGCCGAGACATTTTAAGGAGAACTATGAGTACAGGAACACAACCGGTTTTAGAGGATGGGACTGAATCCCTTAAAGCATCGCCGGATTGGCTCAAAACGTCTGCCGAGGCGGAACTGGGCCCGGTCGACGGCGGTTCACAGCCCGACCAGGGCCTTGTCGAGCTCAAATATCGGAGCGTAGAAAATGTCGCATCCGCGAAGATGGCGAAGGGAATCGGACTGTTCAGCATCGCTTTGGGGTTAGCTGAAGTTCTTGCCCCCGCTCAATTAGCCGGCTTGATCGGCTTGAACGATAAATACCGCCCATATCTGCCGCTTCTCGGCGCCAGGGAAATTGCACATGGCGTGGGGATCATGAGGAGCGAAAAACCCAGCACCGCGGTATGGACCCGCGTGGGCGGGGACGCGATCGATCTTGCCTTTCTCGGCGCGGCGATGGCGGATTCAGGTACTAATAAACGTCGCCTGGGTATGGCCGTGGCCGCGGTTGCGGGGGTAACGGCGCTGGATGTTTTATGCGCCCAAAAACTCTCTAAACCATGGACCGAGTCTGACGGCAACCCGTTGGCCCCGACGACCGTCGGCCAACCGTCCGCACGCCGCTCAGCGGCGATGTGACAGGAACAAGGAGGCAGTGATGAAAGCGATATGTTGGTTTGGTAAGAATGATATAAGGCTGGAGGATGTTCCTGAGCCACGCATCCTCGACCCGCGAGATGCGATAGTTAAGATTACGTCCACAGCGATCTGCGGTTCGGACCTGCACCTGATGGACGGCTACATGCCCACGATGGAAAAGGGCGACATCCTCGGGCACGAGCCGATGGGGGAAGTCGTCGAAGTCGGCCCCAACATCAAAAATCTAAAGGTCGGCGACCGCGTGGTCGTCCCATTCACGATCTCCTGCGGCGAATGTTTCTTCTGCCTTAAAGGACTCTTTTCGTGCTGCGATAATTCCAATCCGAACGCGGCGGTTGCTCGCCAGGTCATGGGCCACGCGTCTACCGGGATGTTTGGCTACTCGCACCTAACGGGCGGTTTCGCCGGCGGGCAGGCTGAATATTTGAGGGTCCCGTTCGCTGACGTAGGCCCGCTAAAGGTCCCAAATGGCCTTTCCGACGAGCAGGCCCTTTTCCTTTCCGACGTTTATCCCACCGGCTACATGGCGGCTGAGAACGCGGAAATAGAACCCGGCGATACAGTGGCGGTCTGGGGTTGCGGACCGGTTGGACAATTCGCAATGAAAAGTGCCCGGCTTCTCGGTGCCGAAAGGATCATCGCGATCGACAATGTCCCGGAGCGGCTCGAGATGGCTGCAAGGGAATGCGGAGCCGAAACGCTTAACTTCAGCGAATCCAACGTTTACGAGACGCTAATGGAGATGACGAGCGGCATCGGGCCTGACCGCTGCATCGACGCTGTCGGTTGCGAAGCACTCGCCGGCGGCAGTTTCGACGGATTCATCGATTCGTTCAAAACCTCAACTATGTTGGCGACGGACCGAGTCCACGTGCTTCGACAGGTCATCTGGAGCTGCCGAAAAGGCGGCACGATCTCGATCCCGGGCGTTTATATCGGCGCCGGGGACAAAATACCGGTAGGATCATTGATGAATAAAGGACTCACTATCCGCACGGGCCAGACGCATATGCAAAAGTACATGCCGATCTGCCTTGAAAGGATCGAAAAAGGCGAACTGGACCCGTCGTTCATCATCACCCATGAGGTCCCGCTGGAAGAAGGGCCGAACATGTACCACACTTTCAAGCACAAACAGGATGGCTGCATTAAGGTGGTGCTTAAGCCAGGCATGTCTAGAACCCAGCACATCCATTGATCGCGACTCATCGCCGAAATCACTTAGAGGCCGTATTTACGGCCTCTTTTTTGCATTTAATGTATTGATCAACGGATCTGGACCGATTTGATACATCAAGGAGGAGAAAATGGAGACCGTTAAGAATATTAAGGCCCGATATCAAGTCAGCCGGCGAACTGTTTCAGCTCCGGATCGGTGCTGGAAGTGGTTCACACGTTTTTTCCCACGTGGCTTTAAGGACCCGAAATATCTTGATTGGGAGCGAGGCTACAAATTACGGGCACATGAGGAATGGCAAGATTCTTTAAATAGACGCCTTTTCAACAAACTGCTTAAAGAAGGCAGATATGTCGATATAGCATCGACGGCTATCCGGATCGAATCGCGGACCAATTTATTGTTTTCATTCGAGAAGATGGCACTGCGGGACGCCGTGCGCTCGGCTGAAGGAGCCCGGATCTTCGCCGAGGAGCTTTACGAGTTGCTGCACGGTCGCGGCAGAATGGCTGCCAAATTCGAGCGTTGGTGCGACGCGGTCGGCCGTTTGCCACGCCGGCAAACTAGAGTTCTGACGCATCCGGTCGTCACGGTCTTTCCATTCATCGCAGATCCGGCGAACCATATTTTCCTTAAACCCAACGTGACCAAAGAAGCGGCTAAAGTTTACGGCTTCGATTTCCAATATGGATCGACTCCTTCATGGAACGTGTATTCACAGCTGCTGGAATTCGCCAAGGTCATCGGGAAAGACCTAAAATCGAAAGGCCCCAGGGACATGATAGATATTCAATCCTTCCTTTGGGTCGTTGGTTCGGACGAGTACAAGAACATGGCGGCCTAGCGGCCGCCACAGATAATACATAATCTCTATTATCAGACGCAGCGGGTATAGAGGAGATAGAGCGGTTCTAAGAATCCGGATCTTTTCCAGTGCCCCCTTCCCATAACCCTTCGCAACAATTCCCTGAGAAAACTACGCAAATCGAGAAATTCGAGAAAAGCTCGCTAACAGTTCTCGTCCGAGCTGCGCGATGCTCGATGCGGAATCCTCGGTCCGATTCCCGTTTTGAGTAGAGGCGAAACGGGATCGACGCGGGTTGCGAATAGGTGGTTTGTTTGCTCGCCTGGAATTGGCGATTTCGGCGAGCGCTGTTTGAGGATCCTTCTTTGAGTTCCAATCTGACCGGTTTAGGGGTAGACCGGACGTTGGAATTCGAATTGGGACGAGTATTTGGTCGGCGTAAAAACGACCGCTAGTTCTTTGACACTACCGGCTGCTAACGATAGTATTTTACGTTTGGAATCTTTACTAAACTGTAAGCAATAAAGTTAATAGGAGTCGACAACGTTTTGAGCAACGGAAACTTTCTTTTCACGTCCGAGTCGGTTACGGAAGGCCACCCGGACAAAATTGCTGACCAGATCTCAGACGCCGTTCTGGATGCGATCCTGTCGCAGGATCCGACCGGACGTGTTGCCTGTGAAACCCTTGTCACCACGGGTTTAGCGGTCATAGCTGGTGAGATCACGACGAAGGCGTCGGTGAACTACAAGGACATCGTCCGTGACACGATCCACGAGATCGGTTACAACGATGCGTCTTACGGCTACGACGCGAATACCTGCGCGGTGATCGACGCGGTTGGGACGCAGTCCCCGCATATCGCCCAGGGCGTTGATACCGGCGGGGCCGGCGACCAGGGCCTGATGTTCGGTTACGCTTGTAATGAGACGCCCGAATTGATGCCTATGCCCATCCAACTCGCGCACGACCTGACGAAGAAATTGTCAGACGCTCGCCGCGATGGGACGATCGAATATCTGAGACCGGACGGTAAGTCTCAGGTCACTGTCGAATACAGGGACGGCAAGCCGTTCCGCATCGACGCGGTGGTTATCTCCACCCAGACCGCAGCGGTTGATATTGAGACCATCCGCCAGGACGTGCTCGAGAAGGTCATCAAACCGACGCTCCCTGCCGAACTCCTCGACGAAAACACCAAATTCCACATCAACCCGACCGGCAAATTCGAGATCGGCGGTCCCATGGGCGATGCAGGTCTCACCGGACGCAAGATCATTGTGGACACCTACGGAGGTTACGCCCCGCATGGCGGCGGTGCCTTCTCGGGTAAGGATCCGACGAAGGTCGACCGCTCGGCCGCATATATGGCCCGCTACATTGCGAAGAACATCGTTGCTGCCGGCCTTGCTGAAAAGTGCACCGTACAGCTCGCCTACGCGATCGGCGTCGCCGAGCCCGTCTCAGTTTACGTCGATACCCACGGCACCGGTAAGGTCGATGAGGACAAGCTTTCACAGGCGGTCCGAAAGAACTTCGAGCTGACGCCCAAAGGCATCATCGAGGCTCTCGACCTTCGCAAGCCGATCTTCAAGGAAACTGCCCGCTTCGGCCACTTCGGCCGCGAAGGCTTCTCGTGGGAAAAGACCGACAAGGTCGAAGCCCTGCTCGGCTCCCTCAGCGAGGCAGCAACGGTTTAGTCGAGAGAGTCTTGAAAGTCTGGAGAGTCAGCTTAGATTCTCCAGACTCATTGATTTTCGAGACTCTCCAAACTCACCAGACTCTCTAGACTCAAATTTATGGCAACTGAACAAGCTTCGATCCAGCACGATATCAAAGACATCAACCTCGCGCCGCAGGGCAAGCAGCGCATCGAATGGGCGGACCGCGAAATGCCGGTACTTCGTCTCATTCGCGAGCGTTTCGAAAAGGAGAAGCCGCTCGCCGGCGTCAAGCTTCTCGCGTGTGCGCACATCACGACTGAGACGGCCAACCTGGCCCGCACGCTGCAGGCTGGTGGTGCAGAAGCGGTCCTTATCGCTTCGAACCCGCTCTCGACGCAGGACGACGTGGCGGCTTCCCTCGTGGCCGACTGGGGTATCCCGGTCATGGCGATAAAGGGCGAATCCATAGAGACTTACGTATCGCACGTTAAGGCCGCACTTGAGACAAATCCGAACCTGATCATCGATGATGGATCGGACGTCGTTGCCACGATGCTCAAGGAACGTCCGGACCTGATTCCGAATCTTATCGGCACGACAGAGGAGACCACGACCGGCATCGTCCGCTTAAAGGCGATGGTGAAAGCCGGCGTGCTTAACTTCCCTTCGATCGCGGTGAATGACGCTCAAACGAAGCACTTCTTCGATAACCGCTACGGCACGGGTCAATCAACCCTCGACGGTGTCATCCGCGCGACGAACATCCTGCTCGCCGGAAAGACGATCGTGGTCGTCGGCTACGGATGGTGTGGTAAGGGCGTTGCGATGCGTGCCCGCGGCATGGGCGGCAACGTCGTCGTGTGCGAGATCGATCCGATCAAGGCGATCGAAGCGGTCATGGACGGCATGAGGGTGCTCCCGATGAAGGACGCCGCGAAGATCGGCGATTTCTTCATCACGGTCACCGGCAACCGCCACGTCATCGACAAGGAACACTTCGAAGCGATGAAGGACGGAGCGATCGTCTGCAATTCCGGCCACTTCGACCTCGAACTCAACCTGGACGCGCTTCGCGAAATGTCGCAACCGGCAGTAACCCGTCGCCCGTTCGTCGAGGAATACCGCTCGAAGGACGACAAGAAGAGCGTGATCGTACTCGGTGAAGGCCGTCTGATCAACCTCGCCGCCGCCGAAGGTCATCCTGCTTCGGTGATGGACATGTCATTCGCGAACCAGGCACTTTCGGCTGAGTACCTTGTTAAGAACAAGGGCAGCCTCGAGAATGGCGTTCACGTCCTCCCGGCCGAGGTCGACCAGGAGATCGCCGGCCTCAAACTCCGTGCTATGGGAGTCTCCATCGACGAACTTACGCCGGAGATGATCGAGTACATGAGCAGTTGGGAAACCGGAACCTAACGTAGGTCAGGCTGTTAGCCTGTCCTGGTAGAACCTGTTACTTGTTCAACAAACAAGAAAAAGCCCCGCTAATACAGCGGGGCTTTTTCTATCGATATACTTTCCGATCAGATAGCGAAAAACGGGATCCGCGCCTCGACTCGGCTTCTGTAAACGAGATAAATCACCAATAATATCAACGCGACGTGAACACCAAAGATCGCCCAGCCCGCGCGGTCTAGGCGTTTCGTCTCGTTCCAACCTGACTGAGCGCTTTGCAACGCGATCGAAAATACCAGGCCAAGATACGGCACGAACCTCAGAAACACCAACCACTGGCTGGCCCCCATATTTCGAAGCCTCATCACATCCAGAACCATGCCGGCCGACATCGTGCCAAATGAAATCAACTTAAAAGCCACGCTTGCCGGGCCGAAATAAATGACTGCGAAGATCATCGCGGCGACGATCATCACCCTGGCAAGGAAGTAGTAAAGCCGTCCGACTCCCGGTCGATCGTTCTCGAGTATCGCGTCGCCCATATTAAGCGCCATACTAGCACGCTTGAATTGTAAGTAGAATGCGACAGTTGAGGTTTTAGATCAAGACTGAAAGCATTATTTATAAGCTACTCCAGCACTGGCCGGACCGGCGAGGTGGACCACTTCCGTCCGCTTGAACCCGACTTCCCTGCACCAACGGTCGAAATCGGCCCCGGTGAAATCGAAGGCATCACCGAACTCGATCAGCATGTTCAGCGACATCATCAAGCCGAAAGCATTCTGTCGCCGTGCGTCGTCAATGATGTTCTCGATCACCACGAAAGCCCCGCCCTGCGGCAGTGCGTCGTAAGCGGACCTGATCAAGTGCATTTTCTTTTCGAGATTCCAGTCGTGTAGGATCATCCCCATAGTCACCACATCTGCAGGCGGGATCGGATCTCGGAAGAAATCTAAGTACTCCGCCTTCACCCGATCGCTCATGCCGGCCTCCTCGATCTTGCGTGCTGCGATGTCGGTGGCCCCCGGAAGGTCCATTGTCGTACATGACACGTGTGGGTTGGCTTTCGCCACACACATCGACAGCAGGCCAGTGGCGCCGCCGACGTCGATCATGGTCTTATATCTCGAAAAATCGAACTTCTCAGCAAATGCCATGAAATTCCCCACCGATATCCCCGCCATCGCCGACATGAATTGCTCGAGCCGCTCCGGTTTGCTGTAAAGTTCTTCAAACACGCCCGGCCCGCCGTGTTTCGTTTCATTCTGGGCAGTACCCGATTTGAGTCCGTCAGCGAGATTCCCCCAAAATGGATATAGCCGGTCATGGGCCATTTCGAGAAACCCGCCCATAAAGGCAGGGCTGTTACGATCTAGGAAGGTCGCCGTTTCAACTGTATTACCGTAGCGAGCATCTTCCCCGTCGCCCTCGCGGTCCAAGAAGTTGAGGGCGACGAGAGTGTCAAAGAAGTCGGGATTCGAGCGGGAGTGAAGCCCGAGGGCTTCTTGGAGTTCGCGGCCGGATTTAGGTCCCGAACCCAATTCGGTGAATAGTCCGAGTTTGATCGCGGTCAATAGGGTTCTCGCAGGCCAGAATCCCATACCGACTTCCATTATTCGCGCGGGCGATAAATTTTCCATGTTGCAAACCTCAAATCTCAATGAAATCCTACCCAATACGCGTACAAGATCCGTCAAGCCTATCTAATTTCCATAAGTTTTTCGCATAAAAAGAGCCAAGGGCCTGATAGCCCATGGCTCGTCTTCGTCAAGTGGTTTGGTTTCAAGTAATTCCGAATAGGGCGAAGACCAAATGCCCGAAATTACAGCTCCAAACCTAACTCTTAATGTTTAACCTCAAGCGTCACGATTACGACGCTTGAGGTTTTAGTTTAACTTCCCTGCTGCAGCTTTTTGGCCACTTTCTGGACCTCATCCAGTACTCGAAGAAGGTTCCCGCCCCAGATCTTCTCGATATCCTTCTTCGAGTACCCGCGTCGGACCAGTTCGAGAGTGATATTGAAGGTTTCGGCGGCATTATCCCATCCGAGTACCCCTCCGCCGCCATCGAAATCGGAAGCGATTCCGACGTGGTCTATCCCCATCTTCTTCACAAGGTAGTCGATGTGGTCTACGAAGTCCTTAACGTCGACGTCCGGGATATCCTTCATACGTTCACGCAGAATAGGATTTACCTTTGAGCGGAACGCCTGAAGCTTTTGTCCGTATTCGGTCCGTTCGACCTCGGGCAGTTTCATTACTTCAGCACGGGCGAGCATGGTAAAGCCTTCCCGAACGGCCAATTCCCTTAAGATCTCATTCTGTTTTGCAGAACGTGCTTCGCTCTTCGTCCGATTCACATATGATCGGAGAGCCACAGCCTGGACCACACCGCCGTTTTGCTTGATGAGTGCGAGCATCTCGTCGTCGAGGTTTCGGCTATGGTCCGCAATGGCACGGGCCGAAGAATGCGATGCGATCACTGGTGCTTTGCTAAGGTTGATCGCCTGAATGTTCGCCTCTTTGGACGGGTGGGATATGTCGACCATGATCCCCCATTTATTCATCTCGGCGATCGCCTGCTTACCGAGGTCGCTCAGGCCATTATGCAGCCACTTGCTATCAGCCTCACCCGTGTTCGAATCCGCGAGCTGGCTGTGGCCATTATGGGCTAGCGACATATAGCGGGCCCCGCGGTCGGCGAACTGCTTGATGCGGCTGAGGTCGGTGCCGATCGAGTATGCATTTTCAACCCCTATCATCGCGACGAGTTTGCCCGATCTTGCGATGCGGCGGACGTCACTGGAAGTAAGTGCCAACTCGATCTGGCCCGGTGCTATCTTCTTCGTAAGCCGGTCAATAGCATCGAACTTGTCGATCGCATTCTTGTATGCATCTGCGTAGCCTTCTTCGGTCAGTGGCCCCTGACCGGTGTAAACGATGAACCAGGCCACATCGAGGCCGCCCTTCTTCATCTTCGGCAGGTTGACCTGGGTGCTGAGGTCCTGGCTGTAATTTACAGCTTCGGAGAAATTCGAAGTGTTGATGTCGACGTGTGTGTCGAGGGTGATAACGTCCTTGTGGATCTTCTCGGCCTTCGCAACAAGTGCAGCCTCGTCGCTTCTCGTCTGTGCTGACGCCGCGGCCCCTGGCAGAGCGAACAGCATGGCGGCGATGAGGGCCGCTGTAATCATACGGATCATGTTTTGTCTCCCGAAAATGTGGAATGTAGGTGAGGATAGGATAGTCGGGATATAGGCGCGGAGCAACTCCGCATATGTGGGGCCCGGATGGATAAAAAACCGGGTGGGCTGAAAACCTCTCCTCCTCTTTGGCCATTTCATCGACCAGCAGGTTTCCGTATTGTGTCAGGTCCGTAAATTAATCGGACGAATTTCGCCGGGTCGATCTGCGAATCATCTCTTGCATTATCAACAGATCTGCCGATAATGATTGCTATGCGAAAACTTTTGCCTTTTCTTTTGTTGACTGCAATTGCGCCCGTTTTTGGCCAGGCGCCTACCGCTTCCCCGCAAGCGGAGGTTGGCAAGGCTGAATTTCTCGATCAGAAGTTCTGGTCGGATCTGGGAAAGCCGACGGAAGGAACACGGGGATTTTCACTTTATACGCGTGACATGCAACCGAAGTCGGACACCCGCTTCGAGCTATGGGTAAAGATCGTTCCGAACCACGCTCTGGCATTCAACCGGCGCTACAGCTTGCCACGTGAGTCGGCATATGTCGTACAGTACGCGACTATCGATTGTGCAGGCCGGAGCGTGCAAATCGAGAAAACTTCTGCTTACAGCTCATCGAATGGCTTTGTGGATGTGCGTTCCTCGGATCTTGTAAAGAACGAATCGCGGACCAGAGTCAAACCGGGCTCAGTAAGCGATACGATCTATCAATACATCTGCCTGAAGTTGCCGAACTGATCATTTTCGGCCGCAGCATTTGCACTCAATACGTTTCCTAATCACGTCGAGCGACTCGAATTGCTCGTCATACTCAGCGCGTATCCGTTCCTTTTCTGTCGAATCGAAATTCGTTTATCGCCTCCACTAGCTTAACCTTTTCCCTGTTGGGCAGCCAAAAAGCCGTGAAGAACCATTATCACATCCTGCCCCATTTGGCCTCCACTCACATTCATGTCCGCACCTTTGCCATCATATAGGCCCCCAGCGTCGCGAACACCGCGAGCGGCCCCCATACCGAAACCAACGCAGGTAGAGCACCCGACAGCCCAAACTGTTCGAAAGCTGAAGTAATCCCCATAAATAACAACCAAAGGGCGACCGCGTAGCCAACAGTTGCCGCCTTCCCTTTCCGATTCAAACTCAGGGCGAACGGTGCCGTAAACATTGCAATGATGAAGGGTAGAAAAAGCGTCGACCACTTCTTTTCCAGAGCAACCTCGAAACTTCGCCGCTCGACATCAGACTCGACAAGCCTAACCTGCTCCTTAGTCTCGGGAATATTCAGCTGACTGGGCTTCTTACGAAGTTCCTTGAATGGGTTGCTTTCTGCCGGTAATTGGACCGGGCCCGTTACTGTTGAATTCTCGATAGCGCCGTCAATTAGAATGCTTCTATGGACCGGACCAGAAAGATCGATGACCCCGCCGGCCCACGAGGCCCCTGAGGAGCGGTACAAGGCTTGCAATTCCATACCCGTATCCGCAAATTCATAGATCGTAACGGCCCCTATTTGCCTCGCGTTATCAGACTCAGATGCGGTATTAGAAAAAGAATATATGCGATCTCCTTCGGCCACCCAGAACCGTCCGGGAGTCGAAGCGTTTCCGCGGGACCGGAGTTCCTGTCGCAACGTTTCCTGAACCGCATTGCTTTGAGGGGCTACGAACTCTTGCACAAGCATATTTATTCCCCCAAGGAATAGAGTTAATACAAAACAGGGAGCTAGAAGCCGGTAAACGCTCTGGCCCGATGAAACCCATGTCACGACCTCATTTTGCCGCGATTTAACGACGAACGTGGCAAGGATGGCCACCATCGCCGCAGACGGCGCAAGCTGAAGGAAAATAAACGGCAGCAAATAGAACAGGTAACGAGTAAGCAGCCAAGGCCCTCCATCCATCGTGCCGGCGAACTTCCATAATTCAAACGCTGTAAAGATCAGAAAGATCGCCGTCAGAAAGCCAAGGGTTAATGCGAAGTACCTCAAAAGATTGATCGCTATGTCGAAATCCCGTAGTCCAGTAGTCAAATCTACAAAAACGTTCGGACGATGGCCTTTTCTGAAGGTGAGCAACACCTCACGTAGTTTCTTGACATCAACATAGAACTTCTTGAATATTCTCCACTTAACGTCCCAACCAAGCCAGATTATTGCTAGGGCTGCGATGCCTACCGGCAACAACCCGCTGACCAGAACACTGATCCTTCCAGTTCGGGCCAATTGCTCCCCCAGAAAGGCGAGAAGGTAATACGTTATCAGACTCAGTAGTGATACAAAGATTCCAAACCCCCGCCCTCCTCGGTTGAACCGTAGCACCAAGGCGGCTCCAAGGAGGCAAAACACGATCGGAGTCACGCCCAGAAGAACACGGCGATGCCAAAGTATCTCTGCCTCGGTCCGTTCCCTTCCCTCCTTTGATCGAGCGAATTCGGAGAGTTGCGATAAACCGAGCTCTTCGGCGGAAGTCTGGGTCGTCGCAAGGCGATCTATCAATTCTCCCCGGCGCGTCTTTATGGCGAAGCGGACCTCCCCGATCCGCTCGGAAACGAACCTCTCCCCTTCTTTTTCTGAAGATATCGTCGTCGAGACAGCATCTTCGAGAACTAGTTCAGATAGTTGATCGGTCGAATCGATTCTGCCGCGCTGTGACGTTATCAGACGCACTGTCCCGGTCTCCGGATCTTCATTGTGTATGAAAATGTTCTTCCACTTTCCCTCAGCGATGTCCCCATCGCGCACATAGATGGTGTAGCCGGCGACCTCGGTGTTGAAAACGCCCGGTTCGATCGGCGATTCGAGCTTGTAAATCGCCGTCTGGATCGCGACTTGACGGACGATACGGGCGGCCAGCGGTACTCCAAACAGATTGATAGCAAAAGTGAAAGCCGAAAGTACGACCCCCAGCAGAAGCACGGGGACCATGATCTGCAAGTTCCCTACGCCGGTTGCCCGGATAGCGATGAGCTCGCTGTCGCCCTGCATTTTCGACAGCCCGATTACCGTACCGACAAGCACCGCCATCGGACACGTAAACGCAACCACATTGGGGATGAGTGCAATGGCGAGCTGCCAAATAAGCTGACTGGGGATATTGGCGGAGAAGAATATATCCGAGAAACGGCCCGCCTGCTGAACGAAAAGGATAACGCTAAGCAGCAGCCATGACGACAAGAAATACGGCATGATCGCGCCGATCAGGTATCGGGATATCGTCAGGCTGTGTCGCATCCAATGAAATTTTATCGCAAAGACGCACCGGTCGCGACCTCTCGACCGAGAGCCTGAGTGATGAGGCGTTTGGTCACGCTGGAGATAGACCTTACAGCATGAAGTTTATCTTTTGCCGACTCGATCAATACCGCAGGAGCAAGGCGCTGAATATCGTCGTATAGTCTCAGTTCGTTCGAGGAAATTTCGGCGAATGTATGACGTTGCCGACACTCACCGCAGCGAAGGTGAAATGATGTCATGAGGTAGGCATTACGACGGACATCGATCTCTCGGCCGCACTGCTCGCAGCGCGTCCAATCAGGCAATAGCCCGGACAGCCGCAAAAGCCAGAGCTCAAAATATAACCGTACCGTCTCTAAGTCTTCACCAGCAACATCCGCCGACAAACATGCAGATATCATTCGGTAAAGTTTTTCGTCGGCATCTTCGGGCAGGGCAAATGCGGTAAGAAGGTCCGCAATGTAGGAATATGTTTTGAGAAAAACAGGGTCGCTGGCAACGTCGAAACGCGAACGCTGCAGCTCCACATTTTGAATAGATACAAGCTCCCGGTCCTCCTTTTGGAAATAGGTTAGATTGACCGTGGAGAATGGTTCGAGAGTGCTGCCAAATCGACTATGAAGACGCTTGGCCCCCTTGGCTACCCCACGTACTATCCCGTGCTGACGAGTAAAGAACACCACAATTCGGTCCGCTTCAGACAGATTGTAGCTCTTTATTACTAAGGCCTCTGATTCCTTTATAGACATTATCTAAACAACTTAGATGCGGCCAGAAGCCTCATTTTCATCAGAAAATATCGGGACTTGAGGACGTTGGCTGATTTACCAGGGAATAAAATATAGTACCCACGCGATGATTAAACTGATCCCGACGAACTGCAAAAAGGTCTTCACACCGTACCAGACCTTCTCTTTTGGTGATCCGCTGGAAATCGCTCCGAAGACCACCGCGATGAGAGCCGCAAACCCGAGCAGGTAAAGAAAATGAATCATTTCTTCCTCCCCAAGTAGATGTCGATCGCGTCCATGATCGCAAGGTAGTTCAAGAGACCCGCCGTTTCAACCATGCGGCCGCCGTACTCAAACGTCGCAAGTGCCGGTGTATCGGGCGACGGAGTAACGGAGAACAGGAACGCAGCAACGGCTCCAAGCCCGTTACCGAGCTTTGCGAATAAGTTCAAAAGGAAGAGAAGAGCACCGTCCGCAAATGCGAAGCCGGGATAGTAGGCCCCGCCGCTTAGGAGCCCCACAATAAACATGAGCCAAATCGCCCCGCCGATAAGCAGTCCACGCCGAGACCGCCTTTGCACCAAATGACCGGCTCCAGGGAAAAACCAGGCGGCAAGACCTATGAGTAAGGGATTATTCATGAAAATATATCCTCAAAACGTCGCTTTACACTACTTTAAACGTCGAGCCCAGACTTCGAGATGTTACTCTAGCTCGTTTCCGTAACTGATGCGAATGCAGAGCTTGGACACCTATATTAACCTTATTTCTAGCTTTAAGAGTAAGTTGTCTCCTTGCACATCTGATACCTAAGGCACCCTCTTTCATATTCTTGGAAACAGACGAGTTAGGCTATATCAGCCGATACATTAACGGTTCGAACTCGCGACCATTCTACTTCCGGCCGCTTTTACAAACTCGCCGAATAGTTCCTGCGACAGATGGTCAATTCGCCAATTAACCTCAGGATGCCACTGAGCGCCAAATGTAAATTTGCCAGATCTAGTATCTTCGATCGCCTCTACGACCCCATCCGCGGTATATGCAATGGCTCGTAAATCCTTTCCCACGTTTGCGATAGCCTGATGATGATGCGAGTTCACATTAGTTGTATCATGTCCGACACCTAACGCTTTTTCGAGCAGCGAATCGGCCTCCACATAAATGGAATGTGATTTCCGCTCAAGAGGTAGTCCCTGCTGGTGCTTTACAGGCGCCTTAACAAGGGAATTAATATCCTGTATGAGAGTGCCGCCTCGAAACACGTTAAGCAACTGCATTCCGTAACATATCGCAAACACAGGAAGGCCGTATCGTTCCGATTCTTCAAGAACCATCAGGTCCGTTTCGTCCTTTTCGTCGATGACCGTTCCAAGATTTGGATGCGGCTGTTCGCCGAAACGTGCCGGGTCGACGTCTGTGTCGCTCCCCGGCAACAAGATCCCGTCCAAACCCGAGACGACGTCAGCGATGTACTCCTTATTCGGAATCAGCGGTATATGCACCGGCAACGCCCCGGCGCCGACAAGTGCCTCGCTGTAATCGCGGCCAAGGTAGAACCGCCTCGTCGGGATCTCAAGCCTCATCGTGATGCCGATCTTCGGTCTATACGTCATAAACGGTTCAATGTTCAGATAATACGGGACAGACTGTCAATTTGAGGATTTGAATTCGAACATCTATCATCTAGCTTTATGGCAAAGGCTGACTCTGAGAACCGAATTCGGTCAACTACCGTTTTGCTTGTCCAACGAAACGGCGAGGTCGCCATGGCAGGGGACGGCCAGGTTACGCTCGGCGAAACAGTGATCAAAGGCAAAGCGAGAAAGGTCCGACGGATCGCAGGGGGTCAGATTCTCGCTGGATTCGCAGGTGCCACGGCAGACGCTTTCACCCTGCTTACACGGTTCGAAACCAAACTTGAACAGTTTCAAAACCAACTGGAACGTGCCTCTATCGAGCTCAGCAAAGACTGGCGAACCGACAAGTACTTACGAAATCTTGAAGCACTTTTGATCGTCGCAGACAAAAAGGACGCGTTTTTGCTATCGGGAAAAGGTGATGTGATCGCATCGGATGACGGACTACTTTCCGTAGGCTCCGGGAGCATGTTCGCTCTTTCCGCGGCCCGGGCCTTGATGAAGCACTCTCCGCTCTCCGCTAGCGAGATCGCCGAAGAAGCTTTGCGAATCGCGGGGGAGATCTGTATTTACACGAACGGCGAGATCTTGCTCGAGACATTGTAGATCAGGCAGACTGCCTGTCGAACTTAGAAATGGCGATATACCTAGGCGGCGAAACAACTGCTGCAAAACCAAAGCTCGATGAGCTGACGCCTCGTCAGATAGTCGAGGAGTTGGACAAATACGTCGTCGGCCAGGGGGCAGCGAAGCGTGCCGTCGCGGTCGCACTCAGGAATAGAATTCGACGTCAGAAACTTCCGCCTGAGATCGCCCAGGATGTGCTGCCAAAAAACATCCTTATGATCGGTGCAACCGGTGTCGGTAAAACTGAGATCGCCCGCCGATTGGCAAGGGTCGCTGACTCACCCTTCATTAAGATCGAAGCGTCAAAATTCACAGAAGTAGGTTACGTCGGCCGCGATGTTGAAAGCATGATCCGCGAACTCGCTGATGTCGCGGTGGATATGACACGGCAGGCCGCCTTTGAAGACGTTAAGTCGCAAGCCGAGAAAAATACCGAAGAGAAGATCCTGGATCTTCTGCTTCCTCCGGCTGCGTTCAACTATGACGCAGACCCGGCCGATGAGCCTCCCGCAAATCGAACCCGCGAAAAGCTCCGTGAACAGCTACGTCGAGGAGAGCTAGATGAGCGGCTGATAGAGATCGATACCACTGATCGCGGTAACGCGACGATCGATTTTATAGGCGGGCAGGGAATGGAGGAGATGGGCGTGAACCTGAAGGACATGTTCGGCAATCTCTTCCCTGCGAAAACGGTGCGCCGCAACATGAAGATCGTCGACGCCCGGTCGTATATGATCCGCGACGAGCAAGAACGACTCGTCGATATGGAACAGATCCAGCGCAACGCGATCCAAAAGGTACAGGAATCAGGAATCGTTTTCCTGGACGAGATCGACAAGATCGCCGGCCGCGAATCTACAGGGAACCCGGACGTCTCGCGTGAGGGCGTGCAACGCGACCTGCTGCCGATCGTTGAGGGTACGAACGTCAACACTCGTTACGGCATGGTCAGTACGGATCACATCCTTTTCGTAGCTGCCGGAGCGTTTCATGTTTCAAAGCCTGCGGACCTGATCCCCGAACTGCAGGGCCGATTTCCGATCCGGGTCGAACTCGAATCGCTGACGGTCGAAGATTTGAAGCGCATTCTCGTCCAGCCTAAGAATTCCCTGATCAAACAGTATCAAGCACTCTTAAGTACCGAGGGAATCGAACTCGAATTCACCGACGATGCCGTTTCGAAAATCGCTGAAATGACAGCGGAGATTAACAAGGTGACCGAGAACATCGGGGCCCGCCGTCTCCACACATTGCTCGAAAAGCTCCTTGAGGAGATCAGCTTCCTCGGAAGCGAACTTAGTGAAACGAAGCAGATCATCGACGCCGCCTACGTTTCCGAAAGACTCGACGGTCTCGTCGAGAACCGGGATCTTCGTCAGTACATCCTTTAAGCACATAACATAAGCAGTTCAGCCCCTATGCCGTTAAGCTTTTCCATTAAGCAGTTCGCATCTAAAGCACCGTTAGCGGCTTTAGCAGTGGTGCTGCTTATGTCTTTAAGCTGCGGTAAGCGCAAACCGCCGCTGCCTCCGCAGGAACGGGTGCTTCAGCGGGCGGAAGTATCGGGATTTCAGCGTGGCAATCAGGTCATTCTTTCGTGGCAAATGCCGCTGCGTAACGCCCCGAAAGGCGACGTTCTCCGAATTGAGCGAGCGGACATTTATCGGCTCGCCGAACCGCTTAACGCACCGCAGGCGCTATCTGAAGAAGAGTTCGCGAACAGGAGCTTGATCATCGCGACGATGCGGATCGGTGATGAGGATTTCGGCTCCAAGATATTGCAATTCACGGACACACTCCAATTCGCCGGGCAGCCGGCGCGTTTAAGATATGCAGTACGGTTCGCTAACGGCTCCGGGCAGAAGGCGTCGTTCTCTAACTTTTTCCTACTTGAACCGGCCCCCAGAGTCGCCGCGGCCCCGACTTCCCTTTTGACGGAATTGTCTCAGGAAGCCGTCCGGCTCACGTGGCAACGGCCAACTGATAATGTGGATGGGACCTCACCGGCCAATATCATCGGTTTCAATATTTACAGGTCGGGGTCAGAAAAGGTTCCTGCAAGATTGTTAAACGCCACCCCGGTTAACGATGTGGAGTATCTGGATAGATCTTTTGAGTTCGGGACGGAATATTTCTATTTCGTACGAGCCGTTTCGCTAGGCACAGACGCTCAGCCCGTGGAGAGCAGCGAGTCGAATATCGTGCGACTGACGCCGGTCGATACCTTTGCGCCTTCCCCGCCAGCCGCCGTTACGATCGCGGCTGCTCCGACGGAAATATCGATCTTTTTCCCCGTAAATCCGGAAAGCGACGTCGCAGGCTACCGCGTATATCGGTCGACCGACCCCAGCCTACCGAAAGATCAGTGGGAGTTGCTCACTAAAGATACAATGACGGCAAATACATTTCAGGACCGTAGTGTGGAATCAGGCAGGACCTATCATTATTACGTAACTGCGATCGATAAATTCAACAACGTGAGCGAACCCAGCGAAGTGGTGAGCGAAACGATTCCTTAAGGTCTCGCAAAAGACCCTATTCTCAACGTCAATACAATAGAAAAGGCCCGCTGCGGGCAGGCAACGGACCTTATCATCTTTTTCGTTCAACTCATTCTCGAGTCAAGAGCATCGCGCCGACAAGACTCTCAGGAGTGTCCTCCCGAACCGTAACTCTCGCAGCTACTTTCCAAGTCGGATTTCACTTTGAGCGGCCCGCGAGCGGGAAAACCTAAGTTCCCCATTGGGTACTGTAACGCGTTCAGTGAAGACAGAATAGGACGAAAAACGTATATTTGTCAAGGATTTTTTTTCGTAGCTGGCAGTCACCCAACCTGACTGCTAAATCTGCCCGAATTTCCGTGATTCTAGCGGCCTTTTCACGATTCGCCCGGTCTCCGATATCCTAATTGATTATGAAGTTAGAACTGGGAACTGATTATGCCCCGTCCAAGATCGTTTGCGTCGGGCGTAACTACGCAGAGCACGCCGCTGAACTTGGAAATGAAGTGCCACAAGAGCCACTGCTATTCCTTAAGGCTCCGTCGGCAGTTATTCGGCATGAGGATGATATCGTTATCCCCGCGCAATCTCAGCAAGTGGAGCACGAAGGAGAGCTAGCGGTAATTATCGGACGCGACTGCAAGGATCTGTCGGAGGCCGACGATCCTTTCGAATTCGTCCGGGGCTACACCTGCCTGAACGACGTCACGGCCAGAGATATTCAGAGGAAGGACGTTCAATTTACCCGGGGTAAATCATTCGACACGTTCTGCCCGATCGGGCCAGTGATCGCAACAGAACTCGACGTGAAAGACCTGCGCGTGACCTGTGCTGTTAATGGCGAGATCAGGCAGGACGGTAGAACTTCTCAGATGGTCTTCCCTGTCGATTTTTTGATCCGATACATCTCACGTCAAATGACGCTGAAGGCGGGCGATGTGATCGCTGCAGGCACGCCGTCGGGCGTTTCGAAACTGAGTCCCGGCGACGTCTGCGAGGTAACTGTCGAAGGTATAGGAACATTGCGAAACAGAGTCAGGTGACTTGCTCCGTTGAGATGAGCAGATGGTTGGAATAAACTAGAGAAACCCAAGCAAGGAAAAATAAATGAAATTCTTTATCGATACAGCGAATCTTGATGAGATCCGCGAAGCGAATGAAATGGGGCTGATCGATGGGGTCACTACGAACCCGTCGCTTGTGGCCAAAGAGGGCGACGTCGACTTTAAGCAGCATATCGAGAAGATCTGCTCGCTCGTGAAAGGTGATGTATCCGCAGAGGTAACATCCATGGATACCGAAGGAATGCTCAAGGAAGGCCGCGAGTATGCCAAGATCGCTCCGAATGTCGTGGTGAAATGCCCGCTTACGCTTGATGGCCTCAAGGCTACCCGCATTCTGACAGACGAGGGTACGGGCGTTAACGTTACGCTGTGCTTCAGTGCTGCCCAGGCGATCTTGGCTGCGAAAGCCGGTGCAAAGTACATCTCGCCCTTTATCGGACGCCTCGACGACATCGCCACCAACGGTATGCAGCTAATCGGCGATATCGTGCAGATATATCAGAATTACGACTACGACACCCAAGTGCTCGCCGCGTCGATCAGGCACCCGATGCATATTGTAGAGTCCGCCTTGGTAGGCGCTGACGTCGCTACGATCCCCTTCAAAGTGATCAAACAGCTCGTCCAACACCCGTTGACGGATAAGGGGCTGGAGTCGTTCCTGAGCGACTGGAAAAAGAGCGGGAGAGCTTAGATTCTTCTGCTGACTTTAGAAAGACCGGGCGATTGAATGGCCCGGTCTTTCTGTTTATAGGTGAGAACTTACTCGCCGAAAAGCAGTTTCCGGAGGTCACCCTGGTGGGCCGCGGCGTCGAGGTCCTGCTGCAACCCTGCTTGGTATTTGGCTCTGAAGGCCTCATTTTCATCTTCCATCGATACCAGCGATCGCAGCGCGGTCAGGTGTTGTTCCACTGTTTCCTCACTATAACCATCCTTTTGAGCAAACATCTCATCGATTTCCACGATCAGTGTTGAGAACTTTCTCAACCAGGCAAAATCGGAATCTTCCAACAATACACTCAGAAATTGGCCTGGTGAGTGCGGACCATTGATTCCTTCGTAGAGAGCACGCTCGTGATCGAGGAGTGTCTTATGCAGTTTAAGCAACAGGTCACGGCTACTTCTTAAGAGTTCGACATTATTCATATAACTATTCTAACCACTCTCACCAAATTTTATGAGCCGGCTAACTTTTATATATTAGCTTCCTGATGGTAGATTATTAGCCTGCTACGTATTTTATTTTGGGTGGCTTATTGCTTACTTAAAGCATTAGAATAAAGGCGTTTATGGATTTTCGTGACTCAGTCAGTTACCAGCTTTCGAAGCTCACAACGGCACACCGAAACCTTCTTGAGAAGTCAGTCCAAGAGGTCGGACTTCATAGTGGGCAAGTATTCGTACTGTTCGAATTATGGAAAAAGGACGGCCAACGGCAGGTAGACCTTGCTGAGAAACTCAACCTGGCCGCACCCACTGTGAATAAGATCCTGGGCGGAATGCTTCAGGCAGATCTGGTGACACGGGAGCGTTACGAGGACGACGCCCGCTCGACCAGGATCTACCTGACCGACAAGGGCCGAAATGTGCGGGAGGCCCTGGAATTAAAATGGGCAGATATCGAGGAACAAACCGTTATGGGACTTACGGAAACCGAAGCTCTTATACTAAAGCAACTACTGGCAAAACTACTTGGTGAGGAGTAGTCCGATTAACCCACGGTAGAATTCCGTTGTAGAATTGTCCTAAGTTTTCAATTAATTGATTTTGGGGGTTCCTATAATGAAGATCCTCTTCGCTACAGACGGCACAAAGCAGAGCGAAGCCGCCATGGACATGTTGAAACGCTTTCGTTTAGGGGCAGGCGATCACGTGAAAGCGGTGAGCGTTATCGATATGGCGGTACCGATGGCCGTGGACATTTACGGCGGCTACCTGCCGGATTCGGCGGAGTTCGAGCGCACTGCGCGGGAAAATGCAGGAAACATATTGACCGAAACCGTAAACCAGTTGAATGAGCACTTTAGGGAACCGGAACTCCATATTACGACTGAAATACTCTTTGGCTCGCCGGAGAGCCGAATAGTGGAAGCGGCGGAAGATTTCCAGCCAGACCTGATCGTTCTGGGCTCGCACGGCTATAAGGCGTGGGAGCGCTTGCTTCTGGGCTCTGTCTCCGACTCCGTCCTTCACCATGTGCACTGTTCAGTATTGATCGTCCGCTGCCCGCCGGAAAACTCGTGAAGGGTCAACTTTTTACCGTCAACTCCCGAAAGTACGACTTTAGCCTGCGGAGAAGCTGGAAGGCACGATTGCTTGAGCGATCGGATGAACTTCTTTTACTCGAGGGATTTTTCGAGCACGAGGTAAAGCACCCCAACCTTGGAACGATCTCAAAAGGTACACGCTCCCTTGAAACCTTCTTTTTCGACCGTTGGTACAACTATTTCGTCTTTTACGAACCGACAGGCGAACTTCGCAACTATTACATCAACCTTTCGATGCCCCCGCAGATAAGCGAAGGAGTGGTCGATTATGTCGACTTGGAGATTGACATGATCATTTGGCCCGATCGCCGAATTGAGATTCTCGACACTGAAGAGTTTGAGGAGAACGCGGGTCTTTACAATTATCCAGATGATGTCGTCCGGAGAGTTTTGAAACTAAAGGACCTGATCGTATCTAACCCCACAGAATTTGTAACATTAATAACTCCAGCAACTTAACTTCCCTTCTTTAATCCATAAAAGAAGCTGTTGCCTTCGCAACAGCTAACGTTTCGCATGAATAAATTGACTATTTTGGCTGGATCCTCAGCAGGTAGGTGCCAATCGAAATATTGGTTCCAGGCTGTACGGGCACCCTCTGACCACTCGGAAGGTCGTGCCCGGAGATCATTGCGGGATTACGGCCTTCGTTGATGATCCAATATCGACCGTTCCCATCTGTTATCAGGCTCGCATGCTTCCGGCTGATCTCAGGATCGCCCGCAAGCGCGATGTCCACCGGTTTCGACTTCGACCCCCGCCCAACGCTAGTTTCCAAATTAAATATCGGAACGACATTTTGTCGCACGCCACCTTGCCATATCTCCAGTTTATAAAGCTCAGTGGCGGAGAGCCTTTTACGGACGTTTGTCATTACCTCCGCATCCTCACCAATTAAGGGCTCAGCCTGGCGGATGGACGCCTGTGGAATGGTTGGATAGGGCGTTTGCGTCTGGTGATTCTGAATGAAGTTCGGCTGCTCGGGGGCGGGGCTGGGCGGCAGGGTCCTTTCAGTCGGTAACTGTTGCCGTAAATTCGGACTGGTAGCACGGTTATCGGGCTGGGGCGGAGGTGTACCCGTCGGCGGTGTGTATCCTTTAGGA
>JAEZJR010000273.1 GCA_023415725.1 Acidobacteriota bacterium
GGCCACTGGCGTAGATCTTCAACTAAGAGTGTGTGTCCTGGACGCGGCGAGCCGGATAAAGGGTATCGACTGAGGTGGGATGTCGCCCGTTCATAATCATCGATGAATGCTACCGCAACGTCCGGACCGCCCTCAGATAAATAATATTCGAAGGCTTGGTCAATATCTTCGTCCGCCGCTTCACGGGTTACGATCGGTTTGGCTTTCACTTTCGTGCCCGCGCCCGCTTGCGGTATTTTTCGAAATACTCCGCGTCCAGAGGCTTTTCGTTTAGGGGCGAAGCGCCGCCATCAAGGATAAGTTGCCGAAGTCGGACGCGGTCCTGTTCCCTTCGCAGCAACTCCCTCACATACTCGCTGCTGCTGGTGTAGTCGCCCTCGCACACCTGCGAATCTACAAAAGATTTCAGGGACTCCGGCAATGAGATGTACATCGTGGACATTTCTGAAAAATATCATTTATGGCAAAGTTTGCCAATGCCTAGCAACAATAGGGGTCAAGGGGCAATCGGCATTTTTTCGGCGGGCTCGGGCGGGAGTGATTTGAAGTTGATGTCGTACCAGGCGCGGAGGTTGGCGAAATATTCGCGGTTTTCGCCGAATCCCTCTGCATCGTAATTCCTCCGATCGGCTCTCAGGCCGACCGCATCGATGCCAATGTTTTGGCAGAGATAGATCGAGCGGGGGAGGTGGAAGCCCTGGGTGACGATGGTCGCCTTTTCTATTTGGAACGTCTGCTTCGCCCGAACGCAGGATTCGTAAGTGCGCAGGCCGAGGTCATCGAGGATCAAGTCGCTCTTCGGGACCCCGAACTCCAACGCGAGCTTTTTCATCACGGACGGTTCGCCGGCACCGCCGCTAAGCAAAAGCTTTCGAGTCTTTCCGGCTTTGTATAATTCGACGCCGGTCAGAACGCGGTCGTAGAGCATTTCCGACGGAACCCCTCGTCGAACGCGGGCGCCCAGAACGATCGCGATACGGTCTTCGCCCGGGACACTGCCGACGTCGTAGTAAATCCTATCCGTCGAGTAAGACCTGACCTGGAGATTGATCATCACGACAGCGGAAACCGCGATCAAGCCGAGAACCGGAAGCGTGATGAGGAGGCGTTTCATTAGATCGCGACCTTTCGGACGGTGATCTTTTCAATGCGGTCCCGTTTGATTTCGAAGCCGATCCCGGGGCCTTCGGGGGCGGTGATGGTGCCTTCGGGGGAGACTTCGACGGCGGGGTCGATGATGTCTTCGTGCCAGTAGCGTTTGGAGGCGGAGACGTCGCCGGGCATCGTGTAGCCGGCGAGGGTTGAGATGGCGATGTTGTGAGCGCGGCCGATGCCGGATTCGAGCATGCCGCCGCACCAGACGGGGATGCCCGCTTCACGGCAGACGGCCTCGACCTGTTTGGATTGGTTGTGCCCGCCGACGCGGCCGTTCTTGAGGTTGATGATCTTGCCAGACTTGAGCTCGATGGCTTTGCGGGCGTCGTCGGGGGATTTGATCGGCTCGTCGAGGCAGATGGGTGTTTTGATCTCGCGCTGGAGCTTCGCGTGATCGATGATGTCGTCGTAGGGGAGCGGCTGCTCGAGCATCATCAGGCCGAACTCGTCGAGCGACTTGAGCTTATCGATGTCGGCGAGCGTGTAGGCGGAATTGGCGTCGCCCATCAGGAGGATGTCGGGGAATTCCCGTCGCACTTCCTTGATCACGTCATAATCCCAGCTGGGAGAGATCTTGATCTTGATGCGCTTGTAGCCGGCATCCACCTCGGTGCGGATCTTTTCGATGAGCTGCGCGACGGAGTCTTGAATGCCGATGGAAACGCCGCACTCGATCACCTGGTTGACGCCGCCGAGGTGACGCCAGAGCGGCACGTTGAGCTTCTTCGCTTCCAGATCCCAGCACGCGGTCTCGATGCCGGATTTCGCCATGCGGTGCCCGCGTGCCTGCTTCATCAGGCCCCAGATGCCCTCGGCATTCTCGACCTCTTTGCCGACCACCATCGGCGCAAGGATCTTATCGATCGTGACCCAGGCGGAATCGGTCCATTCGTCGGAATAGCCCGGCCCCTCCCCGCAGGTGACCTCGCCCCAGCCTTCGGCACCTTCATTATCTTCGACGCGGACAAGTATGATCCGCCGCTCGTACGTGCGGCCGAAGCTTGTTTCGAAAAAGTGGACGAGCGGGAGGTTGATCTCGATGAGTTCGATGGAAGTGATGCGCATATACTGTCTGCCCGTTTACAGAGCAAACTTCAACATAAGTTGTATCGTCGCGAAAGTCTAACCGGCAATGGAAGCTCTTTTACTTCAAACGCTCGCGCTGGTGCAAGAGGACGCGAATGGCCTAGTATCGGGTCCGGGTCAAACGTTTTTCGAGCCGACGATCGTTAACCTGGTTTCCTGGCTGAAGCTCTTCGTTGAACTGACCGGGGCTGTGATCATCGCGATCGGGATAGCACTGGCGTTCGCCGCCTTCGTTCGTGCCCTACTTGCCCCCGAACCACGCAACTATAACAAGATCCGGCTTCTGTTGGCCCGGTATCTCGCTCTAGCCCTAGAGTTCCAACTCGGGGCCGACATCCTTTCCACAGCCATCTCGCCCAGTTGGGATCAGATCGGAAAGCTCGGCGCGATCGCGATAATCCGAACCACACTGAATTATTTCCTCTCGATGGAGATGCGTGAGGAGCGGAGTATTACAGAACCGGGCCCGGAATCCCCGGCCGCGACGGATCCTTGAGGGATACGATCATTATTTGTAGGACCTACTCGATCTCGAACTGGACGAATTGAGTCGCGACGCGGTTATCTTTCTTCGCCCCGTTGTCGAAGACGATCACCTGGAGGACATAATCGCCAGGCTCCATTCCCGAGCCCAGATCGATCGCCCCGCCAGAGAGAATTCGTTTCGGGTCCGTTTGGCCGTTCATCTCTATGGAAAGTGCACTTCCATCCAGGACGATTTTGCCATTCCGGAAAACGCGGACCTTGGCCGTGAGCGATGGCCAGGCCGTCCTGTTACTTTGGGCGTTATACACCTCGAAACCGTATCGCACTACCGAGCCCGTACGAAAACGGCGAAGGGCCGTGTCATTCATCGGGTCGGAAACCTCTAGGTTGACATTCGAGTCCCCTTCGATCTTCTTCCACTGGTCCGCTGTGAATGACTGCAGCAAGATGCCCGAGATGTGGTGGCGTCCCTTTTTCAGGTTAGGGACCTCGATGAACTGGTTTGCCGAACCGAGCGTGCCGGCGAGTTTGTCGCGAAGAGCGACCCGGTATTGGTAAGCTCCGGGCTTCTTGATCGGGAAATTAAAGAAATAAACGAAGCCTTCTTCCTGGATCTTTTTGTAAATGCGCTCGTTCGCTTCGATCGTGAAGTCCTTAAAGAGTTGGTCGACGGAAGCTCCGTTCGCACCGAAGCTCATCGCCAAGATGGAGAATTCGGCGCGTTTCTTCCCGCTCGGGTCGTCGACGAACTTAAGATCGGAAGCTTTAATATGCAGCAGCGATCGGACGAAATCGCCTTCCCGCACGTCGTTCCCGTAGACCGGGTTAAGCGAGAGACCGATGTCGTTTACGGCGAAAGGTGAGACTAGGGCACGCTGCAATTGAGCGACGGGTGTGGCAGCCGCGGCGTCGGGGCGTTTGGCCTGTTCGTCGGCGAAGTTGAAAAAGCCGCTCCGGTACCGGGCCGTTAAGCCTTTTCGGAGCACCTTTACTTCTATCTTGTTGAATTTTTGTTTTGCTGCGTCGAAAGTGTCAGACTCGGGTTCGTAGGCTATAAGATAGTAACTTTGATCTTGAAGGATCTTCCTGATGCCGCCGGCGAGATCGTTCGTGTTTTTAACAAAGAATCCGCCGGTTTCCTTCGCGAGCGTGTCCATACCTTGATGCGAATGCCATAGTTGGTCGTTTCGCTGGGTCATGACGCTCGCCATTCGTTGGGGCGTGGGCAAGATGCTGCCGCCCGAGGCGGTACCGATGGATAGCTGGTCAGCGGCCGTAATACCAGTGTATTGAAGCCCGCGCGGATCAATAGGATAGAAAACGGCACCTGCCCGATTCGCCGCATCGATCACTTTTGCCAGCTCGCCCCCGAGATTTCTTGATACCTCCAGCCGATCGCTCCTAAACATCATCCAGCCCTCGGAGAACATCACTACCGATTTGCGGCCCGGCAATTCTTCCATTCCATCGATAATGTGCCGGAGTGCACCGAAGGTTCCGATGGCGAAGGCATCCGCTCGACCTTGATTGAACTGATCGCTGCTCGCCGTCGCGGACGCGGTGTCCTCTCCGGTTTCTGCCTTTACCAATTCGGCAAACGATGGCCCCATCGAGGTGAACGGCGAGCCCCCACCATATCCTCCAGGATTCCATTTAACGCGCTCGACGGCGGCGTTGAGGATGTATTTGTCTGAAGTGAATTGCTGTAAGGTACCTGCGCCGGCTCCGGTCCGGACGATCGCGACGAGATCGCCCTCAACCATTTGTTGGTTGACGAACTTCTTCAATGCGCGCCGGGTGTTATACGCACTCTCCGCAGACAGGAAAAGGTCATCGACGACGATCGCGATCGCCCGGCGTACCTGTTCGGGGCGGACGGCCACCGCAGTTGCCGGGAGGGGCAGCTCGCTCGCCGCGGTTTTCGCGGACTCTCCGGCCTCCCTATCTTCTTCCTTAGAATCGGGTCTTGCTGATGAAACGAATGAGAAGTTAGTAATCTGCTGCTTTTTTCCGTTCTCGTATATCTCGATCTCGTCCGGACGAACATCCTTTACGACCCGACCTCTGGAATCGACCACGGACACGTCCAGTTGAATGATGGTCGTGGAGATCTTAACGACGTCCGAGTCCGACGGCGTTGGAGCGGGCTTCGCCTCGGGTCTCGGGACCTGCGCGGCTACCGATGCAGTTAAAAGAGCAACGAAAGCGAAGATGCAGAAATTTCTGATTTTATTCATCGTTTTCACCATTAACTCCTGTTTGAATGAGCCGGTTCCAGATCAACTTCCGCTACTTAATCGACCACTTCGAACTGTACGTACTGCGTCGTGACGTTCTTTTTGTTTTTCCCGAGTGCCTCCGTGAGGACGATCTGCAGGACATAGTCCCCGGGTACCATGTCCCGGCCCAATTCGACCGCGTCGGTGTAAGGTACCGTGTCGTTCCGGAGCAGATTCGAAACGGGATGCTCGGAAGTCTCGAAAACCAGCTTCCGGTCCTGGAACACCCGGGACCGCACGGTCAGAGCTTCGGCAGTTTTGGCCTTCTGCGCGTTGAGAACGTCGATGCCGAATCGTAGGACAGTTCCGCGAGGGAAGACCCGGTTCGCGGTGGAATATTTCGGGTCGAGCAATCCGTTGGACGAACCGGACGCCGGCGGGGCCTGAGCCCCCCCGGACACGAACGCGAGCCACTCGTTCTTCGAGATGTTCTGCAGCACGATCCCTGAAAGCACCGGCCCCTCTTTTTTTAAGTTAGGCACGCTTACGAACTGGTTTGCGGAGCCCACCTCGTGGCTTCCCCGGTCGATCAGAGCAACGCGCATCTGATAGCCGCCAGGCTGCTTAACGGGGAAGATGAAGCTGTATGCGAAGCCCTCGTTCCGGACACGCTCTAAGTTCTCCGGCGTCACCGAAGTGCTACCGGTAAGGTTCGTCTTTTCGATCGGCACCCCATTGTCACCGTACAAGATCCCGAGGATCTCAAATTCAGCCCTGAGGGTTCCGTCGGACCGTCTTTCGAATTTGAAATCTTTCGCTCCGATATGGAGGAACGAGTGAACGAAATACCCTTTCCCCTTTTCGCTACCGACTAGGGCATTAAGTTTGACGGAGACCCCATTGAGTGCGAATGGCGACGAAAGCGCCCGCATGATCTTCGTCGGATAATTTAAGTTAACTATAACCCCCTTCTCCCGTTCGCTTACGGCAAACCCGTTTCGGTGACGGACCTTCACGCCCGTCCGCTTCACCTTCACGTCGATATCGAGGTATTTCAATTTGGCCGGATCGAATGATGATTCGTCAGGCTCGAAGGCGACGAGATAATAACTTTGGTCCTCGAGTACGTCCTGCACCCCGGCAGATAAGTCATTCCGATTAATGCGGGCGAACCCCCCGGTCTTTTTCGCAAGATAGACCAACCCCTGCTGCGTGTTGAAAAGTTCGCGGCTTCGATCGTTCATCCGATCGGAGAGGGTCAATTGGTCTTCGTCATTCTGCGTGTTCGGATCGTACAGCTGATCCGCCGCGGTGAAGCCCGTGTAAACGAGCCCGCGGGCGTCGAGCGGGTAGAACACGACCGATCTGCTGTTCGCTTCGGCGACGAGGCTTTTGAGGAACTGGAACGTGCGGGAGGCCGTGTAAGTGCTCGTATTCGTGTTGCCGCCGAAGATCTGGAACCCGTCGGAGAACAGCATAACGGATTTACGCCCGGGCAGGCTTTCCATACCGTTGACGATGTAGCGGAGCGCTCCGAGGGTGCCCGCCGTGAAGATGCTCTCGCGAAATTCTTCGGTATTCTGGATATAGTCGCGTTCGGCCTGCAGGGCTTCCTTATCGACCTTGTACATCTTCCCGTCCCCCAAGCGACGCATCGTTTCGCTCATTGTCGGCTCGACGGGATCGAAGGAGCCGAAGCCGCCCGATCCGCGGGGATTCCATCGCACGCGTTCGATCGCGGCGTATAGCTGCCATTTGGCGGTGGTGAACTGCTGCAGCGCGCCGACGCCCGCTCCCGTGCGGATGATCGCGACGAGGTCGCCCTCCTGCATCTGTTCGTCGACGAATTTCTTGAGGGCACGGCGGGTGCTCGCGACGCTTTCGAACGAAAGCGTCAGGTCGTCCACCACCAGGGCAATCGTCCGTTTCACATTCTCGGGCTTGATCTCCAGCGGCGGCTCGGGTACGGGCGTTTCCGACTTGGGCGGTTTGACCGGTTTCGGCTGCGGATTGTGAACGAAGTTCGCCCCCACGACCTTCTGTCTCACGCCCTCCTGGTAGATCTCGAAATCTTCCGGATTCAGGTCGTTTATCCGGCGCCCAGACTTGTCCGTGACGGTGAC
Organism: Acidobacteriota bacterium; assembly: GCA_023415725.1. Lineage (GTDB taxonomy): Bacteria > Acidobacteriota > Blastocatellia > Pyrinomonadales > Pyrinomonadaceae > OLB17. The sequence continues at coordinate 7,070 of JAEZJR010000273.1, forward strand.
GTCGACGCGGATCAGGTTAGTGGAGATCTGGACGACATCCGATTCGATCCTGGGAGTCGGGGTCGGCGTCTGACCGATAGCAATTGCGGCGAGGAACGAGATCAAAACGAGCGCGGGAAACAGACTCTTCATAATGATCGAACTTGGGGAGGTAGAGTGCTTTGGTATCATATACTCTTTCGGCCCGTTTCGGAATATTAAATAATTCGGGCGACGCGCCGACATCGCCCGGGCATCATAAGGACATCCAGGAGTTTGCCTTTTATATAAATGAGAACCGCACGAATTGTTTCGCTGAATAACGTTGTATCTTCGATCGCCTTGCTGTTGGCCGTGCTGACGGTCGCGTGCTCGGCTCAGCAGACCGAGCAGCAGGCTCTGGACAGTCTGCGGGCGATGACGCGGGACGGTAAGCTGCCGGCGGAGAGCGCTGTGGCACCGATCGAGTCGCGGTTCGCGGGGCGGAAGACGGGGGCGTTGGCGAAGCTCTTGCGGGCGAGGATCCGGTTCGAGAACGGTGACTATCCCGGTGCGGCGGCACTGTTGAATTCGCCGGACATTGAGAACCTGACGAAGCTCGGCGACCACGCTCTGTGGCTGCGTGGGCAGGCTTTGCAGAAAAGCGGTAACCACACGGGTGCGATGGAAGCCTTCGAGAGGTTGGTCGGGCAGCATCCTGATTCGATCCGTGCGGGAGAGGCGAGGGTGGCCTGGGCCGCGTCGGCGACGGCGATCGGGAAGGGCGGAAACGTCGCTGCGTATCTGAAGCCGTTGATCGACGATAACGATTCTGCCGCATTGCTCGCGACAGCGAAAGCTTACGAGGCGATCGGAGACCAAGCGAACGCGATCAAGTTTTACCGACGCACTTATTTTTACGGTGCGGGCAGCGACGCGGCTAAAGAAGCAGAGACGAAGTTGATCTCTCTTGCTCAGCCACTGACACCGCAGACGGGCGAAGAGATCCGCACGCGTGCCGAGAAGCTTTACGCCGCGAGGAATTGGTCGGAGGCTGATAAAGCTTTTGCGACGCTAGTGACGGGCTTCGCATCGGAGATGACCCCGGATATACAACTAAAGCGGCTGGTGACGGCGGCGAACGCGAAGAACATGTCGACGGCGCAAGGGGCTTTCAATGCGATCCCGGCTTCGGCGAAGGAGAAGGAACGGGCGCATTACGAGCTTGTCCAAGGTTACGCGAAGAATCGCCTGTGGGCGGATGCCCGGAGGGAAGCGGAAGCGATGCGGGCGGCGTTCCGCACCGGCGTGCTGACGCCGAAGGCTTGGGCTGATGCGGGGTTTGCGGCGCGCGATCAGAAGAACAAGGGCGAGGAGCAGTTCTTCCTCGGTGGGGCGTTGGCGAACTACCCGAACGCTGTGGAGGTTGCGCAGGCGCAGTTCGAGTTGGCGTGGATGGCTCACGAGGCGAAGGATTTCGCGAGGTCATCACAGTTGCTGATCGAACACCTCGCGCGTTACGTGGACAAGGACAATACGAACCGCGGTAAGGCGGGTTACTGGGCGGCACGCGATTCTGAACGGGCAGGTAAGACCGCCGAAGCATGCGCTCTTTACGATGCGACCGCTTACCGCTACTCGGCGAACTGGTATGGGCATCTGGCGCAGCAGCGGCTCGCGGCGATGTCGTGCATGGTGGGTGCGCCGCTGAGTGCGGAAGTGCAGAGAGCGGTGGCGAATCTGAAGACCGTGACCGTCGCACCGGAGACGGCCGGTTTGCAGGAGATGGCACGGGCCGAGAAGAGCGATGAACTGAGCACGATCGGGCTGTTCGACTGGGCGCTCGAAGAACTTAACGAAGCGAAAAAGACCGCGCAGAATTCGCCGAAGATCAACCTCGCACTCGCGCGGCATTACCGTTTGAAGGGCGATAACGTGAACGCTCTGCTCGCGCTGGCACGGAGCTATCCGGATTACTCGCAGATGTTCCCCGAGGAGATGGGCCGCGAGGAGTGGGACATCTTCTACCCATTGATCCACTGGAACGACATCAAGTATTGGGCGTCGCAGCGTTCGCTGGACCCGTATCAGGTGGCCGGGCTGATCAGGCAGGAATCGGTATTCAACCCGCGAGCGAAATCGCACGCGAATGCTTACGGGCTGATGCAGCTCATCCTGCCGACAGCGCAGACGATGGCGAGGAAGTACGTCGCGAAAACCTCATCCGTCACGCCGACGACGCTGATCACCGATCCGGCGCTCAACATCGAGCTCGGCACCGCATATATGAAGGACCAGCTCGCGAAATACGGGCGGATCGAATACATGGCCGTCGCCTACAACGCGGGGCCGGGCCGAGTGCCGCAATGGCGTGCGACGCTGCCGCTCGAGATCGACGAATTCGTCGAAGCGATCCCCTTCCGCGAAACGAAGGGCTATGTCCAGGGCGTCATCCGCAACTCCGCCCAGTACCGGCGCCTCTACGACGAGAACGGTAACTTCAAGGCGAACGTCGGGACGAAGCCGCTGCGCGGTGAGATCGACACGAAATCGAGGGAGCAGCTCGCGGCTGAATTCCCGGAAGTAGTTGTCGGCACATCCGGCGAGTCGGAGTAATTTCAAATGCGGCCGCGGTGTTATTGAAGCGGTGCGAAGTAGGATTTGCGGCCTATGATCTTGTAGTCGCTGTGGCCCCTTATGCTGATCCTGACCTCGCGCTCGCGTCCGTCTCTCGCCTGGTTGGCCGGGTAATAGCCGATCAGGTAACGCCGGTCGATATCGGAGAGGATGCGATCGTACACCTGCGGGGCCTGGCCCGGGTCCTCGAGCGATTGAGCCATCCCGCCGGTGACGGCGGCAAGCTTCTCGAGCGATTCCGCATCCAGCTCTTTTTGCCGCGCTGTCGCGCGAACGTAATTCGAAGAGAAATCGATCTCATCCTGCATTTCGGGCTTGTTCCTCGCGATCGAATAGAGCTTGCGGGAACGGTTAAGGGCCGCCTCGGTCTTGCGGAGCTTTTCGCCTTCGGAAAGCCCTGACAGCACGAGGCCCGTATAAACAGTGTAGACCGTAACACCGGCACCGAGTGCCGCATCTGTGATGTCGTCGAATGAGAAAAGGGTCTGCCTGAAGCGGTTCTTTCTCCAAAGCGTCTGGAACTCGTCGCCATCGGTCTGGAAAATGACTATCTGGCGGCTCCCGTCGCGGGCACACCGTTCGTTCAGCGCGGCTAGGAGCGAACTGTATTGCCTGCTCATGCCGAATTCCCCCTTCATCGCCTTTTCCCTGAGAAGATCGAGCCGCGACTTGAGAGCTTCCTTGTCGGAGGTGTAGTCGATGAGGAGCTGGACGTCGTCGGTGACGATCGCCATCCTGTCGAACGGTTTGAGCTTGTCGACGAGGATCTTCGCCGCCTCGACGCTGTTCTCGATGTGGGGGAGCTGGCTGAGGCTGTAGTCGATGACGAGGATGATGGACCGCGGCACCTCGCGTGCATCGTTGGTGAAAACCGCTATGTTTTGTTCGCGATCGTCTTCGAGTATGGAGAAGTCGCTCGCGGTCAGGCCGCGGACGGGCTGGCCCTTCTTGTCGAGCACGAGGATGTCGCTGAGCACGAGGTCGGTATCGACGCGGATCTCTGATCCATCCTGCGGAGGAGCAGCTGCTGCGGAGAGCTGGGGTCGCGGCTGGGGCTGCGGGGTCTTGTTCTTCTTGCGTTCACGGGGCGGGTCATTAAGGCTTGAGCCGAACGCAGGAACATCCTCACTCTTTTTCCCCTGCGACGCGGTTTGAGGGACAGCCGCCGCTAAGAGCAGTGCAGCGAGGAACAAAACCGCATATCCCCTGATCGCCATTCGCCCTCCCGGGATCGCCGAAGCGATCCGGACAGAAATAATGTGAGGCGTATCGCGAAATACTATCGC
>JAEZJR010000057.1 GCA_023415725.1 Acidobacteriota bacterium
AAGCTCGTCGCATTCAGCCAGAAAAAGGGCAAGTACAGCGTCAACGGCGACGCGATGACCATTTCGTACGCCCCGGCACATTTCAGTCGTGACGATTCTTGCGATCGGGCGGGGAATTACAAAAAGACGCTGCCCGCTGAGACCGTGACGCAGCGGTTCGCGGTCAAAGAAAAATACGGCGACATGTACATTTGCTTCATAGAAAAGGACGGCGAGGAGAGTTGTTTCAGCAAGGAGTAGATCTCGCAACGGTTTCGTAACCGCCCGCGGGTTGTTAACATAAAAGGGCTGCCCTTTACTGGGGCGGCCCTTTCGATTTACGTATCCGCTATGGAATTGCTTATCCCCGGCTTGGTCCTCGTCGCGATAATGGTGTGGGCGTCCACGCGCATCAAGCGCAACGCCGCCGCCGCTTTTGACGCCGAGAAGGTCGAGACGGACGACTTCGTTCTCGAAAAGCCGGAAGGTTTCCTTCACGTCCTGAACGACAACACCGGACTTCTCTTCCGGGCTTATTCGAAGGAATTCGGGACGATCGGACGCAGCGACCTTCGCCAGGCGACGATCGAGGTGGAGCGCCATCGCGGAACAAGTATCGACGCGGTTATGTACGCGATCGGCGGCGCCTCGGAATCCTTCGAGGCTGAAACTTCCTATATGGACGCAGGGGAAAGGGCCGCGATCGCCCGTTCGACGAGCGTCCGCGACGGTGCCGAGTACAGTAACGTCCACAAGTTCATCACTCGCGGCTCCGATGTTATCGAGGCCCGCGGGCGGGTGCTCTCAGAATACAAGGACGCCTTCCTGCCAAAGATCGAGTCGATGCTCGAAACCCTCAGGGTGAAGTGAAGCATCCCTCGACCGAAATCATTCATCCGAAATAACTTATGCGAACGCGAATATTGGGGATCTTCTTTACGGTTTTAACTTTCGGGATCGCGGCGGTCTCCGCCCAAACGGTCAGCGGTTCGATCGGTAACGGATCGGTCGCCCGCGGTTCCTCCGCCCGCGGGTCTATCGTGCTGAGCATCCCCGGCGGCCTCCACGTCAATTCGAGCCGCCCTGCGAGCGAATATGCCATACCGACCACGGTGCGTTTGAGCGGCACAGGCGTTCGTGTCACCGGCCCCACTTACCCGCGCGGGACTAACCGGAAGTTCCAATTCTCGGAGAACTTGATCAACGTTTACGAAGGCACGGTCCGGTTTCCGTTCACGGTGAACGTGCCCCGCGGTTTTAAGGGCGATACGATACGGGTGCGAGCGGTAGTGAGGTACCAGGCGTGCACGGACGAAGTTTGTTATCCGCCGCGTTCGAAAGAGGTCACCATGACCGCCCGCATAAGGTAGTTATTTTGTAGGAAGTTTGAAATAGCTCGGCACGAACTCGACCGCGATCAATTCGCGGTCGTTTCCGTTTTGGCGGAAGGTGATCACGGCCGGAAGAGAAGGCACCTCAGATCGGCACCCCACGTCGACGATCCCCGCTTCAGAATTGAACGATCGTACTTCAAACCGGTTGACTATGGCGGTCGAAAACTTCAACGTTCCTTCCACCCCTTTTGCGGTGAGAATCATACGGCCGGCGGAGCATTCAATCTTCTCCGGTGTCGCCAGGACCCGAAACTCTCCAGGGCTGGGCTGTCGCAGCCGCTCTTCCACATCGCGCACCTGGGTCGCTCGCATGACCCTTTCCATCTCGGAGCGTTCCGCGGCCGCTGTCCTCTCGTTCTCGCCCAGGTCGGACGCAGGGCCGCCCTGCACGATGATTTGCGGAGCCTTCGCGATCTCTTCGAGCGAACGCAATTTGAAGAACGGCGGCACGAACGCGATGGACAGAAGTTCCCCATCGTTGCCGGCACCCGGACGATAGGTGATCGCCGCCAGATCGTCGGCCACCTTTGCGTCGCACCTGAACGAGAACGAACGCGTTCCCTCGATCAGCACCTTCAGACGAAGATCGTCAAAACGCCGGCCGCCCAGATCAAGTTCGCCCTTGTCGGTCTTGAATTTGTAAACGATCCGGTCTTCCACACAAGTGATCCTTCCCAAGTGACCTACGGCCTGTCGTTCACCCGTTTGGGGGCGTTCGATAAGGAGGTTTACGTTGTTGATAACACGCTCCTCTTCGAGCTTTGCCAGCTGCTCGTCCGTAAGGTCCTTTCGTTGGTAGATGATCGGTTCCCGTGTGCCGGATATCACTATCTGCCTGCCGCGGGGTTTTGAGTTCGCCAGTTCATTAGCGGACTTGATCAATTCCGCCGCTTCTTTCTTCACCCTGGCATCCGTTGTAGAACGAAATATCTTGTCGGCCGCCTTCCAGGCCTCTTCGGCCTTCTCCTGCCTGAGAAGGATTTGCGGCACCATTAACTCGATCTCTGAGTCGCCCGAGCGCAGTTCCTCGGCCTTTCTCAACCCGGCCAGCGCCTCGTCGAGCCCCTCGTTCGTGACGAGCGCCGTGAGAGCGAGGAGCCTGTAACTCTCCGCGAAGTCGCCGTTAAGCCGGATCGCCCGCCGAAGCGATTCACGGATTTTGACGGCGGTTTCCGCCGGGAAGGACGTGACCATCCCCGCCTCGTTCATGTTCTCGCGCGTGAGCAAATAAGCGTAATAGAAATGAACGATATGGTTGTCAGCGTCGCCGGCAACGGCCACCTCCAGCAGCCGTTTCGCCTCGGCGAATTTCCGTTGGCGCAGCTTCACCATCCCTAGCGAAGCGTTCGCCGCCGGCAGCTTCGGGTCCGCGGCAAGAGCCGCTCTCAAATAAGTTTCGGCGTTCTGGTATTCCTTCAGGTGGTAAAGGAAGTCCCCAAGATAGGCGTTGGCACGTGCTTCGGATATCGGGGTCGCCGCCGTCGCTCCCGAAGCTGCAGCAAGTTCCAGAGTTACCGGGGCCGCGGGAGTGGTGAGCAGGACGTTCACGGCAGCGTCCAGCACTTTCCGGTCGATCTTTCCGACCTGCTCCTGTATGGTCTTCGGGTCGAGTGCTTTCTTCCGAGGAGCAGTTTCGAACGCGTGCCTTATCACTGCCCAAGCCTGAGCGTAAAAAAGCGTCCGCGAGTGGGCGCCCCGTTCCTGCAGCGAGTAATTGTCCACCGCGAAGAAGTCGTCCCAAGGCACGAGCGGGCCACGCTGCAAAAGGGATATATGCGTACGAGGGGCCTCGCCGATCACGGCGGTTCGCTCGTCGACGATCCTGAAAGTCTGGAAATACTCCGCGAGCCCCTCATTCAGCCACGCAGGTATCTCCGCACGGCCGAAACTCGCGTTCAAAACGTCGTGGGTGTATTCGTGATAGATGGTGCTGAGGTCGGCTCCGCCGGCGGGGATCGTGATGTAGTTCACGTCCTCGCCCGGTTGGAATAGGCCCGCGACCAGGTCGTCAGGAGTTCCGTCAGGCCTTTTTGGCTTAAAGGGGCGAAAGGAAGCGTCATCTTTGAAGACGATGACCCGGGTTTTTACGGCATTCGGCCTCACGGCGATCACTTTCGAGATCGCCTCTCGGAACCGCTCGAGGCGGTCCGCCACCGCCCGAATGTCCGTTTCCGTGGCATTCCCGACCACCTCGAAATTCGCAGTTTCCACGCGCAGCCAGGCATCTGCTGCCGAGAACGCCGCGACAGAACACAGCAGGATCACGGTGAGCAGAAACGTCCTGTAAAGCGCCGAAAACATACGAGTGCGGAATGCTCGATGTTTGATGTTAGCGCCCGCGGTCAGGTTGGGTGATTAGGATTAATCCCGCAGCCCGATAACGGACAGAAGGCGGCCGGTCTTGCCGTAGAGCTTCTTCTCTTTACGGTAGGAGAAAAAAAGGTCGCTCCGCTCCATCGTGCATAGCGGGGCGGTGAAGATGCGGTCCATCGGGACACCGCATGAAAGCAATTGATCCTTATTCGCGAGGTGCAGGTCGATCTTGGCGTGGCCGGGGCTCGTAGGCTTAAAATATTTTTCGGCCCCTTCAAAAGCCGCCTCGAACTCATCGATCACGTCCTGCCCGATCTCATAGTTCTTCACGCATGCCGCCGGGCCGATCGCGGCGATCATGTCTGCAGGGTCGCTCCCGAATTCCCGCTGCATCGCTTCAACACCGCGGACCACTATAGATCTCACCGTTCCGCGCCAGCCGGCATGGATCGACGCAAACGATCGGTTCTTCGGATCGCCGATCAGCACGGGTACACAATCTGCGGTCTTCACGCCGACCAAGACACCGCCCATCCTCGAAACTAGGCCGTCAAAACGCTCTTCGCTGTTCTCGATATCCTGCTGCGTTTTGACCGTCTTGACCCCGTCACCGTGCACCTGCCAGGCTGTGGCGAGTCGATAATCGCCCTCGAAAACGTCAAGGAAACGTCGCCGATTCTCGTAAATATTCTCCTCGAGGTCCTCGTCGAACCCTGCGAGATTCAGTGAATTCTCCGGAAAGGCGGAAACGCCGCCTAGTCGAGTCGAGAAGCCGTTTGCGAATCCGGCCTCTTCCAGCGGGCGGCAAACGAGCACTTTCACGCCGCCGCGTTCTCGCCAATAAAAGCCCGAATTTGCTAAAGTCTCAGCATCGCCCATGATCATTTCCACCGGCATCGACATAGTTGAAGTCTACCGTATCGCCGAAACGATGACGAGAACGCCCCGCTTCGGCGAGCGCGTCTTCACACCCGCCGAACGCGATTATTGCGACGCGAAAGGTGCCGCCGCGGCGCAAAGCTACGCCGGGCGGTTCGCCGCAAAAGAAGCTTTTCTGAAAGCGATAAAAACGGGCTGGCGGGGGAAGATCACCTGGCACGACATTGAGGTCATCAACGACATAGATGGAGTTCCCTCGTTGAACGTGCGAGGGGAGGCTTCGCGCATCCTCGCCGATCGCGGGGCCGAGATCGTGCACCTTTCTATCTCGCACACTGCCGAACACGCGGTCGCCCAGGTCATTCTGGAGAAATAAAAAGCCCCGGGTCGCGATCGAAGGCGAATCCCCGGGCCTTGTGTTTCAGCGGCTTGTCTATTTCTTTTCGTCGAAATTGAAATAACCCACCGCTACATCGTGATCGGAGAATCGCTCCGGTCGTTTCCCGTCTTCGCGGAAAACCTGTGGGTAATCCGCGTTCACCCTCAGATACCCAAATCCCGCCAGGTGCCGCTGCATCGATTTGTTCGCGAGAAAGTGGTCGAGCACCTGCGCACTGCCGTCGAACGTGTAAGAATACCGCTCGTCGGCCTTGATCAATTCGACCAGGTCCGCCAGATCCGGATCGACCAGGTCTTCAGATGCCAGTAACACGGCGTCTTTTGCCGTCGGTGTGCCTTTGATCGTGCCGATCTGATCCACGAGCCCGTCGTTGAACTGGAACGCGTTGAAATCACCGACCAGAAGGATCCGCTCGCTCGGGTTCGCCTTCTGCCGCTCGTTGACCCACTTCGCCAGGAACTCCGCCTGGAGTTTCTTCTTCATCCGCACCGCGGGCCCGTCTTTCGGGTCGTCGACGCCTCGGAGAGATTTCAAATGATTCGCGACGATGGTGAGCGCGAAAGGCTGCTCGTTCTTGGTGTCGGTAAGGGTCGCTTCGAGCGCGAGTGGCGGGCGGTCATTCAGGATATCTTCGTTGCGTGTTACCGGGTTCACGTACCGTTCATCTTTGCCGAACTGCTTCACCGAAGCGGAACCCACTCGGGAGCGTTTAACGAGAAAACCGACGTCGATCCCTCGCGGGTCGTTCCCGTCGATCAAATAGGCTTCATACTTAGGATCGGGCTTGCCCGCGGCGAGCGAGTCGGCGTTGACACGCTCAGCCAGTTTCTTCAAGACGTTCAAATTTTCCGCCTCGGTCACCGCTAAGATGTCGGGCGAATTGAGAAGATCGCGAACGGCGATCGAGATCTTGCCCAGCCGCTTCTGAAACGCCTCGGTCGTCGCGACGTCTTCCTTCACGTCAGGGTCATCTACGTCATCCACCAAGGTTTCGATGTTCGCCGCCGCGATCGAGAATTGCCGTTCGCCCACGGCGGGCATCGAGATAGGTTTGATCGAACCTGTGACGACCGGTTTTGCGGAGGCGTCCGCGAGTATCGTGTACCTTCCGAATGCGTAATGCAGCACGCCGGTCAGGTCCTTTATTCCCGATTTCGAACTAACATCCAGCGCCGCCCCGCCGATCTGTTCATCGGTGTCGATGCGGAGTATCTCAGGGTTCATATCGAAAACGGGAAGCTTTGGGAAGTCCTTCTTCCACGTCTCGCGATCATCTGAAGAAAGAAACTGTAAAATATTCATCCCGGGCTCTCGGAACGGCCGCGGTGTACCTTTCAGCACTCCGAAGAAAACGCCATCAGATTGAACGGTTTCGGTTTTTGCATCGACACGACCGCCCGTCGGAGCGACCACCGTCATCTCTGTCACGGCGACGAGCATCCCTTCATATTTCTCCAATTGATCGAACGCGTTCGGCTTAAAGTCTACCTGCGTCAACGTGACGGGCTTTGGCAATGCGTTCCCCTTCGACAACACGCTGAAATGATCCCGACCCGCGAAGTGCGATATCTCCGTGATTGTTAGCCCGTAGATCTCAGCCCGATGGCGAAACTCCTCCACCTTCCCCGCGACGCTCACCTCACTGCCGATGGCTGCGTCTGCCGGCGGTTCGTTTTTGGTGAATATGAATATCCCTTCGGAGGTCGAGGGATCGGCGTCGACCTTCGCGTCCGGCGTCTGGACAAAATAACCCGTTCGAGTGCGGGCGGTCACTATCCCTGAAACACGAACGCTTTGCCCCTCAACGGGCGAGATGTTCTTGCTCCCCTGAACAACGGAGATCGGGAGTTCCTTCTGCGAATATGCTGACGCAGCGAGCACTGCCGTTAGCAGTGAAAGCAATATCGAACGACGAAGATTTGATTTGGGCATTAATGATCTATTGCGAAAGTATATGGAAATCATTTCGTTTGGCTTGCTAGCTGACTTCGGAATTGTGCCTCCGTGCGCTCAAGCATTTCGAGGTACCCCTTCGGATCGATGAACGGATTCATATTCGGGTTAGCTTTCCGACTCTCCAGTTTTTCAGCCATCTCGAAAGCTCTCGCGTGCGAGGAGAGGAACAGATCCACCTTCAGAGCCTTTAGACGCCGGAAAGTTCTTTCGTAGTCGCTCACGATCTGCGGATGCTCTTTGTTGCCGACCAACGTGTAACCCGGAGCCGTCACACTGCAAACGAAAACGGCGTTGAGTTTCTTGCCTCCATCGTCGACCTTGGTCGTCCAGGTGGTGCAGCCCTTCGTGTGCCCGGGCGTCACCAAGGCCGTCATCGTCGTACTGCCCAGTTTAAGACTCCAACCGTCTTTGAATGTCTTATCAGCTGTCGCCGGCTCGAAAGGGAACCGGTCCGCGAAGTTCGGGTCTCCCTTGCCTCCCCGTGCGAGCAGCTTCGCGTCTTCCTCGCTTACGTAGAGTTTCGCTTTGGTCAGTCGCTTCAGCTCCGCGATGCCGGCGACATGGTCGTAGTGGGCGTGGCTGATGACGAGGGCTTTTACATCCTCGAGCTTGAATCCAAGCTTAGCGATGTTGGCTTTGATCTGCGGCACCGTCTCGAGCATCCCGCTGTCGAGCAGGATGTGACCTTTCGGCGTCGTGATCAGATACGACGCTAGATCCGCCGCCCCAACGTAATACACATTCCCCGCGATCCGGAACGGCTCGACGGGCCGATTCCACGCTTGTTCCGTTTCGGAAAGCTGGGCAAAAACACAGGCTGATAAAAGGAAGATAACCGCGAGAATACGAAAGCTCATTCCGGAGATGTTAGCATCTCGATCTTTCGCTTTAGAAACCTGCGGACGGTATCGTTGCTTGTGAGTTCCGCCGCTCGATCATAAGCGGAGACCGCTTCTTCACGGCGGCGAGCTTCGCTGAGGAAATGAGCTTTCGTGATATGGAACAAGTTGAACGAGGTCATCAGGAAATGTTGACCAAGTTCGCCGAGCTTCACTAACGCCTTTTCGGGCCCGTGGATCTGCCCGAGCGCGACGATGCGGTTGAGTTCGACGACAGGTGAGAATCGCCGTGATTGAAGGACGTCGTAGCAGCCGATGATTCGCTGCCAGTTGGTCGAGTCGAAGTCCGGGGCCATCACGTGTATCGAGGCGATCTCCGCCTCGAGATGGTAATCGGTGAATTCATCGCCCGCAGCAGCCTTTCGAAATTGCTCGAGCCCGCGGGCGATCATCCGCTTGTCCCATTTAGAGCGGTCCTGTTGCGAAAGCAGGAGCAGATCGCCTTGAATATCAGTCCGCGTCGCGAGCCGGGCCGCTTGGAACAGGAAAAGCGCTGCGGCCGCGTGGACCTTCGGCAGGGAAGTCATCGGATGAGCGGCAACGGTCTCAGCCAGCCTGATCGCCTCGAAGCATGGATCGCGGCGGATCAGGTCTTCGCCCTCGCTCGCCGAGTAACCCTCGTTGAACATCAGGTAAAGCACACGCAGCACCGCGTCGAGCCTTTCTCTCAGTTCCTCTCCGGCCGGTATCTCCAGAGATGTTGTTTGCAGTTTCTGCTTCGCCCGCGTTAGCAGCTTCGCGATCGTGTCCTCTTTGGCGAGATAAGCGCGTGCGATCTCACGCACGCCGAAGCCGCCGACCACCTTGAGCGTCAGCGCGACCTGAGAATCGGGTGGTATCTCCGGGCTGCAGCACGCAAAGATCATCCGCAGCTGGTCTTCGTTCAACTCACCGTCGTATCGCGGCTCACCGGTCGACGGCATCACCGGCTCCGCAAAGCCATCGTCATCGATGCTCCCGCCGCTCCATTTGCTATGCCGGCGAAGGGAATCGAGCACACGATTCTTCGCGACCTGCGTGAGCCAAGCGCTTGGGTTCTCAGGTATGCCGGAGGTCGGCCATTTCCGCATCGCGGCGATCATCGCTTCCTGCACCGCGTCCTCGATCAGGTCGATGTGCTCGACCCCGAAATGTCGCGCCAAAACGGAAACCATCTGCCCGGCTTTACGCCTGAACAGATGGTCTACTCTGTCGCGAATCTCCGATTCCGCGTGCATTTTTACTGCGTCGGTTCGATCTCCCTAAGTTCGATCCGCCCGCCGTATTTCAGGTGCGGGCATTCTCGCGAGATCTCGACCGCTTCATTGTAATCGGCCGCTTTTACGGCGAAAAAGCCTCCGATCACTTCTTTGGCTTCGGTGTACGGGCCGTCTGCGATGCGGAAATCTCCGTTCCACCCGGCAAGGTGACGTCCGCCCTCGTCGCGGAGTTTCTGGCCTCCGGCGAATTTACCTTCGGCTTCCAGCTTTTTTCTCCATGCGATGTATTCGCCGATGATCTTCTCGAAGTCTTCAGGCGAAAAGTCGGCAAAATCCGAGGGGTGCTCGTGCAGCAAAAGTAGATATTCAGGCATTGTTCTGGGTCTCCTTATTCGTATATTTCCGTGGATCCGATGCTATGTTCCACGGCAAATAAACGAACGGGGATGGGAGGAATGGACAGCTACCGGAAAATAGATCCGATCATTTTTTGGGGCCTTTGATCTTCAAGGCTTTTTTGACCTTTTCGTGCCCGTGCTTATATTTGACAGCGTCTTTATGGGCGCCGTTATGCCGCACCCAGGCGAGTATGGTGCCGTCGTCC
>JAEZJR010000285.1 GCA_023415725.1 Acidobacteriota bacterium
CAAGCGGCAATTTTAGCATAATGCCAGGTTGTTTCGATGCACGCGGCCGCCCCGCCGTGGCAAAATAAAGCTAATGGCGGAAAAGAAGTACATAGAAGACCGCGAACAATTGGAAAAGCTCGCCCCGATGCTGAAGGCCCCGATCAAGCGGCAGGTCTTCGTATGCACGGGGAAATCGTGCAAGGCGGTGGGGAGCGAAGAGGTCCGGGACGAATTCGCCCGGATCCTCGAAGCGAAGGGAATAAGGCAAGGAAAGGAGAAAAAAGGCCGGAACCCTATGGGAGAGGTCGTGCTTACCGAATGCGGGTCGATCGGGTTCTGTTCGGTCGGCACGGCAGTGATGGTCTATCCGGATGGCGTCCTCTACGGGCAGGTCAACGCGGGCGACGTGCCGGAAATCGTCGAAGAGCATATTGAGAACGACCGGCCGGTCGAACGACTGGTGCTAATGAGGTTGCCGAACAAGCCGTAAAATACGTTAAGTCCATGGTTTAGGCAACGTAGGTCGGATTCGCAATTATTAAATGCGTAACGTATTAAATGCATAACGGTCGGCTTGGTACGGCCGTTATGCATTTAAACTCCAATCAATAGTAGAAAGCCTATTTCTTCGTCGCAACAACTTCAAGGTATTCGCTTTTCACACGAGTTGTCCCGTCGGTGGCGGTGTTGTTCTTCGTCCAAAGCTCCACCAAGTCGCGGGTGCAAGCTTCGTGGTTTTCCTCCCCCATCGCCTTAAATGCCATGACGGTCGGGCCGAAGTAGGTCTTGAAATGCTCGACGACCTGACCGGGTCCGTACTCGAAGATCATGTCGGCCATCCGCGGCGTCGTGCGCAGGTCGGTGACGCGGTCGCCGAAGCGTTCAGCGACCACTTCAGGCACGCCCCATTGGACCGGCGGCGGCATAGGCGGGGGCGGGACGTACTTTCCGCCGAGCTTGAACATTTGACCGGCGAAGCCCTCTGGAGTCCAGTTGGCCATAGCGATCCGGCCACCAGGTTTGCAGACGCGTACAAGTTCGGATGCCACGATCTCGGGCCGCGGGGCGAACATCGCACCGTACATCGTCATCACCAGATCGAATGTGTCGTCTTCATAGGGGAGGGCCTCGGCATCGCCCTGCTCAAATTTGATATCGAGACCGAGCTGCTCAGCACGCTTTTTCGCCGCCTCGACGAGGTTATCGGCGATGTCGACTCCGGTCACGCTCGATCCCTTACGGGCGGCGACCACTGCGAGATTGCCGCTGCCGCACGCCACATCGAGCACTTTCATTCCGGGCTGGATGTTCAGCCTGCCCACGAACTCCTCCGCCACGGTCTCGATGTGCCTCGCTACCTCGGAAAAATCCCCCGCTTCCCACGTCGTCTTCAGCCTCGATTTCAAGGCATCCATATCGGTCGATGCTGCCGTTGTCATTTAGATCTACCTCCAGAGTGTTTTAGGGATAGACGGGACTATATAACAAAACGGGACAGGAGGTGCGGAAAAAATGTGGGGGATCGATTGGATTGACCCTCTTGTTCTGTGGTTGTAGTTAATTAAAACACAGAACAAGAGGAACAAATCTGAAGAAGAAGAAAAGGATGGAACCACGGAACACACGGAACAAAACCGGAATTAGCCTCGCATGGTTGTGAGGATCTCGTCGACTACCTTTTTGGCGTCTCCGAATACCATCAGAGTGTTTTCCTTGTAGAAGAGCGGGTTGTCGACGCCGGCGTAGCCGGAGGCCATAGATCGTTTCATGACAATGGTGTCGCGGGCTTCCCAGACGTGGAGGACGGGCATGCCGGCGATGGGGGATGAGGGATCGTCGAGTGCAGAAGGGTTGACGATATCGTTGGCGCCGATCACCCAGGAAACGTCAGTGGACGGGAACTCGTGGTTGATCTCGTCCATCTCGAAAACGATGTCGTAGGGGATATTGGCCTCAGCGAGAAGGACGTTCATGTGGCCAGGAAGACGGCCGGCGACGGGGTGGATGGCGAATTTGACCTCGGTGCCGCCCGCCTTGAGGATCTTGACGACCTCTGCGAGCGAGTGCTGCGCCTGGGCGACGGCCAGGCCATAGCCCGGAACAATGATGACCTTCTTCGCCTGCTGAAGCATCGCGGCGGCGTTTTCGGCGTCGACTGAGCGGACCTCGCCGGCGGGAGCAGAACCGCCACCTGCCGCGGGTGCGCCGCCTTCCGTACCGAAGCCGCCGAGCATCACGCTGACGAACGAGCGGTTCATGCCGCGGCACATGATGTAGCTGAGGATCGCACCGGAGGAACCCACGAGAGCGCCGGTGATGATGAGCAGGTCGTTGGAGAGCATGAAGCCCGCGGCCGAAGCGGCCCAGCCGGAGTAGCTGTTAAGCATCGAGACGACAACCGGCATGTCAGCACCGCCGATCGCCATGATGAAGTGGATGCCTAGAATGCCGGTCAGGATCGTCGCGGCAAGCAGTATCCACTGGCCCTCTGGCGCTGCATGTGCCATGAAGAACCACACGCCCAGGCCGATCGTGACGATAAGCATCAGGAGGTTCAGCATATGCCGGCCCGGAAGCAGGAACGGCTTGCCGCCGATGCTGCCCCGAAGCTTGAGGAACGCAATGACCGAGCCGGTGAACGTTATCGAACCGATGCAGACGCCGATGTATATCTCAGCCGTGTGGAGGTTCATTTCCGCCGCGGTCATGTTGCCGTGCGGCCCGAGATAGGTCGCGAAGCCTACCAGCACCGCCGCCAACCCGACGAAGCTGTGCAGGATGGCGACAAGCTCCGGCATCGAAGTCATCTGAACGCGGCTCGCGAGTATAGCTCCTATTACGAGGCCCGGAACCAGCGCAGCGAGTAGGATCGGCAGCCCTCCGACGTTCATCGCTCCGGCCGTCGCCACCAGGGCGATGACCATCCCGATGATCCCGTACCAATTACCGCGCCGTGCGGTCTCCTGCTGGCTAAGTCCGCCAAGGCTCAAGATAAACAACGCACTCGCGGCGATGTATGCGATGGTGATGAGGCTGGTAGTCATTTACTCATTGCCACAAATTATGGCTCGATCCAACATCCCCACTAATGTGGGGAAGACTAAGATTCTCTATTGATTCGGTTTACGCCCAGTTGCAGAGGCCGTCACGGACTCTCTGCCTAGCAATCTGACATCAAATTTTATTGACCAAGCCAGCGTCCGTTTCGCTTTATCCAATGCTGAACTTCCTCCAGCATGTCTCGGGCCATACCCCGAACAAATTCGTTACGGTCGTGTACCGCAACTCTTAAAACATCAATGGCACGTTGCCGATCAAGTGACCCGTGGACCCGAGCTATATGACCAAGCGAAGACATTGCGTTTCCGCGTATGATCGGATCTTCATGGTCGATAAACCTGTAAGCCAATTTCTCTGCCCAAATGCCGTCACCTGAATATAAAGCAGCAGAAAGCAACGCTCGGTATATCTTGTCTGGGTTGTTGCTCTTTAAAGCAGCGTTGATATCTCGCTTACTCATTCTGGGAATTGGCTCGTATTTGAGGTCGCCCATCTATTTTCTGAACATCGCCAGCATCCTGTTCGTCACTAAGAATCCGCCGGCGATGTTGATGGCGGCGATGAGGACGGCGATGGCGCCGAGGATGACGGTCAGGTTAAGGGACGATGATGTTAGCTGAAGCATGCCGCCGACGAGGATGATGCCGCTGATAGCGTTGGTGACGCTCATGAGCGGAGTGTGCAGAGCCGGTTTTACATTCCAGACTACCTGGAAGCCGATGAAGATCGCGAGGATGAACACGGTCAAGTGGCTGAGGAAGTCGGTGCCGATGCCCTCGGCTTTCGGCGGTATCGCGAATGCGAGGCCGAGCATGATGAGCCCGACGACGGCGAGCAGCCATGGGCTGGCTCCGGTACCTGCGTCGTGTCCGTGCCCGCCTGCCGCCGCTTTTGCCGCAGCAACGGCCGCAGTGCTTTTAGTAGGAACTCCGGGCTCGGGCGGTGCGGGCTGCTCTTTGACAGGGGCGGGCCAGAGCATCTTACCCTGATCGAGGACGATCGCCCCGCGAATCACTTCATCGTCGAGGTCGACGTGCAGGTCCTTGTTATCGTTCTGAAGTTCCTCAAGCAGGGCGGCGACGCACGCGCCGTATAACTGGCTGGACATCGACGCCATTCGCGATGGGAGATCGGTGTAGCCGATGATCGTCACACCCTTGTGCTTGACGACCTCGCCCGGGACAGTGAGGGCACAGTTGCCGCCCTGTTCGGCCGCTAGGTCGACGATTACGCTACCGGGCTTCATCGATTCCACCATACCGGTGGTGATAAGTTTCGGTGCCGGCTTGCCGGGGATGAGGGCGGTGGTGACGATGATGTCAACCTGCATCGCCTGCTGGGCGAAGAGCGCCATTTCAGCTTTGAGGAAGGAGTCGGACATCTCCTTCGCGTAACCGCCCTTGCCCTCGCCTTCTTCCTTCACGTCGAGCTCGAGGAACTCGGCGCCCATGGACGCGACCTGGTCCTTAGTCGCCGACCGCGGATCGAACGCGCGGACGATCGCACCAAGGCCTTTAGCTGCACCGATCGCTGAGAGGCCCGCCACACCGGCTCCGATGACCAGCACCTTTGCGGGGTCGATGCGGCCCGCTGCCGTGATCTGACCCGTAAAGAACCGGGGGAAGTGAGCAGCCGCCTCGATGATCGCACGGTAGCCCGCGATGTTCGCCATGGCGGAAAGCGTGTCCATCTTCTGCGCACGCGTGATGCGCGGGACGGAGTCCATGGCGAAGACGGTCGCCTTTCTTTTCGCGAGCTTATCCACGATGTCGCGATTCTGGCCCGGCCAGAGGAACCCTACGAGCCAGCCACCCTCGCGCAGCAGTTCCGTCTCGCCGTCCTCGGGGGGGCGAACCTTTATAACGACATCCGACGTCGCCCAGAGTTCAGGTGCATCGGCGACGACTGTCGCACCGGCTTCCTGATAGGCGGCGTCGGATGCGTTAACGGCCTCGCCTGCGCCGGATTGGACGGCGACGTCGAAGCCTAATTTCTTGAGCTTGAGGATCGTTTGCGGCGTGGCCGCTACACGTTTCTCGCCCGGATGGACCTCTCTGGGAATTCCGATAGTAGCCATTTTGAATTTTTGAGAAAACTGCAGACTTGGAAATTATTTGTTGCCTGCATTGTATTTTGCGGTTTTGCGCACGGTCAAGCAAAGCCGTTTAGAAAATGTTAGCGGACGGGACGGCGAGACAATGTGTTCGCCGTCACAGGACGGATCGCATGAAGGAAAAAGGCCGCGGACTTCTCCGCGGCACTAAGATAAAACAAGCTTATCGCCTTAGGCGGTTTTCGACATTGACTCCATGTCCGGTATCCATCGAAGGACCGGTTTGCGAGCTGCGGCGGCTTCATCGAGGCGGCCGATCCGAGTGGAATGCGGAGCGTCGATGACGAGTTGCGGGTTTTCCTGTGCCTCTTGGTCGATGTCGATCATCGCCTGGGCGAAGGCGTCGAGGTCAGCACGTCCTACGGATTCGGTCGGCTCGATAAGCATGGCGCCTTCGACGACGAGAGGGAAATATATCGTCATCGGGTGGAAGCCGTAATCGATCAGACGCTTCGCGATGTCGAGGGTATGGACACCCTTACGCGACTGGTTCTTATGGGAGAAGATCGCCTCGTGCATGCAATCGCCCTCGAAAGGCGCGTGGAAAGTATCTTTCAACTTGTGAGCGAGGTAACGGGCATTAAGTACGGCCGTTTCTGTCGCCTCCGGAAGGCCGTCGGCTCCGTGGGTGTAAATGTACGACAGAGCACGGATCATCATCCCGAAGTTGCCGAAGAACGCCTTGACACGGCCGATCGTGTTCGGCAAATCGAAGTTCAGGCTATATCCAACCCCGTCCTTTTCTACTCGAGGCACGGGCAGGAATTCGGAGAGTTCTGCGGTGCAGCAACACGGACCGCAGCCCGGGCCTCCGCCGCCGTGCGGGGTCGAAAAAGTCTTGTGCAGATTGAGGTGGATGACGTCCACACCCATATCGCCAGGGCGGGCCACGCCGACGAGAGCGTTCATGTTCGCCCCGTCCATATAAACGAGGCCGCCGGCTTCGTGGACGATGTCGCAGATCTCGCGAATGTTGGTCTCGAAGATCCCAACCGTGTTCGGGTTCGTGAGCATTAGGCCGGCAACGCCGCCTTCATCGCAGAGAAGGCGTAAATGTTCGAGGTCGGTTAGCCCTTGACTAGTGGAGCGAACCGTTTTGACAGTGAATCCAGCGAGAGCGGCCGATGCCGGATTCGTGCCGTGTGCGGAATCGGGGATAAGCATCACGCGGCGGTCCTTGGAGGCTTCGCCGTCGCGATTGTCGAGGAACGCGCGGATGAGCATCACACCAGTCATTTCACCCTGGGCTCCAGCGGCGGGCTGAAGCGTAACACCGGGCAGGCCGGTGATCTCGGCGAGGTCTTCTTGAAGCTTGTAGATCAGCTCGAGGGCTCCCTGCGATTCTTCTTCGGGAGCGAGCGGGTGCAGATTGGTGAAACCGGGAATTCGGGCGACCTTCTCGTTCAGCCGCGAATTGTACTTCATCGTGCATGAGCCGAGGGGATACATCCCGAGGTCGATCGAGTAGTTCCACGTCGACATGCGCGTGAAATGGCGAACGACGTCGACCTCAGAAACCTCCGGCACATCACCGAGTCCATCGTCGCGGCGTAGTTCGGCGGGGATTATGTCGTCGAGGTTCGTCTCTTCGACGTCCAGTTTCGGAAGACAATAGCCGACGCGCCCTGTCTGCGAACGCTCGAAGATCAGGGCTTCGTTCTGAGTGGGATGCTGCGTAACTTTCTTGATGGACATATACCTATTTTCTGATGCTCGATCTCAGTACTTCAAAATCTTCGGTGCGGTGCAATGACTGCCACGCTCGTTTAATCTCTTCGGGCGGCTCGATCAGTTTTCGATGTTTCAGGTCTAACCAACCGCCAATGCTCGTGACGCGGGCGGCTAGCTCGCCGTCCGACTTATAAATCGTGTTGATCACTCGGAACCGTGAGTAATCATCGCTGTTGCCGCCGTTCTCGATCGTGACGCGAAGCTCGTCAAGCATGACTGCCTCGCGGAAATACTCGGAAAGATCGCTCTTGATCACCGGACCGAATCCGTGTCTCAAGAAATTGTTGGGCGAAAAGCCCTGCGACTCGAAGAAGCCGATCCGAGTATCGACGGCGTATTCCAGATAGGTCATATTGGCGACGTGCCCGTTCGGGTCAACGTCTCGCCAGCCCACCTGGAATCGTCTTTCAAAAATCTCCGCCATGTCTCAGGCCTTCGGCAATCCCTTCTTCGCAACGTCGGCGACCACGTTCGAGAATCTGTCGAGTTCCCAGAGCGTCGTGTATACGTTCGGGGTGATACGGATGCCGGTGAATTCTTCGTGCACGATCGGCGTCGTGAAGATCTTGTGCGTCGACATCAGATAGCCACCGAGGGCGACGGGATCAACGCCCTCGATCTTGAAATTCGCGATCGCACAGGACTGAAGCGGATCGAAGGACGTATTGAAACCGACCTTCGGAATGCCCTTCAAGTTGTTCATCCAGTAACGCGAGAGGTAACGCAGGCGTTCTTCCTTCCGCTTCGCACCGATTGCATTGTGGAAGAGGATGGCCTCGCCGATCGCGAGCCGCATCGCGGCCGAGTGAGTGCCGATCTCTTCGAATTTTCGGATGTCACCGCGATTCTTGTCCTCGCTCGCCATCAATGCCCAGACCTTCGGGATCTTATCCTTCTTAACGTAAAGCATCCCAGTGCCTTTCGGGGCATAAAGCCATTTGTGAAGGGAAGTGCCGAAGTAATCGCAATCCAGGTCGTCGCGTTTGAACGCGAATTGAGCGAACGAGTGGGCTCCGTCGACGATGGTTTCTATTCCTCGCGCACGGGCCATCTGGCAAACCTTCTTCACCGGATTGATCTGGCCGGTGAGGTTGATCTGGTGCGAGACGAGAATCAGTTTCGTTCTGGTCGTTACCGCTCGTTCGAACGCGGCGGCAATGTCGTCGGCGTTCTTCGGGGCGATCGGGATCTTGATCAGGTTGAG
Organism: Acidobacteriota bacterium; assembly: GCA_023415725.1. Taxonomy (GTDB): domain Bacteria; phylum Acidobacteriota; class Blastocatellia; order Pyrinomonadales; family Pyrinomonadaceae; genus OLB17. The sequence goes on from JAEZJR010000285.1 coordinate 8,091, forward strand.
CTTTAGTCCCTCGCGCGATTCACGCTGTTTCAGCGTGGTGAGCATCCGAGGATAATCCTGCGTTGTGGTCAGTATCTCGTCGCCGGATCTCAAATCGAGCCCCATCAATAGGATCTCGAGCGACTCTGAGGCGTTGCGAGTGATAGCGATCTCTTCGGGCGAGCAGCCGAACAGCTCGGCGAGGCCGGTGCGGATCGTTTCCGATTGCGGCTCTAGAAGCTGCCACATCGTGTATGCGGTCGCGTCCTCCTGCTGCCAGGTGTAACGAACGAACGCCTCTGTCACCATCCGCGGGCTCGGGCTGACGCCACCGTTGTTGAGATTTACGATACCGCGCGTCACCGAGAAGGCTTGCTGGATCGTTCCCCAATAATCCTCATCCATCGCCGCTTCGACCGGCGTGAGATGGTCGACCGCTTTTCCGGCAGCCTTGATGTTTTCAAAGAGCGATGCGACGGCCGACGTTGAAAGGGCCATCAACCCGAGGCCTTTACCAGCGGAAGAAAGGAACTTTCTGCGACCGACGCGATTACTCATTCTTCGTTTTCTTTTTCATCGTCCTGTCCGGGAGGCTGTTCCAGAGAAGTCCCGCCCCGATGGCTGCGATCAACAGAAAGATCGGGGCGATGCAAAGCAGGAATTCGCCGTAGTCGAACAGGTGCCTTATTTCAAGGCAGCTGCGAGATCATCGATAGATTCCCTTGATTTAGTTTCCGTCACGCACACGAGAAATTCGTTCTCACGTCCCGGGTAATACTTCGATAGAGCGAGACCGCCGATGATACCGTTTTCGTTGCGGAGTGTTTCGAGTACTTCACGGGCCGACCCCGGGCCGCGAACGACGAATTCGTTGAACGTCGGCGCAGAGAAGGGAATCGAAAAATCTTCGATCTCGCTGATCCGCTTCTTCGCGTAAGCCGCCTTCTGCGCGTTTTGGACGGCTACTTCCTGGAGCCCTTTCTTGCCCATCGTCTCCATATAAATGGTGGCAGCGAGGGCGATGAGGCCTTGGTTGGTGCAGATGTTCGACGTGGCCTTTTCGCGGCGGATGTGCTGCTCGCGAGTCGAAAGCGTTAGCACGAAACCGCGGTTGCCATTCTTGTCGTACGCGACACCGCATAGACGGCCGGGCATTTGGCGGACGAATTTCTCTTGAGTAGCAAACAGCCCGACGTGCGGGCCGCCGAAACTCATCGGGACGCCCCAAGACTGCCCCTCTCCGACAACGATATCCGCACCGCAGGCGCCGGGCGTTTTCAAAAGGCCGAATGAGATCGCCTCGGTAACGACCACCACGAATAATGCCCCAACAGTATGAGCGGCATCCGCGAGAGCCTGAAGGTCTTCGACGCAGCCGAAGAAGTTCGGCGACTGCACGACCAGCGCGGCCGTTTTGTCATCGAGAGCTTCGAGTCCAGAGACGCAACCGGTAGCTTCGTCGAAGCCGATCTCGACGATCTCCGTGTCACCGTGCATCGTGTAGGTTTCTGCGACGTCGCGATATTCCGGGTGCACGCTCTGTGCTACGACGATCTTGTCGCGGCGGGTTACACGCTGAGCCATCAGGTACGCTTCCGCCATCGCGGTCGAACCGTCGTACATCGAAGCGTTCGCTACTTCCATGCCGGTCAATTGGCACACGAGCGTCTGGAATTCGAAAATGTACTGTAGGGTTCCCTGCGAGATCTCCGGTTGGTATGGCGTGTAGGAGGTGAAGAACTCGGACCGCTGGATCAGATGGTCGACGATCGTCGGGGAGTAATGCTGGTAAACTCCCGCTCCGAGAAAGGACGGCTTCATGGCCGCGGTGTTCTTCGATGCCATCGATTCCATCGCAGCGATCACTTCCGGTTCAGCGAGTGCTTCGGTAACGTTTAGCTTACGTCCCAACTGCACGTCGGATGGGATCGAGCGGAATAGCTCAGCGGCATGAGAAAGCCCGATAGAATCGAGCATCTCGGCACGTTCTTCGGGCGAGTTTGGTATATAACGCATAAGTAAGTCTGGGAAGTCCAAGAGGTCTTGGAAGTCTTGGAAGTCTTGGGTTTAACAAGCCTGATAGTTTCAGAAGAGGTTAACATTCGCGACTTCCGAGACTTTCAAGACTTACCCCTGACTGGACAGGTATTCTTCGTATTCTTCGGCGGAAAGAAGACCGTCGGCTTCGCCGGGGTTGTCCATTTTGACCTTGATGAACCAGGCCTCGCCGTAGGGGTCTGAGTTGACCTTTTCGGGCGTGTCATTGAGCCCTTCGTTCACTTCGACCACCTCGCCGGCAATCGGGGTGAAGACCTCGGAAACTGCCTTGACAGATTCGACGGAGCCAAATGCTTCGTGGGCCCCGAACTTGTCGCCGACGCGCGGCATATCAATGTAAACGACATCACCGAGGCTGTGCTGGGCGTAGTCGGTGATACCGAGTGCGGCAACGTCGCCGTCGACCGAGATCCACTCGTGGTCTTTGCTGTAACGTAAGTTTTCCGGAATGTTCGCCATATAGATAAAAGGTTCTGCCCTCAAATTAAATTGCGTAAAGCTCAAGGAACCCGCAACGCTCGCAGCGGAGCGACCTGACATTGAATTGCCTTCGATTCCGCGTGTCGACGTTCTTGCCGGTAATACCGAGGACCGTCACGTTCTGCGGTTCGCCTTCGACCCATCGGACCAGGAAGTCAGACCCTTCGCTGTAATCGACCAAAAAGCCGCGGGAAGCCTCGAAGCCGCATTTGACGCATTTGTACCCGTCCTGGGCCATTTATCGAGTGCTACTTTTGTCGCCTGTAAAACGGTGTCGGGACCACCTCGGCGGCAAGTCGTTTTCCTCTAACGTCAATTCTAATTTCTTGCCCCGCATTTGCAAATTCAGGCGGCACAAAGGCGAATCCGATATTCTTCTTGAGGAAAGGAGCAGGAGAGCCCGACGTGACAACGCCGGCCTTTTCCTCGCCAATGTAAACATCGAAACCGTCGCGGGCGATGCCGGGTTCCTTCATCTCAAAGCCGATAAGTTTCCGCTTGATCCCTTTTTCTTTGAGTTCAACGATCTTGTCGCGGCCGACGAAATCGCCCTTCTGTAACTTGGTGATCCAGCCGAGATTCGCCTCGAGGGTGGAGATGTTGTCGCCAAGTTCATGTCCGTAAAGCGACATACCAGCTTCGAGCCTGAGCGTGTTCCTAGCCGCCAGGCCGCACGGAAAAATGCCTTCCTCTTCGCCGGTCTCAAGCATCTTGTTCCAAAGCTGCTCGGCATCATCGGCCGGAGCGTAAACTTCGAACCCGTCCTCCCCGGTGTACCCGGTGCGGGAGATGGTCGATTCGACACCGTCAACGTGCCCGATGGTGAAGTGGTAGTACTTCATCTCGTCGAGTTTGGTATCTGTCAGTTTTTGGAGGATTTTCAACGCCTTCGGGCCCTGGATCGCGATCTGGCAATAGGAAGCGCTTGCGTTGGTCAGGGCGATGTCGTCATTCTCGCCCTTGTGAGACGTGATCCAGTCCCAGTCCTTGTCGGTCGTGCCGGCGTTGACGACAAGTAGAAGCTTTTCGTCGTTGAAGCGGTAAACCAGAAGGTCATCCACCACGCCGCCATCCTCGTTAGTCAGAGCGGAATAGTGTGCCTGGCCGTCGACGAGTTTCGTTACGTCGTTGGTGGTGATGCGGTTTACAAAGGGAATCGCGTCGCGGCCCTCGACCCAGATCTCGCCCATGTGCGAGACGTCGAACAGGCCAGCCCGCGTGCGAGTAGCCATATGCTCCTCTATGACGCCGGCTTTATACTGGACGGGCATTTCCCAACCGCCGAAGTCGACCATCTTCCCGCCGAGGGCTTTGTGCACCTCGTTCAACGGAGTCTTCTTAAGGTTTTCCGTGGACATAATGTCGGTAAATTATG
>JAEZJR010000301.1 GCA_023415725.1 Acidobacteriota bacterium
TTCAGAGCCGCATCCATCTGACACCCGCTGCAGAGCATCGTAAGTTGAGATGCCAATTCCTGCAATTTGATTCCAGAATTTTGTCACAAAGTCTTTACATGTGGTGTTTTACAGGCAGATACGGGGCGAAACCCCGAAATTACTCGGAGATGCACTTATATGAGTTGGTTGTATTCCATAGTTTTTGCCGGTTTGCTTTTCTCGGGTGGCGATGGTTCCGTCACGGTTAATAAGATCGATCTGTCGCAACAGGATCCCGCCTCAGTGTCTGTTACGAAAGACGAGACCGAAACGTTCGAGCAATCCTATCCGCTTAACGCGAACGGGCGCGTGAGTGTCTCGAACATTAATGGTTCCATAATTGTCGAAGCGTGGGACCGGAACGAGGTGAAACTCACTGCGACGAAGATCGCCGACAGTCGCGAAACACTTAACGATGTTCAGATCGACGTTAACGCGCGGCCGGATTATTTCCGGGTCGAAGTGGACTACCCCGAAATGAAGTGGAACAACCGCAGCGACCAGGACCGCCACCGTCGTATCGAAGTGCAGTTCCGGCTTTCGGTTCCGAGAGGTGCGGTACTTAACGAGGTCGAGACGGTAAACGGTTCGGTCACCGCTTCGAACTTCGTGAACTTCACCAAGATCTCCGCCGTGAATGGGAATGTGACCGCCGGCAATTTGCGGGGCACGGCCAATCTTTCGACGGTCAACGGCAAGGTGATTGCCGATTTCGACCGTCTCGAATCGACCAGCAAGATCAATCTAAACACGGTGAATGGTGAAGTCAGCCTGACAATTCCTTCTGATGCGAACGCGACGATCAAGGCAGACTCATTGAACGGCCCGATAAGCAATGAATTCGGCCTGCCGGTTCGAAAAGGCGAATACGTCGGCCGGGACCTTCATGGCCGAGTAGGTACCGGTGAGGTGCAGATAAGGCTCAATAGCGTGAACGGCCCGCTGGGGATTTTCAGAAAGAAGGACGGGAAGAACCCGAATAATCCGACCAATCTGCTGCCGGCCAAAAGCGATTCCGATAACTGGGATGACACGAACGGGGCGGTCGTCGATACTGCCAAGTTAAACCGTGAAGTCGCCAAAGCTATGCGTGACGCCAACGTGGAAGCCGCAAAGGCTTCACGGGAGGCCGCGAAGGAAACGATAAAAGCCACGGAAAAACTTAAAGAACTGAAGGATCTAAAGGTGAAAGTGGATAAGATCGACGTCAACGTCGATCTTAAAGATCTTGAGAAGCAAATAAACGAGGGCCTAAAGGAGCAAACCCGGGCGCTCGCTTCGATGCGGAATGCGATGTGGCTCGGGGGCGGTCCGTCGATCGAGCGGAAAACCAATTCTTTTACCCTAAAGGGAACCCCGAAAGTCATTATTGACGCGAAGAACTCCAATGTACGCGTCCGCGGCTGGGACAAGCAGGAAGTAAAGTACATCCTGACCGAGATCTCCGATCGCCGTGACGATTCAGTGTCCGACGTGAAAGAGGAGCAGACATCCTCGGGCGTCACACTTAGAGTGCTTGCCAATGATGATCATGGCGTGCTTTCCGACGACGGCCGCGGCACCCGCATCGAGGTGTTCGTACCTCGCAAGTCGGACCTGAAGATAATCTCCGACGGGGAGATCAGGCTCGAAGGCGTTTCCGGGGAGATCGATCTCGACGGTGCGGACGGCGCTATCGATGTGCGCGAGTCGGACGGAAAGCTTAACGTTACCAATACCGACGGTGTTGTCCGGATCGTCGGATTCAAAGGCGACCTTGCAGCAAGAACCACGGACGGGGAAGTCTATTTGGATGGGGACTTCAACCACATAAAAGCAGACGCGGTGGATGGGAAGTTCGTTCTCACTCTGCCGGCGGACGCGGATGCCGAGATCAAAGCACCTGCCGATCAAGTGGAGACCGCTGACATGCAGGGAATTACAAAGCCCTCGGACAACGTTTGGAAGCTCGGCAAAGGCTCAAGGAAATACACTTTCAATTCGACCGACGGCTCGCTGGTCCTCCAAAGTCGTAACCAGGTCGCCATTCTTTAATCAACAGGGTACGGAATAAAAGCTTCCGTACCTTTTTTGAAACCTTCTGACCGATAGGCCGTTTTAGTCAGAGGGATTTTTGAAACGGATCCTTTCTTATTTTAGTTCTGCTTTATACCGGGTTCCGTCATGAAGTGCATTTATATTTTTCTTGTTGTTATTCTCCTTTCCTTTACCGTCCATTCCCAGCCTGACGCCTCATCCAACTCGCAAGCGACGGCGAAATTGTCGACCGCGTCCGGAAAGACTACGAATGACGATGAAAAGCCTCTTGTAAAGATCGGCAACGTGCCCGTTCCACCCGAGAAGGCCCGTGCGATACACATACCGAAGATCGAACCCGGGATCGTCATCGATGGAAAGATCGACGAAGCCGCCTGGAAGGAAGCTGCAGTCTTTAAGGATTTCATTCAGACGGGTCCTGGCGACAACGTACCACCCTCGAGGCCGACTGAGGTGTACATGATGTACGACGAGAAGCATCTGTACGTAGCTTTCAAATGCTGGGACGAGAAGGATAAGGTACGTGCGACGGTAGCGAAGCGGGATGCAGTGACCGGCGAAGACAACGTACGGATGTGGCTCGACACCTACAACGATCAGCGGCGGGCTTACGTGTTGGCGTTCAATCCGTTTGGTATCCAGCAGGACGGCATCTTTACCGAGGGCCAGGGGGCTGATTTCTCGGTTGATATCGTGATGGAGTCCAAGGGCGTGATCGAGGACTGGGGTTGGTCCGTCGAAGTGAAGATCCCGTTCAAATCGCTCCGCTATTCCGCCGGAAAGGGCAAAATGTGGGGATTCAACGCCGCACGTAACATCGATCGGTTCAACGATGAGTTCGATCAGTGGCTCCCGGATGATAGGAACGTTTCCGGGTTCCTAGTGAAGCACGGCAAGATCACCGGCCTAGACGGGATCAAATACGAACGCACCCTTGAGGTCGCCCCAAGCGTAACCATCTCCGAGACCGGAAGCCGCAAACGAACTATCGCTAACGCGGGTTTCGCTCAATTCGGGAGTTATGATCCGATTTTCAACCCGATCGGGCTTCGGGATCCGGGCCGATTCGTAAATGACCCGATCAAGTACGATCTCGGCGTTAACTTGAAATACACGCTTTCGCCGAACGTGACGCTTGACGCAGCGATCAATCCCGATTATGCAGAGATCGAGGCGGACGCGCCGGTCGTGACCGCCAACCAGCGTTTCCCGATCTTTTTCGAGGAAAAGCGCCCATTCTTTCTCGAGGGCAAGGAGATCTTCAATTCACCACTGCAGCCGTTCTATTCCCGCACGATCATCGATCCCGATTTCGCCGCAAAGCTCACTGGTAAGGTCGGTAAGAACTCGTTCGGTTTGCTCGTTGCGTCCGACAACGCTCCAGGTAATTACTCGGAGGATGAGCGTGGAGAACTGCTCGTTTGTCAGGAATTGCGGACGGTGGATCCTGGTCGGAATTGCGGGTCGATCGAAGGAGTACTCGATAAGAACGCTCTGTTCGGCGTGTTGCGTGTAAAGCGGGATTTTGGGAGCAACAACAATGTCGGCTTCTTTGCCACAGCAAGAACTTTCCCGAACAACCGGAATTTCGTTGGCGGTTTCGACGGAACCTTCAAGTTGAACCCCAAGACGGTGATGACATTCCAAACCCTGGGGACGCATTCGAAAAAAACGTTTTATGATCCTTACAAGGATAGTGCTCGCTACCGCACAGGCAATGGGTTCGGCTACTTCTGGAGCTTGGATTACACCACCGACAGGCACGGATGGTACGCCGAAGCGGTCGGCCGCACTAAGGACTATCGAGCGGATGCAGGCTTCACTCGCAGAACAGACGCCAACACGTTTTTCTTCGCCAATCGTTTGAGCACGAAATCCGAACCGAGCAAGTTCCTCATTCGGGCCAATTTCCAGCAGTTCGCTCGATACGGAGCCGATTTCAAGGGCCGCACTCAGCAGGCTTTGGTGGGAGGTAACATCAACCTCAGTTTGCAGGGGAACCTATTCATCTTCGCCGAGGGCGGGCTGGGTTTCGAGAAGATCTACGAGGATGAATTCGGAGCCGCCCGCACGCTAACGCGTCCCGGGGCCTTCTTCGGTGACCCTTCGCGTTCCGCCAGGCAGCCGTATGGCAGCATCAACATTAATAAGACGATAAGCAAGAAGATCAACGTATATGGTTTTATCGGTTCTATCTTCAACGCGATCGATTACGACTTCGGAAACGGCCAAAGGTACCCAAGGGCGAGTCCCGCATTTACTTCCTATCTTTCGGGTCCCGAGTATTCGCACTTCCTTTATGCTTTGAACCTGTATCAGACAAATCCGGTGGGTGACGCACCTGATCTATATGCGATAGCCCCGCCGCCCGCCCAAGACCCTGGCGCGGGTTGGCAATTCGATCTGAATTTGGGTGGCGAGTACAAGCCGATCGATCCTCTTAGACTGTCGATCGATTACACGAAAAGCCGTCTAAAGCGGAACGATAGTGGCCGGGTCGCATTCGACACAGATATAGTTTCGTTCCGTTCGACCTACCAGTTTTCTCGATTCACGTACGTTCGGGCGCGCCTCGATTACGATTCGCTCCGCCGCAATACGGGCGGACAATTCCTGTTCGGTTGGAACCCAAACCCTGGAACGGCCTTTTACGTCGGCTACAACGACAATTTCAATTATCGAGGCTTTAGCCCGATCACGGGCCAGTTCGAGCCCGGTTTCGAACGAAACAGCCGAACGTTTTTCATTCGGGCTTCGTACCTATTTAGAAAGAGCTTTTAGCGAGTTGTTCCTCCTGATAGCGCACACACTAGCGGCGAGCGTTCCGATGAATGCTCGCCTTCTTTTGTGTCGAATTGGCATAGGGGAATAATTTCTTAAGCGGACCGCATAAAAGTTCTTGTAATTTCTTAAGCGCTAGTATATAAAGCTATGAGGACAAACCGCTTCTGTTCGAGATTCCATTTTCCCAACCCAGGAGGCCCAATGAAGCTAACACGCAGTTTAGTAAGCTTTTCACTCGTCTATACTCTCGTCTTTTTATCTATTTTGCCTCTCTCCGTTGCCGGCCAGGATTCCAAGATTGCTCTGCATCGTGGGTACCGTACTGGATACTCTGATGGGTACATGGCTGGGTACCGTGATGTTATTGATAAGGCTGATAGCAATGCTCGGCAGCATCCTGAATATACGAAGGCAGATCGTGCTTATAGCCAGTCTTATGGGGCTTTAGAGGACTATCAAGACGGCTATCGTCAGGGGTTTGAGAGCGGGTATGATACCGGCTACGCGAAAAAGACCTTTGACGCGACGATCCCGGTGAGTTTGGCGTTTCGCGGGAGTGCTCCGGAGCCGGCCGTTCAGGTGGCGGTGCAGGAGCCCGCGGCTGTCGAAACTCCGCAGCAACCCGTTGTCGAACCGCAGCAGACAGCGCCTGTGAGTGCACCTGCCGAGCCTGTTTCCGAGAACACGCAGCCCACTGAGCCCGCGAAGAACACTGGCGTCCAGAAGGTCGCTTACGTGGCCAGCGACGATCCGGTGATCATCATCCCGCGCGACACGGAGCTGATCCTCGAGCTCGACGAAGCTTTGGACACCGACCGCAACAGGGAAGGCGATAAATTCACGGCGAGGGTGATCTCGCCGGTCGAGATCGCGGGCGCACGCGTCGAAGGCCATATCGACAAGGTCACGAAGCCGGGCCGCCTGAAACGCCGCTCGGAGATGCTTCTCTCGTTCGACCGCCTCGTCATCTCGGAGCGCCGCTGGACCAATTTCGATGCCATCCTGACGGAAGTGATGCCCGCGAGGGGCGATAACGTCAAGACGGTGGACGGCGAAGGGACGGCGATCGGTAAGGGATCGCTGAAATCCGATGCCATCAAGGTCGGGGCCGCTACGGGGACCGGGGCGACGATCGGCGTTGTGGCGGGCGGACCTGTCGGTGCGGCCGTCGGTGCCGGGGTCGGAGCGGCGTTCGGCGTCGGTGCGGTCGTTATCGAAAAAGGCAGGCACATCAAGCTGAACCAGGCTCAGCAGTTGAGGATCAAGACCTCTTACGAGACCCAGATCAGGTAGTAAATTTCCCAGGCAGCAAACGCAGCTGACAACTGGCGGGCCGTCCTTTAGCGAGGGGACGGCCCGCGTTTTTTATCGCGAAACGATCGGACGTACTTGTTTGAGTGCGAGCGGTTAGCTAGAATAAAATGTTATAGCTAAATCACTTATAACAAGGTATTCACATAATGAGCACAGGAACTGAATCATCGACGGCGGCGACTGCAGGCCTTCGCGGTGTGGTCGCGGCGCAGAGTGCCATTGGCGACGTCAATGGCGAACAAGGCATCCTCATTTACCAGGGATACAACATCCACGACCTGGCGGAGCACTCCACCTTTGAGGAGGTGGTCTTCCTGCTCTGGAACGGCCGTTTGCCGAAAAAGGAGGAACTCGGCGAGTTTAATGAGCGCCTTCGCCGCAATTACACGGTGCCGTCGGCGGTGATCGACCTGATGAAGCAGTTCCCGAAGGACGCCGACCCGATGGATGTGCTGCGGACGGCGGTTTCTTCGCTCGATTTTTACGACGGCGAGA
>JAEZJR010000335.1 GCA_023415725.1 Acidobacteriota bacterium
GGGCGACCTGCGCGTAGATCTTGAGCCCCGTCTCGGTCGAACCGGTGAACGACACTGCCTTAACTGCAGGATGGTTCAATATCTCGTCTCCCGCTTCACTGCCAGAGCCGAGCACGAGATTCAGCACTCCCTTCGGCAGCCCCGCCTCGTTGAATATCTCCGTCAGCATCACCGCCGTGGCCGGCGTGAGCGTTGCTGGCTTGAATACGACCGTGTTACCCGCAACAAGGGCAGGAGCGATCTTCCACGCCGGGATTGCAACCGGAAAATTCCACGGCGTGATGCACGCAACAACACCGTGCGGCTCCTTAACCGTGTAAACGAAATTCGCTGGAAGCTCGGATGGAATGGTTTCACCCACCAGCCGCCGCGATTCGCCGGCGCAAAATTCCACCACGTTGATCGCCCGGCTGAGTTCGCCCCTCGCTTCCGGTAGGGTCTTCCCTTCTTCTCGAGTAATCGCCGCCGCCAGTTCCTCTTTCCGCTCTTCCATCAACCGCGCGGCACGAGCGACGATCCGTCCGCGGGCAGGTGCCGGCGTACGCCTCCATTCGGGAAATGCATCATACGCGGCCTCCACGGCCCGTCGGGCCACTTCGCGGCTCGCGATCTGTATCTCGCCGATCACGTCATCCGTATTTGCCGGATTCAAGTTCGGGACGGTCTTACCCGAGGCGGATTCGACCCACTCCCCGTTGATGAAACTCTTATAAACAGGCATAGAAATGCTTTTCGGAAACGTCTCGGAAATATATGAGAAATCCTGCAAGAACGCAATCTTTTGTAACGCCGGCACCTTGCCGGCGAGTGTGAATTTAGGACTCGGCGGCTTACCTTCTCCCGAATAGCGGTCCAGCACCGATAAAAGATATATTATTCGCGTCGATGGAGTATCCAAGCATCCCCGAACTCGTCCGGGCCCGCGTCGCCGAAACGCCCGACAAGCCTTTCCTTTTTTCAGAATCCGACGGCCGCTCGTGGACGTATTCGGAATTCGATAAGGCGGTGAAACGCACCGCCGCGATGCTCCGCGGGCGCGGCATCGATAAGGGCGACGTCGTCAGTTTGCTGCTCCCTAATTCGGCCGAATACATAGTCGCGTACTTCGCTTGCTGGCACATCGGCGCGATCGCCGGCCCCGTCAACTCTTTGCTGAAGCCGGAAGAGATCGAATGGGTCATCAGCAACTCCGAATCAAAACTACTCTTATCAGAACCGTCGCTAGTAAGCGGCGGGTTGTCGCAGGCCAATGTCGAATTAGGGACACGCTCGTCGAACGCTTTCCCTGCGGCCACTAACAGTCCGGAAGGTAGGCTTGCCCCCGCATCCTCGGCTACCGCGATAGAAACCATCGCCTTTGGGATTCCCTACATCCCATTCGATGATCTTTCCTCCATCCCCGACGGCACAACCGAACCCGCCGCACTATCACCGGACGACGAAGCCATCATCATCTACACCTCCGGCACCACCGGCAAACCCAAGGGATGTCTGCTCACCCACGGCAACCTGATCGCAAACGCCCGACAGATCACAGAATGGCTCGGTTTCGGCCCGGACGACCGCCTCCTGACGGTAATGCCGCTCTTCCACATGAACGCCGTCACGGTCACCACCATGACGGCTCTTTACTGCGGCGGCTCAACGGTCGTCTCACCAAAATTTTCCGCCTCCCGCTTCTGGGACATCATCGACCGATACCAGATCACGTCCTTCGGCTCCGTCGCCACGATGCTCTCGATGCTACTTAGCAGTGATCAGTGGCCAGTGGCCAGTCGCCAGAAAGAAGGACGCGACCAACCACTGACCGCTGACCACCGACCACTGACAACTTCTCTCAGATTTGCAATGTGCGGTTCGGCTCCTGTTCCGGCGGAGGTGCTCAAGAGATTCGAAGAAACCTTCGGCGTCCTCGTCGTCGAAGGGTACGGCCTTTCCGAATCCACCTGCCGTTCCACATTCAACCCGCCCAACGAGGGCCGTCGTCCCGGGTCCTGCGGACGACCCATCGGCAACGAGATGAAGGTCTTCGATGATGACGACAACGAGGTGCCCGACGGCACCCTCGGCGAGATCGTCCTGCGCGGGCCGAACGTCTTCAAGGGCTATTTCAAGAACCCCGAAGCGACCGCCCAGGCGTTTCGCAGCGGATGGTTTCACACCGGCGACATCGGCTACCGTGATGCTGAAGGGTTCTTTTACATCGCGGACCGCAAATCCGACATGATCATCCGCGGCGGCGAGAATATCTACCCCCGCGAGATCGACGATCTTCTCTACACCCACCCGGCTGTCGCCGCGGCCGCAGTCATCGGCGTCCCCGACGAACTCTACGGCGAAGAGGTCGCCGCCTTCGTCGTCCTTAACGAGGGCCAAGCGGCGAGCGAAAACGAGATGATCGACTTCTGTCGCCAGCACCTCGCCGACTACAAATGCCCCAAGACCATCCATTTTGTCCCCGATATCCCCAAAGGACCGACCGGCAAGCTCCTAAAACGCGAACTCGCCAGGCTCATCCGCGAGACCTGACCGTAAGCGGACGAGCGAGTCATGATCTTAAAACTCCGCACTTCCGTCCGCTCCGCGACCGAAGAAAGCAAGAAAACCCGACGCCGGCCGGTGGAAATTCACGCAGTTCATGTCGATCCGCGAAAACCGGCATAGCGGTCAGCATGTCATCCGCGTCAAAATGGCCTCCCCGGGGATCGACTCCCCGTGGAAAAGCGTTCTTTGAAATTCAATTTGTAATGATCGCGGTCGTGCGAAGCGCGCGCTGGGACAGCAGGACGTGGGACGCTTCGCGCAGTAATAACGGCCCTTCTACGCGATTTTGCGACGAGATCCGACCCAAATTCGTGTGCATTTCCTGCGGATCTGCGCAGCAAAATGGGCCGAATCGCACCCGAAATGACGCGAACTGGACCCTCCCTGCACCGCTAAGGCAGGTGTTTGGACCTCTCGACGCATTTCGCACCAAATTCCGCTTTTGAGGGCTGACCGGCAAAGTTGTAAACTTACGCTTCTTTATGGCGAATCGCATTTTGGGGATAGCCGTCGTAGGGGTTGGCGGGGCGGTCGGCACAACAATGGCGGCGGGCATCGAGCTGTTAAAACAAGGCCTTATCGGCACCGAAGGCCTGCCGCTTGCGGAATTCATCGTCGAAGGCCTCGCTGATTACACCGACATCCGCATCGCCGGCTGGGATCTCTTCCCCGACCATCTCGCCAAAGCCGCCGAGCACCACGACGTTCTCACGCACAAACAATTTGTCGCGGTCGAGGGAGCTCTAAAACAGATCAAGCCCTGGCCCGCCGTCGGCGATGAGCGTTTCCTTTCGCTGATCGACGGCAACAACAAGATCGCTGCAAAGGGCCACCGTGCAACGATCGAACGCCTTCGACCCGATCTCAAAAGCCTCGCAGAAACCTGCGATTCGGTCGTAGTTATCAACCTCGCCTCCACCGAAAAGCTCGCCGCTGAAGGAAACGAGGTTCTCAACTCGATCGATGGCTTCGAAAAAGCCCTGGATGAAAATTCCCGTGATATTTCCCCCGCGATGCTTTACGCCTATGCGGCGATCGCCGAGGGCATCCCGTATGGCAACTTCACGCCGTCCGTAGCGGCGGACATCCCGGCCCTGATCGAATTTGCCGAACGGCAAGGCGTACCTATCGCCGGCAAGGACGGCAAGACCGGCCAAACGTTCATCAAGACCGTGCTCGCCCCTGCTTTACGCTCGAGGGCGCTGAAGGTCGACGGATGGTACTCAACGAACATCCTCGGCAACCGCGACGGGCTGGCGCTTTCTAACGAGGATTCGCTCGCGTCGAAGGTGAAAACGAAAAGCAGCGTGCTCGACGAAATCCTCGGCTACCCCGTCGAGGACCACATCGTCGACATCAGGTACTACCGCCCGCGCGGAGATAATAAAGAGGCTTGGGACAACATCGATATCCGTGGCTTTCTCGGCCAACCGATGCAGATCAAGGTCAACTTCCTATGCAAGGATTCCATCCTCGCCGCCCCCCTCGCCATCGAGATCGCCCGCTGCCTCGATCTGGCCAAACAACGCGGCAATCGCGGCATTCAGGAACAGCTTTCCGTCTTCTTCAAACTCCCGATGACCCGCGAAGGCCGGCCCGAACAGGCTTTCCACCGTCAGGAAGACCGCCTACTTTCCTGGTTGCAGCCTTCGTAATTCGGCCTCGGCTGCAATGTACCCGAAACTGGCCCACTGATCGCCGGCCGTGACATTCTTAAAGATCTCGATCGCCTTTGCGCGGTCGCCGTTGTAAAGAAAGAAATTCCCAAGGCCGTATCCGAGCGAAGCGGAACCCAGCGAATTCGCCTCTCCGGTGATCGACGATAGAAGGTCCTCAGCTTTCACTTCGTCGCGATTCAGCCTGATCAGCTTGAGGTAATCATCATTCTCGATCACCTCGACCTCGCCCGCGAATGGCTCCAGCAATTTGGCCGCTTCCTTTGCCTTCCCCATTCGCCGAAGCGTCATGTAATGCCAATAAGCTGTGGCGACACGCATGTCGTTGTTCTTTGAAACCCTCCACGCCTCCTGGTATGCCCGTTCGGCTCGCCTGAAGTCGCCTTTCAGGTAATAGGCCAGGCCAAGGTGGTACCAGATATTCGATTGCAGCGTACTCGTCGGAATGTTCCGTACGTTCGGCATTCCATCCGGCTCGACCTCGTCCGGCTTGCCCTTCACAAGACGAGCCGCCCTTTCAAAATCCTTGATCGCGTCGTCGAAGCAGCGCAGCGTGATGTACCGATGCCCGCGGTGGCGATAGAATCGGGCATCAGTCGGGAACTTACGGACCCCTTCGGTGAATATACGGATAGCTTCTTTGTATTCGCCAAGATATGCCGTCCGCCGCCCGTACCAGATCATCTCTTCCGCGACGTTCGGGTTGCGATTATATGCTTCGCGGGCAACGGCTAGGTTCGCTCTGTAAGTCTCGACCGCAGCTCCCGAAAATTCCGGTTTCACCGGACGTGCGGCGTCAACGCAAGGCTGGGCCGCGATCGAGTGAACGGACAAGGCGATCACGGCCAGTGCGATTGGTAATCTCATTCGCGGAATGTTACCAGCTATACGGCAGCCGCTCCAAAGTTCGGTACTCTTTGCTTTCGAAGGCGAGATTGCGTGAAAATATCGCAACGCATTAAGGGAGATTTCGGTCGATGTCAATCAATCAAGCCACATATTCACTTCCGCCCAAAATAGAAGAAGCAGTCCGCGCCCAGATCACAAGCTGGAACTCAGAAGAAAAGATCCGTCGCATCTGGGAGAAGGACTCTTCGGTCTGGACCGGTGCCGACGAATCTAAATGGCTCGATTGGCTTACGATCGCGGAAGAGGAGATCGAGAACACTCAAAAGTACAAAGATCTCCACGCCGACATCGAACAGGCCGGTTTCGAACACATTCTCCTGATGGGTATGGGCGGTTCGTCGCTCTGCCCCGAGGTTCTGGCACTCACGTTTGGCAAGAAGCAATTCCACATCCTTGATTCCACGGTGCCCGCCCAGGTAAAGGCGATCGAGGAAAAGCTCGACATTGCGAAGACGCTCTTCATCGTCGCGAGCAAATCCGGTTCCACACTCGAGCCCAACTGCTTCAAGCAATATTTCTTCGACCGCGTTTCGAAAGTCTCCGATAAACCGGGTAAGCAGTTCATTGCCGTAACCGATCCCGGCTCAAAGATGGAGCGGATCGCGAAAGAAGACGGATTTCGCCACATCTTCTATGGCAAGCCCGAGATCGGCGGGCGTTTCTCCGCCCTCTCCGCTTTCGGCCTCGTCGCGGCCGCGTCGATGGGGCTCGACGTAGATATCTTCCTCCGCCGTGGCGTCCGCATGTCGGAGATCTGCCGGCGTTCAGATGCGGCAGAGAACCCCGGAGCCTTACTCGGCCTCGTGCTCGGCATCTGCCACAGCCAGGGCCGCGATAAACTAACGATCTTCACCTCGCCCGAGATTTCCGACCTCGGTGCATGGCTTGAACAGCTCATTGCCGAATCGACCGGCAAGAACGGTGTTGCCATCATCCCGGTCGACCGAGAGCCATTGATCGAACCGGAGAATTACTACGA
>JAEZJR010000150.1 GCA_023415725.1 Acidobacteriota bacterium
ACTCCCACCACAAGGTTTTCCCGGCCCGGAGATAACCGAAAGCAATGAAGAACGAATCGGCTAAGAAAAAAGAATCACCCGAAAAGGGCGTTTTGCTAGATCCCGACCGCAAAAGCCCCCGCGCGGCAGAGTTCGAAGACAAACTCTCCGCATTGATCGTCGGGCAGGAGCGCGCTGTGCGGCGCATGAGCGGACTTTTCCAGATCTATCTGGCGGGGATGAACAACCCGACTCGGCCGATCGGGACGATGTTGTTCCTCGGCCCGACGGGGTCCGGCAAGACCCGCGTCGTCGAGGCCGCTTCGGAAGTACTATTGAACGACCCGCACGCCGTCGTGAAGATCGACTGTGCCGAGTTCCAGCACTCGCACGAGATCGCGAAACTGATCGGCTCGCCTCCGGGATACCTCGGCCACCGCGAAACCTCGCCGATGCTGACCCAGGAGAACCTCGATAAGGCTCATACCGAAGACACGAAGCTGACCTTCGTGCTGTTCGACGAGATCGAGAAAGCCTCCGATTCGCTCTGGCAATTGCTGCTCGGCATCCTCGATAAAGCCACGCTTACACTTGGCGACAACCGCCGTGTCGACTTCTCGCGGACGATCGTCATCATGACCTCGAACCTCGGCGCCCGCGAGATGTCCGAGATGATCTCCGGCGGCATCGGCTTCGCCCCGAGCAAGGGCTCGCCGAAGGAAGACAACGAGGTCGACACCAAGATCTACCGCACGGCCCTCGAGGCGGCGAAACGCAAGTTCTCGCCCGAGTTCATGAACCGTATCGATAAGGTCGTCGTGTTCCGTTCTCTGAAGGAGCATCACCTCCGCCGCATCCTCGATATCGAGCTCCGTTCCGTCCAGGATCGCATCACCGAATCCGCCGGCACCAAGTTCATCTTCGAATGCACCGATACGGCCAAGGAATTCTTGCTCCAGGAAGGCATCGATCTCAAATACGGCGCCCGCCACCTTAAGCGTGCGATAGAAAGGTTCCTCGTCTACCCGCTGTCGAACCTCGTCGCCACGCAGCAGGTCGAAACCGGCGATTTCGTGATGGTCGATTACGACACCGGTAAAGACAAGCTGACGTTCACGAAGCAGACCGGAAAGATGATCATCAACGAGCCCGTCGAGGACGAAAAGGAAGAGCCGCAGCTCGCAAAATCGGACGCCGTCGGACTGCCGCTTCCCACCGCCTCGGCTGCTCCGCAGATGAGCAAATCGAAAGGCGAGCAGACAGACATTTAGTTTCGGAAACTCAATTCAAAAGAAAAGAGCGGCAGATAATGCCGCTCTTTTCTTTTACCGATAGGTTGCATTTCAGACAGTGTCCAAAGCTTGGAGCAGATCACGGACTATATCGTCCACGTCCTCGATCCCGATCGAGATCCTTAGCAATCCATCCGAAACGCCCGCCGCCTCGCGTTCTTCCGGCGTCAGCGTCGCGTGGGTCATCAGGGCGACGGGTTGGACCAGCGTTTCGACGCCCCCGAGCGAGGTCGCGAACGTGCACACTTTCAGGTTGTTCACTACCGCCTTCGCCGCGTCGGCCGTGTCGACATCGACGCCGACCATTCCTCCGAAACCGCGCATCTGCCGCTTCGCGATCTCGTGATTTTGGTGTGCTTCGAGCCCTGGATAATGCACCGCTTTGACCTTCGGGTGGCCAGCCATTTCGATCGCGAATTCGAGCGCATTCTCGTTGTGCCTCTCCATCCGCAACGCGAGCGTTTTGATACCGCGAAGTACAAGCCAGGCTACCTGTGGGGCAATGTTACCGCCGTAGAACTTCGCGGCCCCGTGCCGCACCTTTTCGATCAGTTCCTTGCGGCCCACCACGACGCCGGCGGTCAGATCGCTGTGGCCCCCGAGGTATTTCGTCGCGCTGTGGATCACCAGATCCGCACCGAGTTCGAGCGGGAGTTGGTTGAACGGAGTAGCGAAAGTGTTGTCGACCACGGTCGTGATACCAGATCTGTGTCCGATCGCGGCGGCTTCGGCGATGTCCGTGATCCTAAGAAGCGGATTCGAAGGGCTTTCGACCCAGAACATTTTTGTGTTCGGCCTCACCGCCGATGCGTAAGCTTCAGCATCGGCGGCGTCCACGAAGGTCGTTTCTATCCCGAAGTTCTCGCCGATGTGCTTTAGAAAATTCGTCGTGGTCGAGTACATCGATTCCGGCGCGACGATGTGGTTTCCTGATCCCGCAAGCGTGAACGCCGCCGCCGAGATCGCGGCCATCCCGGACGCAAAGGCGACCGCATCGTCCCCGTGCTCCAAGTCCGCCATCGTCCGTTCCAGGGCGTCCACTGTGGGGTTCCCAAGCCGCCCGTAAAAATAGCCAGGTTTCTCGTAGTTGTGGATCGCCACGCCCTCATCAGCGTCTGTGAAGGCGAACACGGAAGCCGGGTATATCGGCACGGACAGCGCGCCATGGTTAGCGGTCCTGTCCTCGCCCGCGTGCACGGCTTGCGTGAAGATCGAATGTTCGTTCATAAAGCTCCTGAATTACCCGCAAATCGTAAGCGTTGCGGCCCGCCGACTGCAAATCTCGCGGTTATCGTGCTAGTATTCCCGGCATGGCGGACCGCCCGATGCTGCTCGAAATGGAAACGATGTTCATGGCCCTCGCCGACCGTACGCGGCTTCGCCTGCTCAATCTTATGGCCGGCGAAGAGGTCTGCGTGAATTTCTTCACCGAGGTCCTAGGCGAAAGCCAGCCTAAAGTATCGCGGCATCTTGCCTACCTCCGGAACGCCGGCATTGTGGAAACCCGGCGGCACGGGAAATGGATCTATTACTCGATCAAGTGGCCAGAGCGCGAGGCTTTCGTCTCCGTCCTAAATTCCACGCTGGACGCGCTCGCCGATGATACTGAATTGCAGGCGGACAAAGTGCGTCTGGCAGCAATGAACTCAAATTCGGTGCGGCCGTCGGCGGTACCCGTTCTGTCGGACGCCTCTCAAAACTCCCCAATTTACGATGTTCCCCCACCGGTTCGCCCGGTTCACAACGAATTGGATGAGTTCCTGCTTTGATCGGACTTTGAGTAAGGGCAGTGCCGGCATCCGTTCCCGCAGCAATAGCCACGTTTTTCGAGAAATCGGGCCGTCAGCACCATCAAACCGTTCTCGAAATAAAAGTCTTCGCCCTCGACGAGCTTCGGCTTCTCCCGAGTATTAGACGGCTCTTCTTTCATACAAACCGAGAAATTCCTTGTTCCCTTCTGCTCCGGTTATGGGCGAATCGATAACGCCGACCGGTGTCAATCCATGTTCCATCGCGGAGGCATTGACCTCGTTAACGACCCGGTCGTGTTTTTCGGGTTCCCGAACGATCCCACCTTTGCCAACCTCGCCTTTTCCGACCTCGAATTGCGGTTTGATGAGGATGATTACCCGCCCTCCGTCCTTCAACAATGCCGGCAACACGGGAATTATCTTCGTGACCGAGATGAAAGAAACATCGATGACGATGAGGTTAAATTTATCGCCGAGGTCTTCTGGTTTGAGGCTGCGGGCGTTCGTCTTTTCGTGCACTTCGACCCGCGGGTCTTCGCGGAGCTTCCACACGAGCTGGTTCGTGCCGGCATCGACGGCCACGATCCGGTCTGCACCATGCTGCAAAAGGCAATCCGTGAATCCGCCTGTCGATGCCCCTATGTCCAGGCATGTATACCCGCTTGGATCGACGCCGAACTCGCGTAGGGCCGCTTCCAATTTCAGCCCGCCCCGGCTCACGTACCTCGATTCGGGTGAATCGCCTTTGATGCGGATGTTCGCCTCGACCGGGAAGGTGTCCGAAGCCTTTTCCGCCCGCCTTTCATCGACCAGAACCACGCCCGCCATCACCATCGCCTGTGCTTTGGAGCGCGAATCCGCGAGGCCACGTTCGAAGAGCAATTTGTCTATCCTTTCTTTTTTCACTTCCCGCCAAGTAAACGCAGCTTTAAGGAATTCTTATTCCGGTGTGCTTCTGACACCCCTGATACGGTGATATTCTACACTCGTAATTTCGGAAATGCCTGAGCAAGCGAAAATGTCCCCCTTCGCGAAATACGCATGGTTC
>JAEZJR010000154.1 GCA_023415725.1 Acidobacteriota bacterium
ATGAAAAGCTGCCGGCAAGGTGCCGGCGTTCCTATATATGGCTGAAAAATTCTTAATGCCGAAGCTGTCCCCCACGATGGAAGAGGGGCAGATCGCGCGCTGGGTAAAGAACGAGGGCGACAAGTTCGACGCGAACGAAACGCTCGCCGAGGTCGATACCGACAAAGCGACGATGGAAATGACCGCCCTATCCGGCGGCACGCTCCTCAAGATCCTCAAACAGGCCGGCGAATCCGCCGCACTCGGCGAAGCTATCGCCATCATCGGCCAACCCGGCGAAGACATCACCGCTCTATTGAGTGAAGTCTCGGCCAACGGTGCAGCCAAGGCCGCTCAGGCCCCCAAAGCCGAAGAGCCAGCGGAGAAACCAGCCGAGCCGGCACCCCAGGCGGAAACACGAGCGGTACCGGGTGTGCCCCCTAAACAAGAAACACCTGCCCCGGCCCCTGAAACTCCGCAGTCCAACGGCCGCATGATCGTCTCCCCGATCGCCGCCCGTATGGCAGCGGACAACGGCATTGATCTCCGCTCGATCACCGGCTCAGGCCCGAACGGCCGCATCATCAAGCGGGACATCGAAGAGGCCCTCGCCGGCGGAGGCCAAAAGGCAGCCACAGCCGCCGCCCCGGCGAAAGAATTCACGCCCTCGACCGCCGTCGGCGCTTCCGCATTCCGCGACGAACCCACTTCAAAGATGCGCAGCGTGATCGCGTCGCGGCTCGCCGAGTCGATCGGCCCCATCCCGACCTTCTACCTCACGGTCGAGATCGAGATGGACAACGCCCTCGCCACACGCAAGCAGATCAACGCCACGCTCGACGAGGAAGCGAAGATCAGCGTCAACGACATCATCGTCAAGGCCGCCGCGATGGCCCTGCTCCGCCACCCTTGGGTGAACGCTTCTTATCAGGACAAGAACGTCCGATTCTACGAGCAGGCCGACATCGGCGTCGCCGTCGCCATCGACGAAGGCTTGATCACTCCAGTCGTGCGCGGCGCGAATCTCAAGGGCCTCGCCGAGATCGCCGCCGAGATCAAAGACCTCGCGGCAAAGGCTCGCGACAAGAAGCTCCAGCCTGAGCAATACACGGGCGCGACCTTCTCGATCAGCAACCTAGGCATGATGGGCATCAAGGAGTTCACTGCGATCATCAATCCGCCCGAGGCGGCCATCATCGCCGTCGGCGGATCGACACCGACCCCGGTCGTCCGCGACGGCCAGATCGTCGTCCGCAACATCATGAACGTCACCATGTCGTGCGACCACCGCGTCGTCGACGGTGCCACCGGGGCTCGTTTCCTGCAAACCTTCAAACAAATGCTCGAAAGCCCCGCGATGATGCTGCTCTAGAACGTGTTGAATTTCTTGCCCGCGAATTACGCGAATCAACGCGAATATTTCATTAAATTATTCGTATAATTCGCGTTATTCGCGGGCAAAATCTTTCTGAAAAGCGACAAAGATACATCCGATCTAAAACCTCACGCCGCACTTCTCGGCGTGCAAGCCCTCTTCGGTTCGTTGCCTGTCATCGGGAAGATAGTTCTCGCCGCGATCCCCGCCGTCTCCCTCGTCGGCTTTCGCGTGGGCATAACGGCTTTGATCCTCGCAGTCGTCCAGGCGTATCGCCGGCGGTTCTGGCTCCAACACCGTGAGGATTACAAAAAGCTCGTCGTGCTGAGCCTCTTCGGCGTTACGTTCAACCAGCTTCTTTTCATCGGCGGCCTTTCGCTCACGACCGCCTCCAATACTTCCCTCCTCGCCGTAACGATCCCGATCTGCGCTTTGCTTGTAAGCGTCGTCGCGCGGGTCGAAAAATTACGCCCCGTGAAGGTCCTCGGGGTACTCCTCGCAGCGGCCGGGATACTTTTCCTCATCGACCCGCGAAAAGCGTCATTTTCATCGGAAACAACACTTGGCGACCTGTTGATCCTTCTCAATTCTCTGAGTTACGGAGCATTCGTCGCGACGTCCAAAGAAACGATAATGCGAAACGGTCCGTTTCGGTCGATGATGTGGATGTTCATCTTCGCCGCGATCATCTGCGTCCCGCTCGGAATGTTTTCGCTCTCGGCCACAGATGTTTCCGCGATCGGGATGAACATCTGGCTGCTTATCCTATATATCGCCGTCGTCGCCACGGCCGGCCCTTACCTGCTCAACGCTTACGCTCTCGCCAAAGTTAATCCCTCGGTGGTGGCCGTTTACATTTACCTTCAGCCCGTGATCGGGTTTATACTCGCGGTTGTGTTTTTGGGAGAGGTGATAGACGCTAAATTCGCCGCCGCCGCACTTTGCGTGTTTGCGGGAGTCTATCTAACCACGCGGCGACGCACTGACCGGTTGGCACATGTAACAGCGGCTTAGAGATCAAAGTTCGCCAAAGAAACCTTTTCGCCCCTCGGCGCGTCTTATGACTTACTGAGTTCCGAAATGCCGACACAGATCACTCAACGCGAATCGAACGGTAGGACCTACTTGCAGGTCGAGGGCGACATGTTATTCGACGACGCGCTGCTTCTCGAGCGCATCGCGACGGAACTTCACGAAGACACGGGATCGCACGTCACCGTCGATCTTGCCGACCTCGATTTCCTAGACAGCGATTCGGCGTCCGTGCTCAAACGCCTCGAAGGCCGCCCCGGGATCTCCATTGAAGGCCTCGAGATCTTCCTCCAATCCGCCATCGACGCCGCCGAACGCTCCGCCGCCTGACTGGACCGCAAAATGGAACGCCGGCACCCTGCCGGCATGTGCGGCCCACGATCAATTTTCACCCACAGATGAACACAGATAAACACAGATGATTTTTCCGTGTTTCTTATTCCGAGTATTCCGTGCCTTCCGTGGTTCCATTTCCCTAATTCATCTTCTACCCTCTTTTTCTTCTTATTCTGTGTTCAAAAAGCCTTGACGAACAAGTAACACCTCTTCCCCTCCTCTCCCCTTCTCCTTTTCGCAATTTCCCCTTAACCTGTATCCCATGAAAGCCCGCGAAATTGCCGAATTCATCGGCGGCGAACTGCATGGTGACGGCGAGGTGCACATCCTTCGAGCCTCCGCTCTTTCAAACGCTCACGGCGGCTCGCTCGCCTTTCTCGAACGAACCGACCTCGACATCGCCACCGAGGCCTCGTGCGTCATCCTTCCGCTCGATGCCGACCCCTCCGGCTGCGCCTCAGCGATCTTGATCAAAGATCCAAAGCTCGCATTTGTCAAAGCCGCAGCCCTCCTTCACCCGCCAAAGCAAAGAAAGCCCGATATTCATCCATCCGCCGTCATCGCCGAAGACGCGAAGGTCGGCGAGAACGTCTTCATCGGCGCATTCGTCACAATTGGCGAAGGCTCATCCATCGGCGACGGCACGCAGCTAAGGGCCGGAGCGAAGATCGGCTACAACGTCCACGTCGGCAAAAATTGCGTCCTCCACCCTAACGTCTTCATCGATGACCATTGCACCGTCGGAAACAACGTGATCCTCCATTCCGGTGTCGTGATCGGAGCCGACGGCTTCGGGTACGTCAAAGATGAGACGGGCGAATACGTCAAATTCCCACAGATCGGCACCGTCGTCATCGAAGACAACGTCGAGATCGGCGCGAATACCTGCATCGATCGCGGAGCGCTCGGCGAAACCCGCATCGGCCAAGGGACGAAGATCGACAACCTCGTCCAGGTCGGCCACAACGTCTCGATAGGCAAACGCTGCGTCATAGCCGCCCAAACCGGCATCTCCGGCAGCGTCACCATCGAAGACGATTGCGTCATCGGCGGCCAGGTCGGTTTCGGTGATCATGTCCGCGTTCAATCGGGCGCAGTCATCGGCTCCCAGGCCGGCATCCTCCCAGGCAAAATCGTCCGCCCCGGCGTCTGGTGGGGTACCCCCATCCAGCCCCTCGACGAATACAAACGCCAAAACGCCATGGTCAAAGGCCTCTCCCGCCTCCGCGACGAGGTCAAAGAATTGAAAAAGAAATGATAGAGAACAACTGCAGCGACCGGATATAAGCATGAACATGGGTAAGCCGCATCCACCACCCACAGCGAATTATCAGAAATTAGCTAACAGCTGTCAGCTATTAGCTAATTGTTCTACTTCAATCTCGAATCGTGGCGCCTAAACTTTCCGATTGTTTCCGCTACGCGCCCAAGATCTTTTTGATCGCATCGGCTGTCCGTTTGGACGCTCCGCCGTGGCCCAGCTTATCGACAGCGATCCGTAGATCTTCACGGAATTCAGCATTGACCTTAGGCTCCAATAAACGGAACAACTCTTCCGCCAACGTCACGGGCGTGAAATCGTCCTGGATCAATTCCTTCGCGAGCCGCTTCTCCGCTATGAGGTTGATTAGCCCGAAATGGTCCACCGTGATCAGCGGGCGTAAAAGCTTGTAATTTATCGCCGACGTCTTGTAAACGATGGCCATCGGTGTGCCCATTATGCCGGCCTCGAGCGTCGCGGTGCCGCTGGTTATCGCGGCGGCATCCGCGGCATTCAGGGCGTCGAATGTTTCCCCGTCTACAACATGCATCCATTCAGGAACCGAGATCCGCAGTGCATCGATCTTCCCTCGTTTCCCTTTCGGGATAGCGATCACGAACTGCAGCCCACTGTCGCGGCCTAGCATCAGCTCAGCTGTCTTTATCAGCTCCGGCAGGATCCTTGCGATCTCCGCTCCTCGGCTTCCCGGCAAGAGGGCAATGATCGGCATGTTCGGATCGAGCCCGTGTTTTTCGCAGAACTCCTCCCTCGGCACATCCGAATGCACCTCCATCGCGAGCGGGTTCCCGACGTATTCGACATTCGTAAATCCCTGCTTCTCGTACCATTCCTTCTCGAACGGCAGGATCGAGATGAGCAGGTCGACCGACTTGCGGATCGTCCTGATCCTGTACTTCCTCCACGCCCAAAGCTGAGGAGAGATGTAATACACCACCTTCGTACCTCTCCGCTTCAACGCCTTCGCTAGCTTCAGGTTGAAATCCGGAAAATCCACCAGCACCGCAACGTCCGGCCGGCGTTCGTCCGCAGCGTTTTTCAACGCCTTGAACGTTCGCAGGAACATCGGCAACGCCCGCCCGATCTCCAATAGGCCTACGATCGCGAGGCCGTCCGCCTCGACGATCGGCTCGACCCCTGCCTCCCTCATTAGCGGCCCCGCCGACCCGAAAAACGACACGTCCCGCCCACCGGCGAGTTCGCGGATTGCTTTCACTAGCTTCGCCGCGTGCAGGTCGCCCGAGGCTTCACCGGCTACGATCATCACTGAAAGGGATTTCTGGGTGGGTTCCGTCATCGGAAACTTCTAATCTTAGAGGATTTACGGATTTTTGCCCAAGACAAACCATTGATCGCGGGCGGGCATCATACACCTTGTTTTTAGAGCACTAACATCGCTCCCCACTTGCTTGCAGATACTGTGCTATACCTCTAAAATGTAGGTTTTGTGCTCGCGATTTGCCGGTTTTTGCTGATTCGAAAAGTAGAATTGTATTTTCCCTTGGAGGGATTTGTGAAACTTCGCTTATTTGTATTTTTTAGCTTCATCATCTTGATCGCCGGCGGCATCCCCGCCGCGGCCCAGGCCGACTCGGTCATCTCCCAGATCACATCCTCCGCCAGGGATTCTTACGCAGGCAACATCAGCGGCGATGGCCGCTTCGTGGTCTTCGAATCGAGTGGCGATATCGCGACTGTCAACCCGCGCAACGCGGACGGCAATCCCGAGATATTCCTCTGGGACTTCGCGCAACGCCGCATCTTCCAGATCACTGACACAAAGCCCGTTCAAAAGAACACATTCGGCAACTTCGATCAGGCGAACATCAAGGTCGACATCGTCAACAAGCGGCCCGTGATCAGCCGCAACGGTCGCTGGATCGCTTTCGCATCGAACGCGACAGTGTCGACCGTCGCCTCTCCCGACTCCTCCAACCCCGGCAGTTTCACCGGCAACGACTACAATACACAGGCCGCGCCGCCCTGTACGCTGCCATCGCCGACCCCTACGCCCACTCCTACCGCGACCCCGACGCCTTCGTCGAGTCCTACGCCTACTCCATCGCCAACCTCTACGCCATTCAATAATCCGCTCCAATGCGATGCGAACCTCGAGGTATGGCTTTACGAGATTCCGGCTTACGGGGATGCGGATCTGAATTCTGGAGAAGAGATCCCGGTGACCAACCTGAGCGGCGGCACTTTCTCACAGGTCACGAACTCGGTCCCGAGCCGTCTGCCCCTCGAAGGTGGAGCGGCACGCCAACCGTTCGTCGCTGACGACAATCACGACGTCAGCATAAACGATGACGGCCGTGCGATCGCCTTCGTTTCCACTCGTGATCTGGTCCCGCCCGGTAATTCTGAACCTGCTTCAGATGCCTTCAACGATGAGATATTCACTTTTGTGCAGGGTGGAGTGGCTGCCGGCGCCGAGGCTGCAAATTTCCCGGGATGGTCGCCGTCTGTGCAGTCCGCCCTTGCGGTCGGTGTGATCAATCAGGTTACCCGAACTCCGCGCGGAACTGCCGCCAATCCTATTTACAGCAAAAACCCGGTCATCTCCGGTAATGGCCGTCGCGTCGCTTTCGCGAGCACCGGCGACAACCCGATCGTTGGCATGACCGGCGGCAATAACCCGCTGGCCAGTCGAAACGAGGAGATCTTCCTTTCGGATCTTGACGAAAACGGGGCTCCGACGGGTTTGCACCGCCAAGTCACTGTCACTACGCCTACTAACCCCGGTGACGTTGTCAATTCCTGGGATTACGGCCGTCGTATGAGCCCGGATGGGAACTTCATCGCCTTTGACTCGTTCGCGGACCTTGCAAACGAGCACGGCGGAGCTAATCAGGCCGGGTTTGCGACTTTCATTTACGACGTCAGTGCTAACTCTTTCCGCCGCGTCCTTGCCCGGAGCAATGCGGACTCAGCGGCGACCGGCGGCGACGTACCTCGCTACCCGACGTTCACGGACTTCGACGTGAACGGCAACCCCGGCAAGCTCGTCCTTGAAACGCGGATGAATATTCTGCCCAACGGCACGGTCGCGGCAACGGCCTCCGAGGGCCTGAACAACGACGCTGCTCGGCCGGTGCAGATCTACACTCTCCCGCTCGTCGGCGTCGCTCCTTCGTCCGCCACGTTCACTCGGATAACTAAGTTCCCGATATCAACACAATTCCTTGCGCAGACGCGGCCCCTCACTTCCGATACCTCCGAGCGTCTGGCGTTCAACCTGTCGCTGACCGAACTCGGTGGCGGTAACGCTGATCTCCTGTCCGAGGTCTTTTATCTCTACGTTCCGACGGTAAACTCGTCTTCGAGCAAAACCCTTGCATTTGCGACCGGGGCGAGCTCCCTTCCGATAATCCCCACGACCAGTTCGTCACCGGCTCCTACCCCCAGCCCGACGCCTACGCCGACTGGATCCCCCTCGCCGACCCCCGTGACGCCTTCCGCAGTACAGGGCGCGTCACCCGGAATGCTGGCGATCCTTAATTCTGAAGACGGTTTCGGCCCGGCAATAACGCCGCGGTCGGTGACTGGTTCATTAGAACAGTCCCCGAATCTTCCGATCGAGCTCAGCGGTGTCTCAATGACCATAAACGGTTACGCCGTCGGGATGAAGGCTGTCGACGACAACCGGATCACGTTCGTTGCTCCTCCGGGACTATCGTCGGCCGTCACCGGTACATCCTACCCTGTCGTGATAAACAATCAGGGTACGCAGATCAAGGGATTCATCACGATCGTCCCCGCTCGGCCTGACATTTTCAGCAGCAACTTAGGACCGGGCGGCCGGGCCCAGGCGACGAACGTCACGAACCGCGTCCCGAGGATCGAACCATTCACCGTTCGAACGATCAAGGTCAAGGGCGGCCTTCGGGTACCCACCGTGATCCGGCTGCGGATCACCGGTGTGCAGGGCGTTCCCGCGAGCGCGATCAGCATACGCATCGGTAACACAACGATTTCTGGCGCTCAGGTGGTTTCGGGCGGTGTGCTGGTCGAGCCGGGCGTTTACACCATCGATTTCCTGTTACCGCAATCATTGAGCGGTGCGGGCGACCAACCGATCGTCGTGACCGTGACAAGCGGTACAACGACGTTCACCTCAAGGTTGGACGACACGGCGCCGCGGATCTGGATACTTTAACTTGAATTTCACGTTAACGTTCGGAAGGCGGGTTTCGGCCCGCCTTCCGCTTTTGTAGGGGTATCAGTTTCAATATTATGAGCCGATAAGAGTTGATAATACCTGCCGGTTGTACTATTCTGATACTAATGCCTCTCGCCCTTTAATTGCTCTAGAGACCTTCTCGGTCAATTATCCAAAACTCACGATCATAAAAGGACCTTTTTGAAAATATGGCTGAAAAAGATGTAAACACCATGAAGATCTCGCCTATCGTTTGGAAGAATGGTGAGGTGATCAAATGGGACGACGCACGCATCCACGTGATGTCGCACGTAGTCCATTACGGCTCGAGCGTTTTCGAGGGGATTCGCTGTTACAACACTTCGCAGGGTTCCGCGGTGTTTCGCCTGCCGGAGCATATCCAGCGGCTCCTCAATTCGGCGAAGATCTACCGAATGGATCCGTCTTACACGCGCGAAGAGATCTGCGAGGCGACTGTCGACCTTATCGGCGACAGCGGCCTCAAAGAGTGCTACATCCGCCCGGTCGTGTTCCGCGGCCTCGATGAAGCGAAGCCGTCCTTCGGAGTTTACGGACTGTTGAATCCTGTAGATACCTACATCGCCGCGTGGGAGTGGGGCAAGTACCTCGGCGAAGAGGCATTGGAAAACGGCATCGACGTCTGCGTCTCGAGTTGGACCCGCATCACCTCCAACTCTATGCCCGCAATGGCCAAGGCCGGCGCGAACTACATGAACTCGCAGCTCATCAAGATGGAAGCGAAAATGCTTGGATTCGCCGAAGGCATCGCCCTTGATGACCGCGGCTACGTTTCCGAAGGCTCCGGCGAGAACATCTTTCTCGTCAACAACGGCAAGCTCATCACGCCGCCGCTCGGAGCGTCTATCCTCCCCGGCATCACCCGCGACTCCGTCATCCAGATCGCTCGCGAGATGGGCGTCGAGGTGATCGAGACATCCGTTCAGCGTTCGGCACTTTACCTCGCCGACGAGCTATTCTTCACGGGCACCGCGGCCGAGGTCTCGCCGATCCGTTCGGTAGACCACATCAAGGTCGGCAGCGGCAAGCGCGGCCCGCTCACCGAGGCGATACAGAAGGAATTCTTCGACATTCTCCATGCGAGGCGGCCGGCCCCGAACGACGCTCCGTGGCTCACCTTCGTCGGCGACGCCGGTGAAAAAAAAACGGCACTAGCCTAGCTACCACCAGAGCTATAATCGATCAAGGCCCCGCCGCCGTGCGGGGCCTTTCGCTTTTCAGATGGAGGAACCCCAGCAAACTC
>JAEZJR010000323.1 GCA_023415725.1 Acidobacteriota bacterium
GCGCGAAATGATCCTCTCATTCGACGCGTCGAAAGAAGCCGGCCGGTACGAGCGGTACGCCGATGCCCGCACCCGGGCACTCGCCTTACGCGAAGAGCGGAGGAAGAATCCGGCCGTCGTCACCGCGATCGTCGAAAATCCCGTAACTAACCGGTTGATCGAGATCCAGAAAACGGTCGCCGCGAAAGATTACGCGAAGGCCGAGAACGAACTTAGAGAACTGCAAAAGGCCAACCCGGAGGAACCCCGTGTCGCCTACAACCTCGGCCGTGTCGCGAGCCTTGCCGCCCAGACGATCGAGGACCAGGATGAACTGAGCAAAAAGCTCCAGGAAGCCAAAGCGGCCTACGAGAACGTGATCCGAATCTCGCAGAAGCAGCAGGTGGATCCGGCCCTGCGGTCGCTATCTTACGTCGCACTCGCAAAGATCTACGAGTTCTTCGATAACCGCACGTACGCGATCAGCATTTACGACGCCGCGATCAAGCTCGGCGACGTGAACGGCGGTGCGTTTAAGGAAGCGCTCGCGGCCAAGCAGCGTTTGATGAAGGAGCAGTAAGCTTAGTTAAAATAGGCCCAAACGCCTCTGTTCGATCGAGCGGAGGCGTTTTGATTTTTTCACCATTACTTCTTACTTTTGAATAAGTGCCGGAAAACAATTTTCACAGCGGCTACGCCGCACTTGTCGGACGCCCCAACGCGGGTAAGTCAACACTTTTGAACCGCATCGTCGGCGAGAAGATCGCCGCCGTGTCGAACAAGCCTCAGACCACCCGCCACCGCATCAAGGGGATCTACACCGACGAGAACGGCCAGGTCGTCTTCATAGACACGCCGGGCGTACACAAACCCGGGCATCTGCTCAACCGCCGTATGATGTCGGCGGTGCACGATGCGATCATGAGCGTCGACGTCGTCGTCCTGATGCGTGACGCTAGCGTTTCGACCGGCAACGGCGACCGCTTCGTTCTGGAACTCGTGAAGCAGTCCGAAAAGCCCGCCATCCTGGTGCTCAACAAGGTCGACAAGATAAAGAACAAGGCGGAGATCCTCCCGCTCATCGAGTTCTATTCTAAGGAATACGATTTCGCCGAGGTCGTGCCGGTCTCCGCCCTTAAAGGCCAGGCGGTGGAGGACCTATTGAAACTGATCGTCAAACACCTGCCCGAGGGCGAACCCATTTTCTCGGAGGATGAACTGACCGATCAGCCCCTTCGATCCCTCGTCGCTGAGATGGTGCGTGAAAAGATCCTGAGGTCCACGGGTGAAGAAATTCCCTACGTGACCGCCGTCGTGACCGAGAAATGGGACGAAAGCGACCCTGAGCAGCCGCGTATCTACTGTGCGATCTACGTCGAGCGTTCATCCCAAAAAGGGATCATCATCGGCAAAGGCGGTGCAAAGCTCAAACAGATCGGAACGGAAGCACGAGCGGACATTGAAAAACTGACCGGCCGCCACGTGCACCTTCAGCTCTTCGTAAAAGTGGTGGAAGACTGGCGGAACAAGGAACGCGAACTTGACGAAATGGGGATTCACGAATGAGCTGGACTACGGTATTTTTGCTTATCGTCTCGAACGTCTTCATGACGCTCGCCTGGTACGGCCACCTCAAGTTCAAGAGCAGCCCGCTCTGGATAGCGGTGATCGGGAGTTGGTCCCTTGCTCTGTTCGAGTATATGTTTCAGGTTCCCGCTAACCGCATCGGATCGAGCGTGATGTCCGTCACGCAGTTGAAGATATTGCAGGAAGCGATCACCCTCGCGGTGTTCACCATTCTCGCGTATTTCCTGTTCGGCGAGACGCTCAAGTGGAACCACGTCGTCTCTTACACACTTCTCATCGGCGCGGTTTTCTTCGCATTCCTCAAATGAATCAAGATTGGTACTCGATCAACATCACCGTCCCGCCCGAAGCCGCGGAGGCGTTGGAGTTCGCCTTCAATTCCCTGGAAGCCGACGGAACAGCCACCAGCTTCCGGCGCGCGAGCGGGTCGGACGAACTAACCGTATCCGGATACTTTAAGACCCTGCCGGACGAAGATCGCGTCGTGGAAGAACTCCATTATGCTTTGCGGGCGTACGGTTTCACGGAGGACACGGTCATTTCCGCCGTCCGCGGGACGGTCGAGAACCAGGATTGGCTGGCCGAGTGGAAGAAGCATTGGAAACCGACCACCATTGGCCGGTTCGTGATAGCGCCTCCGTGGGCCGAGGTCGACGACGAGGGCAAATTCGTCATCCGGATCGAACCGAACATGGCATTCGGCACCGGAACTCATGAGACCACCCAGCTTTGCGTCGCGGCGATAGACAAGTTCTATCAGCCCGGAATGTCTTTCCTCGACGTCGGAACGGGTACCGGCATCCTAGCCATAGCGGCGGCAAAACTCGGGCGCGGAGACGAGGAGATATTCGGATGTGACACGGACGAAGATTCCATCGCGATCGCACGCGAGAACGCCGATTCGAACGGTGCAGGCCGAAGCAGTTTCGAGGTCGGGCCCATCGGCGAGGCAACGCCGTACTTCGATTTCGTCTGCGCTAACCTCACCATCGACGTGATCGTGCCGATCCTTAGCCTGCTGCTGGAGAAATCGACTCAGTGGCTGGTTTTATCTGGGATCCTTGCCGAACAGGAAGGCATGATCGTAAAAGCGCTTGAGGGAAACAATATCGGCGGGTTCGAGATCGAAAGACGCGGCGAGTGGATCGCGGTTACCGTTGATCGAAAGAAAAACTAATTGTCCCTTCTCGGCGTGGCGATCGGGATGTCACCGTCGTCGGTGATGGTTATCTCGGGCAGCCTCGGCTTCACCTTTCGAGGCACGGCGTTACGCAGAACTGGCGGGAGTTTCGGCGAGTCGATCCGCGTCGGGGCGAGCGGCCTTACGCGTTTCAGGATCGAGCCTCCCTTCCCCGCGATCCACACCTTATCTCCGCCCCTGAACACGATAGCCTGGAGCACCTTGGTGGTGATGTTCGCCTCCTGCGACCAGGTCGCACCGCCGTCGTTCGTCACGATCACCGCCCCCTTGTCGCCGACCGCGACGGCATCGTTCGGGCCGATAGCCGTGACCGCGAAAAGGTTCACGTTCAGCGGAGCTTCCTGGTCCTGCCAGCTCAACCCGCCGTCCAGGGTTCTCAGAATGATCCCGTTTGCACCGACCGCGAAACCGTTCGCTTCGTCGGAGAAGCTCACGGAATACAGATTCTCGTTGAGGTTCGTCTTTACCTTGCTCCACGTTTCGCCGCTATCGAGCGTGACCAGGACGGTTCCCTTGTCCCCGACGATCACACCTCTCTGTTCAGTTACGAACCTGACGTCCTCGAGCCAATTTCGCGTGCCGGACTCGATCTTCTTCCAATAAGCCCCGCCGTCGTCGGTTCGGATGATCGTCCCGTTAGCGCCGACCGCGAACCCGACTCGATCGGACACGAACGCGATGCCCAGCAGATCGTCGTTAACGCCAGTGATCCCTTTCCCCCAACTCGAGCCGCCGTTGTTCGTTCGAAGGATAGTTCCGTCGTCACCCGCGATCCAGATCCCTTCGTCGCCGAAGTAGCTGATCGAATTCAGGTTCGAAAAGACACCGGAATAGATCGGTATCCAGATCTTCCCGGAATCATTGGTGATCCAAACTCGCCCGCCGGTCCCGACCGCGAATCCAACCTCGTCGTTCAGGAACGTAAGATCGTTTACGTCATCGCGTCCGCCCTCGCTAAGTCTCTGCCAGCTCACCCCGCCGTCATCCGTCCGTATGATCAACCCGTTCTCGCCGACGGCCCAGCCCGTATACCGATCGACAAAACAATGCGACACGAGCCGCGGGTTGGTCCTCACGTTGAAAGGCAGCCATGTAGAACCGCCGTCGCCCGTGAGCCACACGAGCCCGTTTGAGTCCGTCGCGGAACCATTCTTTTGATCAGCGAAACAAACCGAGAGGAAGTCGGCGGTCGAGTAGACCTTTTCGCGTTTCCAGGTTTCGCCACCGTCCGTCGTCCGAGCTATGCAGCCCCCGTTTCCGACAACGACGATGTCGCGCGGGCCGATCATCGCCGCTCCATTAGTGCGTCCGGTGCAGGCTTGCGTAAGGCGCCATTTCGCCCCGCCATCATCCGTGATCGCGACGGTGCCGTTGTTCCCGACCGCGACGGCGTGCGAAGCGTCCAGAGCCGAAACGTGATTCAGTTGTTCCTTCGTGCCTGATACCTGAGAGATCCAGGTCCGGCCGCCGTTCGAGGTCTTGATAACGCTGCCGTACGTCCCGACGGCCCAGCCCACCCGTTCGTCAGCGAACGTGACCGATTGAAGATGGTCGCGTGTCGCCGTCACAACCGGCCGCCAAAAATCCCCGCCGTTATCCGTGATCAAAACGGTCCCGCGGGCCCCGACGATCACGGCGTCCTTCGAGTTCCTAGTGAAAACCGACGAAAACGACACGTTCTCCATCGACATCTGCGGCTTCCACGTGAACCCCCCGTCGCGTGTATAAAGAATGGCGTTGTCCGCTCCCACGGCGAAGCCGGAGAGCTTGTCCTTTGCGAAATGGATGGAATTGAGTTGATTGCCCTGCGGAAGCGGATTCTGCCAGACCCATCCGGGCCCGATCTTCTGGGCAAAAGCGGAACCGGCGAGGATCAGAAACGCCACGACACCCGCCGCTATCCCGCGAGAGATCACTGGCAGCGTAAGCATTTTGTTCCGCAAAGAGCCTTTCACGATCTCAAACCAACCTCGCTACAACTCCGTCACGCCCAGATCGACCACCAATTCCTCCAGGACCTTCTTGTCGACCTTGCCCTCCGACGCGATCATTCTGGCAGCTTTATCGGCGATCTCCTGCACCTCGTGGCCGGCGTGCCCCTTGATCCACTTCCACTCGATCTTATGCCGCGATGCAGCCTTGTCCAGCTTCGCCCACCAATCGTTATTGGCCTTCCGCTTCCAACCGCTGTTCATCGTCTCCACGACGTATCTGGAATCGGATAAGAGTTTAACGTTGCAGGGCTCCTTCAGGTTTTGCAGGCCCAGTGTCGCCGCAGCGATCTCCGCCTGTTGGTTCGTCGCAGCGCCAAGGTACTCGCCTACCGCCTTCCAGTGCCCCTTAAAGCCAAGAACAGCGACCGCTGCGGCACGAGGATTCCCCTTCCCGTTCCCCAAGCTTGAACCATCGCAAACTATCGTGACTTGTTTCATTCGTACTTACCTGTCAGCCAACGGAGTCCAAGACCGACGACAAAGCCGCATGCCACAATTGTCACGAAATTAAGCACTAGACCACTCGCCGCTCCGAACAAATGAGCAGAACCCTCCCACGAAAACGGGACTCCCCAGGAAGGCACTCTGGGGGCCGGTGCATATTGGATGGGCTGGTTCATGAGCACGTCATATTGCCGAAGAGCAAATAAATAGGCAACAACATTGAGCAGAACGAAAATCGCGATCGTTGTTATAAAGCCAATTTTGAATGTCCTATTGTAAAGACTGCTCACTACTTCTCCACCCTGATTTCATGATCCATATACCCCTCGAACGTATCGTCGTGCGAGATCACGAACAGCTGGTCGAAATGCTTGATCTGGCTGATCTGCGAAGCGAGGTTCTCGCGGCGTTCGGCGTCCATATTCGTGGTCGGCTCGTCGAAAAAAGCTATCCGGATATCCGAAAGCTGCTTCAGCAGGGCAAGCCGCACCGACAGCGCCGCCGCCATCTGCTCGCCGCCCGATAAGCTAACAAACGGCCGATCGTACCCGCCTTCCTCCAAAATGATCCCGTAATCGTCCGTCCACTTTAGCGTGCGTTCCGCGTTGCCGGTGATCTCGCGGTACATCTGGTTCGCCTCCTGCGAAACGTGGAAGACGTAGTTCCGAGCGACCAGCGGGGCAGCTTCCTTCAGCGTGGTCCGGATGAAATCCGTCGTCTCCGCGACCTTCTCCAGCCGTTCCTTCTCGCGAAATTCCCCCTGCAGCGACTTCCGGATCGCATTCAATCGCTCAAGCTCAGCCGCCGCATCCGCCTCACGCAGCGTGGTGGATTCCAGGTTCGTCCGCAGCTCTACCTGCCGCTTTTCGAGTTCGCGAAACTCGTTCCGCTCCGCGAAGTGCCGCTCCCGATCGTACCCCTCGCTGGCTCTCGAATACGATTCCTCCGCGGCCGCCAGCAGCGTCCGGATGTTCTCCAGTTCACCCTTCGTCGCGTTGTATTTCGATTCGCGTTCGTCGAGCAGCTTCGCGGTTGCCTCGTTCGCGATGAAAGTGCGGTACGCTTCCGCGGTTCTGTCCCGCGATTCGGTCGCGTCCGACCAATGCTGGTCCAGGTCCTTGTAGCTCTCCAGCTGCTCCGCCAGTATCCGCCGGTCGCTCTCCAGCCGCTCAAGGTTCTTCTCGGTCGACGTGAGCTGCGTAATAATATCCCCTTCGCGTCGGGCTTCCTGTTCGAGCAGTGCGATCTTGGATTTCGGATTGTCCAGCGTCTTCAATTCTGACTCTATCCGTCCCAGATCTTCCTTGATGCGTGGAAGCTCCTCAGCTTCCTTTTCGAGCTTTGATTTCTCTTCCGCGAGCCGCTTCCCCTCGTCGCTGATCTCCGCTGCCCGCCCTTCTAAAACGGGTAATTGAGCAACGTATTTAGAAGCTTCCCGCGAAAGCTTCAACGCGGCGGAAAGCGACGACCGCTCCCCTTGAAGCGTCGAGATCTTCTCCTTCACATCGCTGAACTGGCTCGTGACAAACATCTCCAGCGTTTCGCCCGGCTTCAGGTTGAGGCACTTCTGCGAGAGGATCGGGCACAGCCCGTTCATTATCTCCTTTTGGAACCGCTCGTCGCGTTCGAGCGCTGCCTGAAGGTTCGCAAGCTCGCGGATGATCTCCGCGTCCCTGCCCTCCAGCTCGTTCAGTTTCTCCGCGGCCTCGCTCTTCTCGCGGGCCTCCTTCAGCTGGGCGTGGTTGCTCTTGTAGCTTTCCCTTAGACGCGTGATCTGCCCGTCGAGTTCCGCGATCCGCCCGCAAACGGATTCAAGCCGATTAACATCAACCCGAAGCTGTTCAACCTCGCGTTCGAGCCGTTCCTGGTCCGTTGCAAGCTTCTTCAGTGATTCGATCGCTTCATGTGAACGTCGAATGCTTTCGAGTTCCTGCTCGAGAAGCTTCCGCTCCGAAAGCACGTTCGCAATGGCGGACTCCACCTTCTGGCTTTCGAGCCGAAGCTTCTCCCGCTCCCCGCGTTCACGTTCGAATTCCTTCAGACGCCCGAGCGCTTCGAGATGTTTTTCCGAGTCGGCCCTTACCGCTTCGAGCCTTGCTGCCGCGTCGCGCGATTGGTTGTACTCGGCCTCACGCTGGCAAACGAGCACGTCCGCCTTCGCCTTCTCAGCCCTGTGCTTTTCCAGCTCCGCGTAAAGCGCGGCAAAAGCCGCCTCCGCCTCGTCGAACGTCTTGACGATCTCCGCCTTTTCCTCGACCCTGCGGCTGATCTCGTCCACGGACCGCGACAACTCCTCTGCGAGCGCGGTCAGCCGTTTATACTCCGCTTCCACGGCGTCGATCTTTGCGAGTTCCCCCTCGGCCCGCGCGATCTTCACCTTAACCTCGCTGATCTGCCCCTCGATGAACCGGCACGTCTTGAGAAGTTCGTCCGCACCGCGCCGGTATTCCTCGACCTTTAGCAGAGTGTCGAATGTCTTCTTACGCTCCGCCCCCGGGGCAAGAAAGATCGCGGTGAATGTGCCTTGCGGAACGCCGATGGCGTGTTTGAAGAGTGCTTCGAGATCGGTTCCGGGTTCCACACCCAGGTGCTGCCAGAGAAAGCGGGTCACTTCCTCTTTCTTGTCCGCGATGCGGAGTTTCAGGCTGGGGTCGTAAACGTTGTAGCCCGTCTGCGTGTCGCGGTAGACAGTATACTCGCGCTCGTCCAAACCGCTCTCGAACGTTACACGTGCCGTCCCCTTCTTGCTTCCGCGCCTGAGGAACTCATCCTTTTTATAACCGAGGAGGTCGAAAAGCACCCACGCTATCGACTCGATAATGGTCGTCTTGCCCGCCCCGTTTAAGCCGGTGATGGCGGTGCTTCCGCGTTCGAAATCGAAGGTAGACTTCGCATGAGATTTAATGTTCTCAAGCTCGACCCGTTTGATGTACATCGAGAAAAACAGATGTCAGACTTTGACCCTTGGTTCGATATTAAGATAATTGCAGGCGGAAAGGCGAATGAACCGAAGATTCACGATCGGGCGATCGTTCAACCTCTCAAGCCATATAAATTAAACCCTTTACAAGATGAAATTAGCTATCGGCGAAAGCGTAGTTTTGGTGCTCCATTCACCGCGTGAAAAGCTTCTTGGGATCCTCGACGAGATCAATCAATCCGGCGTGTTCGTGCGGGCGATCGACCTGGAATACTTCGACGATTGGTGCCGTTCCATCGCGAACGACGAGCCTTATCTTCCGATGAGCAATTATTTCATCCCTATGTGGCGGGTCGAGCGGGTGACGCGTGACGAAGGGTCGCCGTCGATGGCGGAACTGTTCGAGCAGCGTACGGGTAGGGTTTTGGGAGAGTTTTGAGGGGAACGGAAGGGCGGGGGAGTCGGGTTGTGATCCGAGCGTCACTTGGGGTTCGAGAAGACACCTAAGAGAGGTTGGATGCTACCCTGGCTCGCCCCGCTTGATTGACCGCTTGTGGGCGATCAAACCGTTTATTACGAAAAATCGTACGAGAGGTTGCATTTGATTCACCGGATCGGCCGAGTTCATAGACGCTAACCCCTCAAGCGTTTGCCGAATTTTTCTGCTCCCCGAGGAATCGGAGTCCCTCGAGCGTCAGATTCTCATCCACCTGGGTGATCGCCGGCACCTCCGGTGCGATCATGCTGGCAAATCCGCCCGTCGCGACGACGTTCAGTTCCGCCGATGACGAAAAGCCTGCCGTTTCCATCAGCATCCGCCTGATTATTCCGTCCACCATCGCCGCGTGCCCGAAAACGAGCCCGGCCTGGATCGACCCGGTCGTGGTCGTGCCGAAAACCGTCTTCGGCTTTTCGATCGGCACGTTGGGCAGTTTCGCGGTCATCACCTGAAGGGCCCGTGCCGAAACCACCATCCCCGGAGCGATCACTCCGCCCAGAAAATCACCCGCACCGTTCACCGCGTCGATCGTCGTCGCGGTGCCGAGGCTGCAAATGATCGCGGGCTTCCCGTATTTGCTTACAGCCGCATAGGCGTTCACCAACCGGTCGACCCCGATCGACTCCGGCGGATCGTACTTCACGTCCATCCCGAAGTCCCAGGTCCGGTCGACGAACCACGGCGTGACCCTGAAAAGCTCCCGGCACACCTCGGCGAAGATCGGGTTCAATTCCGGCACCACCGACGAGATGACGCACGTTGCGATATCCACCTGAATGAACTGATCATCGACGAGCTTCAGACGGTCGAACATCAACTCCTCCGCGGTGTAATCGCGTTTGGTCTGGATCGAGAATTTGTGAAAGAGCTCCTCCCCGTTGAAGATGCCGAACTTTATCGAGGAGTTTCCGATGTCGATAGCTAAAAGCATCGTTTCCGGCGGCCGGCAAAGCCCTATCCCTGCAGCGGCAGGCCGTCGTAAACGACATTCCAGCCGTTCTTTTTACTCGTTCGGAGGGAGCGCGTGAACCAATGCATCGCCGCTTCGCGGTCTTCGTAAAGCTGCACCGCCGGGAATGTCTCTCGCGGGTCGACCCGGCTGATCGCCGCGCCAGCCGGTGCGCTCTTGATGCAAAGGAGCGCGGTCATATTGTTCTTCTGCAGGATCGCCGTGCGGAGAAGAAGCCCTTCGTCGGAATCGATCTCGTCCTCGAGATCCGCCAATCCGTCTTCGAATGAATCTTCGAATTCATCCTCGAAGTCGAATTCGGCCTTGAAATCAAAATCGTCGTTCATACTGCTAACTCAAACTTACCCTTTACCGTTGCAAAGTTCAATTAGAATGCCTGTTCCCCGTAATTAGTTGCCGGCCTCGAACGCGTCCGCCCTAAGCCGTTCAACATCGCCCGCCTGAACGATCAGGACCTGCCCGTCGTCTTTCCTCAGCCGCAGCGCCCCGTTAGGCTCTAATCCGTCGGTGATTCCCTGTACTGTTTCGCCCTCCAGCGAGACCCGAACGCGCTTCCCGCTGAAGTAACTCGAACGCCGCCGCCACTCCTCGATTATCCTTCCCGGACCGTCCTCATCGGAGAGCATCGAGTAAAAGTAACCGATATAACGCGTCAGCCCGGCGGAAAGTTCCTCGAACGATACCTTTTGATCCGTTTCGTCTGCGATCGAGGTTGCGGTGTCCGCGATCTCCCGCGGAAAATTCGAGGACTTCAGATTTATCCCGATCCCGACCACGACCGCGAGCCCGTTGTTCGTTTCGGTCGTCTCCGCGAGGATCCCGCAGATCTTCTTTTCCCGCACGAGCAGATCGTTGACCCATTTGATGTCCGCTTCGATCCCGAACTCGGCCAAGGTATCTTGTACAGCAACCCCAGCCATCAATGTAAGAAGCGGCAGGTACTGCATCTCCAACTTCGGCCGCAGCACGATGCTGAAATACAACCCCGCATCCTTCTCGCTAACCCAGGCCCGCCCATGCCGCCCCCGCCCGGCGCTCTGCTGCCTCGCAACAACACACAAACCTTCCTCCGCGCCCAACCGCGCCTGCTTCATTGCCTCGGTGTTCGTGGAGTCGATCGTACCGAAATTAAGGATGGTTATATTCACGGTTCTGAGTTCCACCTTTAGGTGGCCTTGCGTGGCCACGAGACGTTTCGGAACAGCACCCGCCAGCTAACGCTGAAACTACGAGCCGCGTTGGTTAGACCGGTCTCCACAGCGAATCGATATAGAAATCCTCTTCATTAAGGAATTCCTTCTCGATCTCGAACCCGCCGTCCCCCGCTAGTTCGTCGATCATCGCGTGTGTGTATTTCTGCGAGATCTCCATGAAGATCGGTTCCCACTGTTCGAAATCGAACGAGCGATTCAGAGCGTCGATCTTGACGGCCTGTTTCTCTCGGCTGATCAAATAAGACCGGGCCGCACATTCGATCGGGCGGTACTGGGCGTAATGGGAAAACTTCTCCAGATCGAAGTCCGCCCCAAGTTCCCTGTTGATCCTTCGGAGTAGATTCAGGTTGAATGCCGAGGTAACTCCCTGTGAATCATCGTAAGCAGCCAGGATCACCCGCGGGTCCTTCTGCATATCGAACCCTACGAACAGCCGGTCGTCGGCGTTCATCACGGCTCTCAACTGCCGGAAGAACGCTACCGCCTGATCGCGAAGGAAGTTTCCGATGTTCGAACCGAGGAACATCAACACCTTTCGCCGGCCCGCCTCGCTTTTCAACGACCCTAGCACCTTGAAGTAATCACCCGTATGCGGGTCGATACGTAGTGTCGGGAACTTCTCATGAAAACGTGCGACCAGAGCATCGTTAGCTTCCTGCGAAATGTCGATGGGCTGGTATGTGAAATCGATGCCTCTCTCCAATAGATGTTCTACGAGCACCGCGGTCTTCGTACCGTCGCCCGCGCCGAGTTCTATCAGGTCGATCGGAACGCGGACATTCCTGTCCGCAATTCCCTCCGTATTCTGTGCAGTGAAAGCCTCGCAGATCTCCTCTCTCTGTTCTGTGAAGATCCGCATCTCAGCCCGCGTGGGGTAATACTCGGGAAGCTTCATGATCTCCCTGAACAACCGCGAGCCTTCGTCGTCGTAAAAGTATCGAGACGACAGGTGTTTCGGTGCCGAACTCAGCCCCTCGAGCACGTCCGAGGCGAATTGCGAAAGTTCCGGGATCGACGTCGATTTCATATTTTCAGATTCAAAATTTCAGATTTCAGATTCTCTCTGTCGTATCCAAATTTCAGTTGACTACCTACCCTATGGGCACGAATTCGGATTCTGGAATCTCATATCATCTCGCCAATCTTATCCCCGTGAACTGCCACCTCAAATGCGGATGGAAAAAGTTCCGGTACGTCGCCCGGCTGTGTCCCTCCGGCGTCGCGACCGAAGCGCCGCGCAGGACCATCTGGTTGATCATAAACTTGCCATTATATTCGCCCACCGCCCCTTTCGGTTTCACAAAACCGGGATAAGGCAGGTAGGCCGAGTTCGTCCATTCCCATCTCAGCCCCCAGTCGAATTTCTCGTTCGCCGCCTCCCACTCGAATTCGGTCGGCAGCCGCATCCCCTTCCATTCCGCAAAAGCCGCGGCCTCATAGAAAGAGATATGGCAGACCGGAGCGTCCATAGGCAGCGGCCGCAAGCCGCCGAGTGTGAAATGATGCCATTCGCCTTCACGCTCGTGCCAGTAAAGCGGCGAAGCGACGGCTTCCCTGTTCACCCAATCCCAGCCCTCCGAGTGCCAGAGCCTGTGATCCTTGTAACCTCCATCGGCCACAAATTCCAGAAATTCCCCGTTGGTGACCAGCCGGTCCGAGATCGAGAAATCGTCAAGATAAACATTGTGCCGAGCAAGCTCGTTATCGAAGCAGAATCCCTCACCCGAATACCCGATCTCGTAAATACCCGCTTCGATGTCGACAAGTTCGCCTTTCCCTTGATCCTTCGTCTCCTCAGGAGCGAAGCCTTCACGGTAAGCCGGAAAAAGCGGGTTGATGCTGAAGGTGTATTTCAGGTCCGTAACGAAAAGCTCCTGATGCTGCTGCTCGTGGTTCAACCCTAGGACCACCAGGTCTGTTAACTGCGGATCGCGAACGATTTCGGCAAGCAGCCGGCTCATTTGCTCATCGACATATCGCCGATACTCAAAGACCCGTTTCACCGTCGGACGCGAAAGGTCTCCCCGATGATCACGGGCCGTC
This sequence comes from Acidobacteriota bacterium, assembly GCA_023415725.1. Taxonomy (GTDB): domain Bacteria; phylum Acidobacteriota; class Blastocatellia; order Pyrinomonadales; family Pyrinomonadaceae; genus OLB17. Next base: position 12,852 of record JAEZJR010000323.1, read on the forward strand.
CGCTCCCCGATCGAGTTGTAATAACTGTTGAACAGGAACCCGAAGCTCGGATCGAAAACCTGGTGATCCGGTGCGAACCGTTTGAGGATCATCTCCTCGAAAAACCAGGTCGTGTGCGCGATGTTCCACTTCGCGGGGGAAACATCGACGATCGGCTGAGGGATATAATCCTCCACCTCGAGCGGCTCGCAAAGCTCCTCCGTCCGGCGGCGCACCGCCAGGTAAAATTCGGCCAAGCTCTGCGGCTCGATTCGTTTCGTATGTGCTCCGGTCATCTAGCTCACCTCCGACGATCCTTTTTCGGGAGATCATATTCCCTTCCGGTGGAGATCGAACACGTTTCTCCCGGCCAAAACCGCCCGATCGTCACTGCCCTTATAAAAGCAGCCACGATCGTACCTATCACCATCTCCATAGACTCGGTCAACGCCCTCAAGAATGCCGATTTTGACGGCAGCGCTTTCGTCGCCGTCGCGACGCCATTGCGGCGATCGGCGCTGTTGTCGCCGTCGCGAGCTGAACCCAAAATGGTCAGCCAAACCGCTCTAAACGGCTGACCATTTTGTCCCAAATGGCTGACCATTCGGACTCAAAAAGCTGACCGATCGAGGCTCTTCATCCAAATATATTTACTAGGATGCACCCATCCGGACAAATAACAAAGCGGAGGCCTCGCCTCCGCCTTTCGTGCCGATTACCCCAACGATTGTTTCCTACTTCTGCCCCGCTTCGATCTTCAAAAGGGCTTCCTTACTGATCTCCGCGAGGTATGGGTCCTGGCTATTCTGTTTCGACCGCAAGATCCCGACAGAAGCCGGGCTCCCGATCGCCCCGAGAGCATATGCCGCCTCACGGCGTGTATCATCCGATTCCCTCCTGTCCTGCAAAACAGCACTAAGTACGGGCACAGCAGTCTCAAACTCCGGCCGACCAGCCGTGAGGTTCTCCTCCGCTATTTTCTTGTATTTATCCGGAAGAAAGTTCTGCGGCGTGACGGTGTATCCGCTTCCGGTGTTCATCAACTGAGCGATCCTGCCCACGGAACGAGCGGCAGAGCGGCGTAAAAACTCGGTTTCTTCGGAAGGGCGTCGTTTAAGGATCGTGAGCAGCGGTTCGACGCCGGTCGGGTTCCCCGTCGGTCCAAGGCCGATCGTCGCAGCGGCACGCACCTCCAGGTCCTCCTCACGTTGGAGAAGCCTGATCAGCGGGGCCGCGGCATCCGGGCTCTCGACCCGCCCCAACGCATAAGCCGTCTCCTTTCGGACAAACGCATCGCGGTCATCCAAAAGCGGCGTCAATACTACCACAGCCTCCTGCTTTGGGAGATCAACGACCGATGCAACAGCCGTTGCACGCACGATCGGGTCGGAGTCCCTTAAAGCCGGAACAGCAATTCTCGAAGCAGTTTCCGACCGCAAATTCCTGATTTGGAACAGCGCCTCGCGTTTTTGCTCGGTGTTTCCGTTAGCAATTGCAGTTGAGAGCTGATCCAGGTCTTGAGCGGAGGAGTTTAAGGCGAAGAAAAAAAAGGAAAAGGTTAGAAGCCCGAACCTACGAAAGGCCTTAAAAAATAAAGCACGACCGTTGCGGGAACCCGCTGTCGATCGTGCTTTACTGTTGCAACTAAACGATTTCCCCACGCCCTAGGCCGCTCGCTGCCAGCGGAGTGCCTGCTCGCGTTCCCATTCCGAAACCTGCCGTGCACGCTTGTTCTCGTAAGCATTCGAGAGCGACAGGATTATATCGTCGGCCGAATAATTTTTAAATTGCTGGGATTGGGAAGTCGAGGTTCGCGCTGCGGCGGAATTGAGCGACTTTTCGCTTTCGTAGGGGGATTTTGCGGCTGCGTTCTTGACCATCGTAGTGCCTCCTCGTTTTGGTTTCGGCAGACGGTCTGTGGC
>JAEZJR010000008.1 GCA_023415725.1 Acidobacteriota bacterium
GGAGCATTCTCGAGCGAAACAAAATCTTCGCCCGTTTCCCTCGAGCAAACCGGGCAAGTGTCGCCGCCGGCAACGATGTCGGAAACCAGGGCGGGGCGTTCAAATTGTGCGGATTCGTGCAGGGACACTGGGGCTTAAGTTTTCCACAGCGTAGAGCTAAAATCAATGCAGGTCCGGTTCACGAGTCATCGAAATGAGTAACAGGAAATTAGGATTGGCATTATCCGGTGGGGCGGCCCGGGGTTTCTCGCACGTGGGCGTGCTGAAGGCGTTCATCGAGCACGATATCCCGATCGATCTGATCGCCGGCACCTCCGCGGGATCGTTCGTCGGCGGGGCGTTTGCGGCCGGGATGGACGTCGACACGATCGTCGACCTCGGCAAAAAGATGAGTTGGCTCGGTATCGCAGGGTTTTCCTATTCGCCGCGGGGCTTTCTCTCGAACGCCGCATTGGGCAACTTCATCAAGTCGAATTTCCCTGTTACGCGTTTCGAAGAACTCGTCGTCCCGTTCGCGGCCGTCGCCTGCGACCTGGCCACCGGCAAGGAGGTCGTATTCAAAGACGAGGGGGACCTGATCACCGCGATTCGCGCAAGCTGCGCTATCCCCGGCGTGTTCGTCCCCGTCGACGACGAAGAGGGCCGCCAACTTATAGACGGCGGCGTGGTTTCGCCTATGCCCACCAAAGCCGTCCGCAAAATGGGGGCTGACGCCGTGATAGCGGTCGACCTTATCACCTGCGGGTCGCATTACTTCGGCACCCCGACGACGCTCGTCGGCACGTTCTTTCAAGCCGCGATGATGATGCTCCGCACGACCTCAAAGAGCCAGCACTATCGTGCCGACGTCGTCATCGAGCCCGCCATCGCTCACATACGCCCGGACGAGATGGGCAAGCGCGACGAACTGATCGAACTCGGCTATCAGGCCGCGGTCGAGAAAATGGATGAGATAAAGGCTGTGGTTGAAAAGCTGGAGATCGAGGATACAATCTCGGCCTAATTTACCGGCTTGGCCGGTTTCGCCGGTGCGAATTTTGAAGCTGCGGCAGGGGCTCCGGTCGCTTTTATCTCGAACGATAGACTTCGTTCCTTCTTGTCCGCGACGAAGATGTCGATGCGATAGGTTCCGGGCACCCACTTCCCGTCCGGGCTGCCGGAAAAATAAACTCGGTCCTGCCCCTGTTTGGTCGTGTATGCCGCCGTCACGACCTTCGATTCCGGCTTAACGCCCGGCACTTTCACCGCGACGAGCAGCATTTTAACCGGCGTGGGATCGTACCCAGTCAGCATCACGACGCAATAGATGCGACCGTCCCCCGTGGTGAACCCCTCCACAACATCGCCCGCCTTGCCCTCGCCGTTGTCCCTGGCGAGATAAACATCCTCCACCGGGCCGGCCGCAGTTTCAGGGGCCGCCTGGGGAATCTGGGCAAACGCCGCGATAGAAAGCAGAAGTGTGAAAAGCAATGCGTGAGCGAATTTCATTCGGGGGAAAACCTCGCAAATTAACTGGTTCTTTGAGAATTCAACATCCCGAACGGTTGTACGAGCGAACGAATTTTTATTTTGCTTGTTAGAAACTGACTGCGGCCCCGGCCGCCGACAACGCCTTTACGATGGCCTCTCTCAATGCGATCAGATCGTCTTCCGGCACGACATCGACTCCATGAATGTTCGACACCCCGCAGGCTTCCGATGCGATCACGGGCACCCCGCTCGCTGCGGCGGCAATTAATCGTCTCGGCTTATGTTCGACGAATGCGGGAAGTACCACGGCATCGGCCTGCTCAAGCCAGTCGTCACCTGCACGTTCCACATCGAAGCCTTCCCAAAAGTCCTTGCCTTCGATGTAGGGCCCCATCGTTAGCAGCTTCACGTCCAGGCCGCGCAACGCTTCGCGAAGTTCGTAACATCCCTTACGACCCACCGTCGAAGCGGGAAACACGATAACGGATCTACCGCTGCCCTGTTTCTCTCTTTTCTTCGCCGTCGGCATCTTCCAATCCAGCAGCACGGCTTTGTCCGGGAAAAGTTCGGCGATCGCGGTGTGCGGTGTGATCACCCTACGCGCGTGCTTCAACGCTTCCAATTCCGCTTCTATCAATCGTTCGTCCGCTCTGAAATCTCCAAGAGTTGTGCTTTCCGGATGACGCCTCGCCGCGATGTCCAAACGTTTCTGTATTTCCGCCATCGGCAGCGCATTCATCAGCACGTCGAACGTCCTCCCTCCCAACTGTCCGCTTCGCCAGAGGAACGGGAGCAGGTTCTGCTGGACCGTGAGGTGCAGAACGTCGAAGCTCAATCTACGCGCGTAGCTTTCCGCCAATGCCTCGTACATCGCGAGCAGGTTCAACTGCCGAGCCGCGCCTTGTTGCGCCAGCTTTCGCGACTTGTAAGACCGCAAAGCGGTGACGTAAAAGCTTTGCTTCACACCTCTGAAGCCGTTCGCATTCCATGCGTAATTGCCCTTACGAAACCTCTTGCCATCTAATGGGATGCAAAGCAGGTCATCCGCGGCCCTTTCGCTTTGGATGAAACTGTCGAATTCGGGAAAGAACTCATCGACCAGCCACGCCGATCTGCCGAATTCGACGCTCGCCGCGGCCGGCCTCATCACACGATGGCAATCGCCGACGCCGCACGTCGCACAGGAATTCGGCTCGTTCTGTTGCCCGCGGCGGGAGATCTGGTGCAGTGTCTTCGATTCCGCTTTCTCTCCGCGAAACTCGACGATCAGATTCTCCGAGTCCATGCGAGCCGAGATGCGAAACTGCTTCGCCGAACGGAAACGCAGATCGACATAGTTCCAAAACACGGTCGCGTCGCGGTCGTGCTCCGCCAGCGAACCGGAAACGATCTGAGTGTGCCTATGACGCTCGACGATCTCGAAGTTCGCCTGGACCGCCGCGTCGTAGAGTGCATTCGAAAGCTGGCAAAGTCCGCCGCCGACATTCGGGATGATGCACCCCTCGCGCAGTTCCCTTCCCGAAACAAAACCGCGCCGCCGCGTCGCACGGCCGACGTGCTTCCAGAAACTGAACACCTCGCCCGCCGGCACCTCCACGCCGTCGAGCCGTGCGATCGCAACGCGGAGATTCTGGATCTTCCCCGCGACCAGCACGCGCTCCTCGGGCTCCGATCCGGTCCACAGAGGAGTGACCGAACTAGCGACGATCGGAAATTCGGCCAACGCATCGCCGACACCGAAACGCCGCGTCGCCCCGGCGAAACCATCAACTGCCAGCCGCCGGCCTTGCAGCAAAGCCGTTTTCACTCGAAACAGCAAAGCGTCGCCGCGGGTTGGTACCTTTCTTTCTCTGATTATTTCGGGCGTGAGGGTCATACCTCGCTGCAATAATGAAACACAAACCCGGCAAAATATCAACGCATTTCGGGTTGCGTTATTTACAGGAGACGCTTGGCTGAGGAATCATTTGCGGGCCCCATGCTACAATCACCGGCGACGAGCATGCGATTCGTATTTTCACGCCGGTTTTACATTCTGCTGGCCGCGGGGCTGGTGCCTCTATCGCTGTCGTGGGGGATGCCGTGGCTGCGCCCGCTCGTCGTCGCGTACGACATACTGCTCGTCGTCACGGCGATCGCTGACTACTTCCTGAGCCGTGGCCTTCCCGATGGTTTCACTATCCGCCGCGAGTTCGAGAAACGCTTCGCCATCGGCGACCCCACAAAGGTCAGCCTGCACATCACCAACGACTCGGCCCGCTCGCTTCGGCTACACCTGAAGGACGAATACCCCGCCGAGATGAAGCTCGACGAACCGCGCGAAGCCGAGTTCACAATGGAACCGCGGGCTACGGCCGAGTTCTATTACCACCTCACCCCACCGAGACGCGGGAGTTACAAATTCGGTAAGACGGCGGTGCGGTTCCTTTCAAAACTCGGCCTCGTTTGGTGCCAAACCGAACTCGCAGAACCGCAGAGCGTGAAGGTCTACCCGAACATGCGCCGTGCTCGCGAGATCGAATTGAAGGCTCTCGGAGCCCAGTCTTTCCTCGCCGTGCAGCGCCGAGCCGTGCGTCGCGGTGAGGGCCGCGAGTTCGAGTCCATGCGCGATTATGTCCGCGGCGACGAACTCCGCCATATCTCCTGGACCGCGACAGCCCGCCGGTCGAAACTCACCACGCGGCAATACCAGATCGAGCGTGATCAAACGGTCGTGATCGCCATCGACGCCGGCAGGCTGATGACCGGCCGCATCGAGGATGAGACGAAGTTCGACACCGCCGTCCACGCATCGCTTGCACTGATGTCCGCGTGTGCAAAGGCAGGCGACAATTGCGGCCTCGCCGTATTCGGCCGCCGCGTGCGGAAGTTCCTCCCGCCCAAGCGCGGTATAGGGCACATCGACGCTGTCCTCGAATCCCTCTACGACCTCGAACCCGAGATGATCGAACCCTCCTACGCTCGTGCGTTCCAGTTCGTCTCGTCGAATCTCAAGAAGCGCGCGTTCGTCGTCATAATCACCGACCTCGTCGACAAAGACAGTTCCCGAGACCTCATCAACTCGCTCAAGCTACTTCGCCCTCGTCACCTGCCGCTTGTCGTCACCGTCGGCGACCGCGACCTGAACGCGGTGGTGAGCTCTCCGCCCGAAAACGTCCGCGAGATGTTCCGGCAATCAGCATCGGAGGAGATAATCCACCAGCGCGAAGCGGCCCTGAAGCTCGTCGAGTCCCTCGGCGGCCTAGCCCTTGACGTCACGACCCAGTCGCTTGGCCCGCGTCTGCTCGAAACCTACCTTCGGGTCAAGGAACGAGGCCTGCTCTGATCAAATACGGGCTTCCCCGTGTTCGCATTTCGTATTAAACTTCTGCCGCGGATCCCCCAAATGTCCATAAGCCCGGTCATCCTAATTATCTACACGACAAGATACCGCCTCGGCGGGGCTCAGTTCCCCGTCGTTGCGAACACGCTCGCGAAGGAAAAGCGTTCCGCGGGTTTTGAGGGAGAGATCATTTGCAGGCCGGTCGAGAGCAAGGTGGACGTGCTTCGCAATATCGCCGAGATCCGCGAATCGGGCCGCGGGATCGCGGAGTTCCATTTCGTCGGGCATTCCGGGATGTACGGGCCGATGTACGGCACCGTGGCATTCCCCGAACAGTTCTCGCCGTACGAATGGCAGCAGATGGATATACCGTTCGCGGAGGGAGCGTCAGCTTATTTTCACTGTTGCCGCTCGGCCCGTTGGTTCGCCCCTTTCTTCGCACGCACTTTCAATGTGAAGGCACACGGCTTCTGGTGGTACACCACGTTTTCGCGGAGCAAGGAGCGATACGCGGCCGCGGGCGACTGCACCGAGGGGCCGCTCTACACGATCGGCTGCAAGGGCCGCAAATCGCACGGCTACCTCGCCTCAGTACAGAAGCGTCTCGGCTTCATGCCCGCCGAGGAGATGAAGTCATTCGAGCCGAAGCGAGTCGCCGAAGGCGCGGATACTTACAACGAGGTCGCCGAACTTTATGACGCGGTCTTCACGGACATCCGCGTACGCAGGGACGAATGGGACTGGATCGACCGGCACCTTCCTGAGAGCCCCCACATTAGCGTCCTCGACATCGGATGCGGAAACGGTGCACTGCTGAACGCGCTTTCGGATCGCATCGCTTTCGGCGTCGGAGTCGACGAATCCGAACCCATTCTCGAACGTGCCCGGAAGCGCAATTCTGAGATCTCAAGTCTAAAATTTGAGAAGATCGACGGCCCGCAACTACCCTTCGCCGATGACTCGTTCGACGTCGTGATCTCGCTGATGTCGTTCCGCTATCTCGACTGGGATCCGCTTCTCGCCGAGATAAAACGCGTCACAAAGCCCGGCGGCAAGTTCTTGGTGGTGGATATGGTGACAGTCCCCGTGAAGACATCCGAGTACCCTCGGCTGCTCAAGGACAAGCTACGCACAATATCAGAAAGGAAGAAGAACGCAGAGTACGACCGAAATCTCCGGCGTCTCGTCTCGCATCCTGACTGGAAGAAAATGCTCGAGTACAATCCGATCCGCTCCGAGCACGAGATGAAATGGTACCTCGAAAGCCGTTTCCCGGGGCAAAGGGCGGAGATACTCAACATGGCCTGGAACTCCCGGATACTAGCGTTCGACAGCGGCCCGGCCGAACGCGGCGTAGAGGCGAAGCTAACGTATCCCTGAAGGCTTTTTACCTGAGCTACTTTAACGCGGATCGGGCAGAGGGGGCGGATAAATACGATCTGATCAATTAGTATATTGACTCGAAAAAGCCCTGAGCCTTTTTGATCCGCCAGATCCGCGTTTAAAGTAATTGACCACGTATCTATGCTTGGAATTATCGATTGGGGCATCGGCGGGATCAGCATCTACAAGCTCGTGAAGGAGCAGCAGCCCGGCGTGTCGGTCATCTATTTCTCCGATACGGGGGCGACTCCCTACGGGAAGATGGACCGCCGCGAACTCGCGGCCCGGCTTGATTCCGTCATCGAGTTCCTTACAGCGATAGGGGTCACGCATCTTGTCATCGGCTGCAACGCAGCGAGCACGGCGATCGGCGATCTTGCGGATCACGGCATAAAGATCGAGGGTGTCATCGACACCGCTGTAGAGACCGCTGTTAAGGCAAAGCCGGAGAAACTGGGATTGATCGGCGGGCGACGCACCGTTCTTTCGGGTATCTACCGCAGAGCCCTAGCAGAAAGAGATATTGCCGTCGAACAGCGTGTGGCCCAGCCACTATCGGGACGTATTGAGAGCGGTGACGTCGACTCCGAAGATTTGAGATACGAAGCGAAAAGGATCCTCTCCCCGATAAAGAACAGCTCGCATATATTGCTCGCGTGCACGCATTACCCCGCGATCGAGAAGGTGCTCAGAGAGTTCGTCTCGCCCCAAACCAGATTCATCGACCCGGCCGCGGCGGTCGCCGCCCGCGTCGCAAGATGGAAGTTGAACGGTTCCGGGCAAGACCGCTTTTACACCACGGGCGATGCGGAACAAATGAAGAAGAGTGCCCGACTCGCCTTCGGCGTAAAGATACCGAAGGTCACACAAGTAGAGCTGTAGAAAGTGTTTAAGACTCGGAGGGTATGGCATTCGCGGGATGTTCTTCCTTACGCCCTGCCAGCATCAGGTAACCGTACATCAAGATCCCGCTCAGCACGCCGACCGCGATCTTCACCATCGCCGGCAACGAAGACGGTGAGATGAACCCCTCGATCAGCCCCGCAACGACGAGGAACACCGCCGACCCGATCACGATCTTTATCGCCTCGACGCCCTTCTTCTTCAAAGCCTGCGCCCGCGTCAGGTCGCCTGGATTGATGATTGAATATCCGATCATCATTCCCGCCCCGCCGCAAAAGAAAACGGTCGAGATCTCGATCACCCCGTGCCCAACGACGAAGCTCCCGAGTTCACCGGCGAACGGCGGATTCAGCTTGAAACACGCGCCGAAAACGCTGCCCACATGCGCTCCGAAGAATGCGATATCGTAAAACGCCCCGATCCCCAGCAACGCGCCCATCGCGAAGGCTCGGAAGCTGACTAGGATGTTATTCGAAAGGATGAAACTCGCCCCGACCTGATTGGCCTCGTTCAGGTCCTTCCACCAATAATTGTTGGCCGTTATCTGCTCCGTCACGCCCGATAGGCCCACGAAATGCGTGAAATCCGTATCGTTCGCCGTCGCGATGAACCCGAGGATCGCGAAGATGAAGAACACTGCCCCCGAGATCGCCATGTACCGCCAGTTTGCACGGAAGGTCTGCGGCAGCTCCTTCGCGAAGAACCGCTTGATGACCCCGACGCCTTCGCCCTCGGCACGGTAGATCTTTCCGTGAGCGCGGATGACGAGGCTGTTCAGGTAATTCAGCAGCTTCGGGTCGCGCGATTCCGCCCTTGCGATAGCGAGATCTGTCGCCGCCCGGCGGTACAGTTCCCCAAACTCGCGCACCTCCGTCTTCGACAGCGTCTTCAGGCTCGACCCGCGCAGCAGTTCCAGCAGGTCCTCCAACCTCTGCCACTGGTCTTTTCGCTGATCAATGAAGCGATTCATATCAAGTCAGAACCGGGAGCGGTAGCAACCGGGAACCCGCTAATTTTCGTTCACGTTTATCCGGATCCGGTCGCTCACCACCAATCATACTGTTTAAGGTCCGCTCCCTGCCTGTTGATCACATAGTCCACAGCCTCCGAAACGGATCTTTCGTTCCACAGCCTCCGGCAGCTTCCTTTATGCGCCCAAGGCGTTCGGCCCTCGATCCAACAACCGTCTTCCCTCATCTGCCGCGTGGCATTGGCCTTCAAAGCCCCGAGTATACGGTCCGGTGGATTCTCGCCGATCGATATAACGGAATGGGCATGATTCGTCCTGATGTTAACAGCATGAAGCCCAAAACTCCGTTTCAAGCACGTTTCCCTGATCGCCTTTTCGACGCTCCCTCGGCGGGCATGGTCTAGTAGTACCGGTGGAGCCGACAGTAACGACTCATTATATTTTTTCCAATCTTCATTACCGGGAAGAGTCGGGGTACCGTAGATATTATTGAACCGGTTGACCGCCCCACGCTCATCGCCGTGCAGCCAAGTTCCATAGGTTCTGAAGGTGAATAAAATGGCTAACGGCGTGTCGGTGCCATTCCACATGGGTGCGATTGTACACGAGATGCGGGATCGCTGCATCGGACCCGGTCGCTACCGCTCCCAGTTCTGACTTTTGTCGCCCGATAATCTAAAATCTAAATTAAACGTGTCCAACGAAGTCCAGAAATACCACGAAGAAGACGCGATCGGTAAAACGTACGATCTGAAGGTCGCCCGGCGGCTTCTTCGCTACCTTAAGCCTTACTGGAAGCTCGTTGTGGCGGCCCTCAGCTTAACGCTTTTCACTAATATCCTGGTCAGCCTGCAGCCTTACTTCACGAAGGTCGCGGTTGACGATTTCATCACCCCGAAACGTACCGAGGGCGTATGGCTGTTCGCCCTCGCGTTTTTTGGGCTGTTTCTATTCCGGTTCACGTTCTCTTACATGCAGGAGATACTGCTCAACCGCGTCGGGCAATGGGTGATGTTCGACCTGCGGACTGAGATCTACTCAAAACTCCAGCGGCAGGAACTGGCGTATTACGACAGGTACCCGGTCGGGCGGATCCTCACGCGGCTTACTTCGGATGTGGACGCCCTGAACGAAATGTTCACCTCCGGGGTGATCGACGTGCTCGGCGACCTCGTCGTGATATTCGCGATCCTCGGGATGATGTTCTGGCTCGACTGGAAACTCGCTCTTGTTACCCTGGTCACGATCCCGATACTTTTCGCCTGCACGAACTGGTTCCGCAAGCATGCTCGCCGCGGCTTCGATCGTGTCCGAACGCGGAATGCAAAGTTGAATGCCTTCCTGCAGGAGTATTTGTCAGGTGCCCAAACCGTTCAGTTGATGAATGCCGAGGACAAGGCCCAGAAGCGATTTCACGAGATCAACGACGATTACCGAAACGCGAACATCGAGACGATCTATTACTACGCGATCTTCTACCCCCTTGTCGATTTCATCGGCGCGGTCGGGATCGCGGTGGTGATCTTCGCGTTCGGATACGAGTACCTCGGCGGGTTCACTGCCGCCGGGGATGCGTTAACTGTAGGCATCCTTGCTTCGTTCATCCAGTATTCGCTCCAGCTCTTCCAGCCGATCCGCGACCTTTCGGACAAATTCAACGTCCTCCAGGCAGCGATCGTGGCGTCGCACCGCATATTTATCCTGCTCGACCTGGACATCGACATCGAGAGCCCTGCCCACCCGAAGAAGCGCGGCAAGGTCGAGGGGCATATCGAGTTCCGGAACGTCTGGTTCGCTTATAAAGAGAACGATTGGGTCCTCAAGGACATCTCGTTCACCGTCTCGCCTGGCGAGAGCATCGCCCTCGTCGGGCATACTGGTTCCGGCAAGACCACGATCACGAACCTGCTGATGCGTTTCTACGACGTGCAGCAGGGGCACATCTTCGTCGACGGCGTGGACGTTCGTGAATGGGACCTGCACGACCTCCGAGCCAACTTCGCCGTCGTTCTGCAGGATGTATTCCTCTTTTCCGGTTCGATCGAGGACAACATCCGCCTCGGCAACACCGACATCACGCGAGAACGTGTCGAATGGGCAGCTCAGGAGGTCCAGGCGGACAAGTTCGTCGCGAGGCTCGATGACGGTTACGGTTCGCTAGTCAAAGAACGCGGTGCCGGTCTTTCTGTAGGACAGAAACAGCTCATCTCCTTCGCCCGGGCCCTCGCCTTCGACCCGAAGATCCTCATCCTCGATGAAGCGACCAGTTCGATCGACACCGAGACCGAACAACTCATCCAGCAGGCCGTCGAGCGCGTGATGGATCACCGCACTTCGCTCGTCGTCGCCCATCGCCTCTCAACCATCCAGCGCTGCGACCGGATCATGGTGCTACACCACGGCGAACTCCGCGAATCCGGCACCCACAACGAACTCCTCGCCCTTCGCGGCCTGTATTGGCGGCTCTATCAGCTCCAATACTCCGACGAAAAGCTGCACGTCTCCGACCCAGGCAACATCGCCGCGGACCTACCGCCGCTTCTTACGCAAAACTAGGATAATTTTTCGACTTAAATTATAATGATGGGCGTCTTTACGGGGCATATCCGTCATTTTATGAACGACGCACTTCAGAAGTACTGCGACGATGCCATCGAGCGTATCTACACCGGGTGCCGCGACAATGCCCCGAATTACGGCGTTACGCCCGAGAACTTCTCCGCGTCGCTCACCAGGACCGTAACCAAGTTCGCTGCCGCATCCAAAGCCGAAGTCACCGAAAAAGAGCTCGCCGATTTCCTGGAACAGATCCAGGCGGATGACCTGTTCCTCGCGATAGCCTGTGCGAACGGTAACGAGCGTGCATGGTGGGAATTCGACCAGGCTCATCGCTCATATATGGAGCGCGTCGCTCGCCATCTCGCCCGTACGGACATGGACGCGACGGACATCGTCGACACCGTCTACGAGCAACTCTACGGCACGCGCATAGTCGACGGCGAACGCGTATCGAAATTCGCGACGTACAGCGGCCGCGGCAGTCTTCGGGGTTGGCTGCGCACCGTGATCTGGCACTCCCTTGTAGACCGCCACCGCGCGGGGCACGATGAGGTTTCCCTCGACGAGATGACCGAAACGGTCGGCGAGGGCGGCGCTCACGCCAATTTTGCAGATCAACCGGCCGGCGGCGACGCGGACATGATCGACCAGATCGCCCGCGACCGCTACCGTAAGGCCACGGTCACCGCGATCGAGGGTGCATTCAACGCGCTCGAGCCGCATGAGAAGCTGATCCTGCTCTACTACCACGTCGAGAACCTGAAGCTCCGCGAGATCTCTCGTCTCGTGGAGAACGAGGATTCGCCCCTTCGGGCCTGGTTCCAGCGGCGTTCCGCTTCCCGTGATAAGAACCCCGCCGGCCGCATCCACGAATCCACCGTGATGCGCTGGCTGGAGAAATGCTACGGGAAGGTGCTCGTGGGATTCCGTTCGCAGCTTAGATCAGAAGGCGGCCTAAGTGATGAAGAGATAGTCATTTGCACGGAGTTGGCCACGCAGGATCTGGCCGGCAACAACCTTTTCCGCAACCTCACGGCCGCGTCTTCCGCCGCGGAGGTGTCTAATTAGCCTCGCCGAAGAAAAAGTTACGCAAATGTTGCCGGAATGCGACGTCTGCTAACTGGGAGGCAGATACCGAACATGGAAAACGACATCAATCTAAACCCACAAGAGCTGCAGATCCAAGGACTTATAGGCCGGTATCTCGCTACGCGCAACACGACCAACCCCGCAGTGAGCGGCCACGTCGATGAGGATTCGCTCTCGGCTTTCGTCGAGGGCACGCTGAACGCCCGTGAGTCCGATTCGATCGTTTCGCACCTTGTGGACTGCGGCTTCTGCCGCCATGCGACCGCGGAACTCATCCGCCTCGACCTCGCGTTCGCCGAAGAGGAAACGTCGGCCATCACCGAGGCCTCGGTGCAGCCGGCCCGCATCTCCGAAGTGCTCAGCGGCCTGTTTTCGAAGATCTTCGGCAACACCGAAGGTGCAGTTTTCGCCCACGAGGAAAAGCCCGAAGCGGACGAGAACGCCGACGAGAAGAAAGACGAAGAAACCAAGTAAGTTCTTCCCCCAAAGAAGAAACGGCCTCGCGAACCCAAGAGAAGCAATTCTCCAACCTCGCGGGGCCGCTTTTTGCTAGCCGCTTGGCGACACTTTGAATCCGGTGCCGCGGCCATCCCGAAAGCGCTATAATGATGAATATCATATAGCCCGGCAACAGACGCCAGTCAGGCGTTTTCACAATGGAGAATCTGACTTTGACCCAAACTACTGACTGCCCCCCGGCTCATAAAAAGATATCCGTCGAACGGGTTGCAACGGCGAATCTCCCGACCGAACGCGGCGATTTCCGCATCGCCGCGTACCGCTCGCTGATCAGCGACGAGGAATTCGTTGTCCTTATAAAGGGCGAGATGCGGCCGGATGTCCCCACACTCGTGCGGATCCATTCGCAATGCCTCACCGGGGATGTTTTCGGTTCGATCAAGTGCGACTGCGGTCCGCAACTGCATAAAGCGATGGACATGATTGAGCAGGAGGGCCG
>JAEZJR010000012.1 GCA_023415725.1 Acidobacteriota bacterium
CCTCGCGGGGCATTGAAAGATCCGAATTGGTGTTGCTGTTGATAGAAGAATTCCAGATCTCTACCTGACTCCCGCTTCGTACCAACCGATCCACGAGCCGGCTGTATCGAAATACCCGGTCGACCAAGAGGGAAGTGGAAAGCAGCAGAATCTTTTTAGTTCGAGCCTCGGTCATTGATCAACTCAACCGTGGGTATCCTGCCTTTTGGGCCCGCTGCCGTTTCGTGCTTCGGGTTAGGATGCCGGCAGAGTGAGGGATACTTGCCAGGCCGCTCATTTGTTCTGCAGGGCTTTACGCTGTCGCGTGCTGAAGTTGCTAAGGTCGAGATCCTTTGGGTAAGTGATCAGCCGCTTCGATTCGGAAGCAGGCGAAGTGTACATGCACGTGAACATCAGTCGATCTCGGGTGCGTGCTTCTCCACCTTTGTGATAACCGCGTGTGTCTGCAAAGATGACCGCCCCTTTTTTTCCAACCGCTTTCATCCATTTCTCTTTCGGATAAACCGCGTCCATTTGTTCGTCGGTCGTTCGGCGGACGCCGCCTTCGAGAAAATGATCTGGTTTAAGTTTGCTGTACTTACCCTTTCTGTGAGTTCCCGGCGCGTAGGTGAAGGGCCCAGCACCGTCGTCTACTTCATCGAGGTACAGAAATATTTTGAGGATATACATATCCTCTCGATCAAAATGCCATAGTTGAGATTCACGCGCTGTTTCCGTCGAAGCGAACGTTTTCCAGACATTGTAGTAACGAAGCTTCGAGCCCATTCCGAGATAGGAATCTGCGATATTCAGGAACGGGTGAGCAAGAGCGAACCGAGCGAATATGCTAGCCGGATCGAAGATCAATTCCGACCCCAGGAGTTCCACATTGAAGGTCTTGCTCCCGACATCGCTGTTATTCGCCTTCAGTCTTAGTGTTTCTATCTCCTCTTTTCTTGATTCCAGTAGCTCTTGAACGGCTGAATTCAAGATCGCGAATTCCGCTTCGTCTTTAAGTAACTCTTCGATCGACGCGAACGCGATCCCGGCCGAGTTCAATTGTTCTACCAGTTTGTGTTCTTGAACATTTAATCGTACTTTCCCGTTGAACCTGTAGTTCAGGGTCGGCGTAAGATTGGACCCGTAACGCCAAAAGAGACGGGTCTCCTTCACGGATCTGAAGATTGTTCGAGTACTTACAGTCATTTCTAGGTCATCCGGCCCCAGGCGTAATTTACGCCGGGGGGATATAGTCAATCGGTTTGGAGCGGAGACTCGCAACGTTTCATTAGTTTGCGGCTACTTGTGCTTGTGCCGGTTCTCACCCCAATAATGCCCAGAAGAGCATATGCAAGAAGTTTAGCTCTAACTAGTGAGAACGGATGTGCTTTCCAGCCGTCCCATGTGAGGCGGATAGCCGCGCCTCGATCTCCGGCTGAGAGGTAAATCACAAGTCCGTACTTGAGTTTTCCAGTTAAGGATCGATCAGGAGAAGATGCGTCGTCTCTCACCAGCTTCACCGAGTTCTCAGGGTCATATTTGTCGCGAATGTCGAGAAATGCATTACCCTTTCCAATGGAGCTCAAAAACTCCTGAGATGAGCTTCTTGAAAGCGACGTAACCAGCCAGCGGCCAAAATAGAGGGGGGATCCGAGAACCGCTCCCTTAGACACGCCCAAGAGCATGTACCAAAGTGGATTTTCGTTGTTGAAATCAGGATCGTAAAAGCCGACCCTTTCTCCCAGATCGCGGCGGAAGACTACCGTTGGATCTCCGAATACGCGTCCTCCAAGGGTGATCTCGGATGGCTCTACGTAGCGCCATTCGAACTGATCCCGCGGTTCCAAACAGTATCCATTCGGCGTGACATACCCGTATGCTGTCCCTACAAAACCGCACTCGGGATGGCCCTCAAGAAAACTCATCTGGCGCTCGAGCCGTTCGGGACGGCACAGATCATCCGAATCCATGCGTGCGATCCATTCCCCTTGGGCTTCCCGATATCCTCTGACAAGGGTTGATATAAAACCTGTATGTTCTTTTCGAATTAGCCGGACGCGAGCGTCATCGAACCCGTTGACGACATCTACGGTTCTATCCGTTGAGCCATCATCTACTACCAACAGTTCAAAATTCTTGAACGTTTGCCGGAGCACGCATCGAACGGCATCGCCGATATACTTTTCCTGATTGAAAACCGGCATAACAACTGAAACTCGTGCGGCCGGACCGTCCATCTGTTGAACAGGCGTGTGTTCCTGATCGTGTATGCCAAATTCACTTGGAAACAGGTCGTTGCCGGGTCTTTTATAGGAAAGGGATGAAGCAGTCATGAGCGGTCTAGTACAAAAGTGATTCGCTTTCCGCAGGTTGTAAATTATCAATCCGCCAATTGATCTTCGGAGCAAGTATGCCTCGCGTACCGTCGTCGAACGCCTCTTTGACCTGAAGCATAATACGCTCGGATTCGCTGCGGCCGACTCGGGGTCCGGTGGAGGCGATCAATTTCAAATAAACCGAATAAACCCCCGGGGCCAACCAAAGCGGGGGAAGGGAAATTACAACCCGGCTATGCTCGGCCGTCGGATCCAAACCGACATCGTTTCCGAAGGCCCGGGTGTGGACAACTTGCTGACCGTTGGCGTTATCGATCAGCAGGATGATGGTCGGATTGGATGTTCCCTTAGAATGCACATCCGCACTGACAGAAAGGCCGTCTGCCGGGGCGATCACCGGTATTTGTTCATCATTTATGCGGACGCCGGAAATCTGGATCCGACGCGGAGCACTAAATCGACCGTTCTCAGCCGTGAATTGGGTGTTGTTTGCCTTTGCGTATTCGCTTATGCACTCTGCCGCGGTGGAAATGAGTTTCACTCGCCCCGAATCGATCAATATTCCCCTATCACAAAGCGAATGAACGGCCGCCATGTTGTGACTTACGAAAAGGACCGTCCTGCCCTCCTCGCTCGAAACCTCATTCATCTTCGTAAGGCACTTCTTTTGGAACTCTGCATCGCCGACCGCTAAAACCTCATCGACGACCAGGATCTCACTGTCAAGGTGCGCGGCTACTGCGAAAGCCAATCGAACGGACATCCCGGATGAATAGCGCTTGACGGGTGTGTCGATGTAACGCTCAACACCGCTAAAGTCGACGATCTCGTCAAACTTCCGGTCGATCTCTTTTTTTCGCATACCCAGGATCGAACCGTTAAGGTAAACGTTTTCGCGACCGGTCAGTTCCGGATGGAACCCGGTCCCGACCTCGAGCAGACTTGCAACCCGCCCTTTTATCTTTATCTTTCCTGTGGTGGGGGCCGTGACACGTGAAAGAAGTTTGAGCAGGGTGCTTTTGCCAGCTCCATTCCTGCCGATAATTCCAATGGCCTCCCCCTGGTCAATCTTTAGATCAATATCCCTGAGGCTCCAAACAACGTCGGTTTCACCTTTGACGGTGCGGTCGTTGACCTGCCCAAGCTTAAGGAAGGGGTCCTCACGACGCATTACCTTGGTGACGAACCACCTCTCGATATCTCGGCTGATCGTTCCGGTTCCGATCTGTCCGATCTGATAGGCTTTAGATAGCTTTTCGACCTTGATGGCGACGCTCATACAGTATCTACGAAGTCCTTCTCGGTTTTGTTGAAGATGACCACGCCGAGGATCAATATGACCAGAGTTACGATGGAGCTGTATCCGAGGCTCAGCGCGGTGAATTCCCCCTTTCCCAGGAATGCGTAGCGAAACGCCTCGATTATTCCGGTCATCGGGTTAAGTTCGATAAGCCAACGATATTTTTGTGGCGCCGAACTCAGCGGATATATGACAGTGGTTACGTACATTAGCAGCTGCACCCCGAACGTAACCAAAAAGCTAAGGTCGCGATATTTGGTAGTCATCGCCGTGATGATCAGCCCTAAGCCCAGTCCGAGGAGAGCCATCAGGACGATCAAAACGGGTATCAGCAAGATCTCTGCGGTGACCTGAAATTTGGCCCCTGCTAACCAGAAATATCCCATCATCCCGATAAAGAGGACCATCTGGACGCCGAAGCGAACCAGATTGCTGGCCACGATGCTGAGCGGCATGATCAAACGGGGGAAATACACTTTGCCGAAGATATGGGCGTTGTCCTTGAAGACGGTGCTTGTCTTGGTGATGCAGTCGGCAAAATAGTTCCAAGCGGTGATCCCAGCCAAATAGAAGAGCGGCTGGGGGAGGCCGTCCGTGCTCAAGCCGGCGAGGTTGCCGAACACAAAGGTGAAAATGATGGTCGTGAAGAGCGGCTGAATAAAGAACCAGAAAGGCCCGAGGATCGTCTGCTTATAAAAGCTGACAAAATCCCTTTTGACGAACATCAGCAAAAGGTCACGATAGGCCCAGACCTCCATCAACTTCAGGTCAAAAAGGGAATTCCTGCTTTCGATGACGAGGTCCCAACTTTCTTCGTGTACGATCTGCATAGGATCAGTTATGCTACCGCTGCGGCTTCGCGACTGCCCAGGATCATGCCGAGTGTCACCCACTGCCAAATGAAAAAGCTGTTGTCGCCTTTGCTGTTCGAGAAGTCTCGAAGTTCGGCCCGCACCGATTCAGCGTTGAGCCATGTTCCGGAACAAGTCTCGAGGGCCGATTCCACTCGTTCTTTCATCCACCCGTTCAGCTCACCTCGCAGCCATTCTCGTTGGGGAGTTTGTACCGGGCGCTTGGGGGCCTGGGATATGCCATTCGGGACAAGCTTGTTCGAGATTCGCCGCAACATCACCTTGCCGATCCCATTCTCGATTTTCCGCTCGGGGGTCTGACGCAAGGCAAGCTCGAACATGCGGTGATCGAGGAACGGCTCACGAAGCTCGGTCGAATACTGCATCGAGATACGGTCGTTGAATCTCATCGCCCGGGGGATCTTCGTGAACCTTGCATCGCGATACTGGGTGTTGCGAAGCTTGTCACTGAAGACATTGGCGTGTTCGAGGGGCCTTGCCAAAGCGCGGAATTCGGGCGTCAGGCAGTCGGGGCGAACGGGTGAACTCTTCGTTCCCTGAACCAGACTCGGGGAATGGCCGTTGAGTGCATGTTGGTAGTAGTCGTAGCCTGCCCATTGCTCATCCATCCCGTTTCCGTCCAGCAAAACCGTCACGCCGTTCTGCCTAGCTTCTTTGAACAAATTCGAATAAGCGATCGTCGGGAGGCCGCCAAACGGTTCATCCTGATGCGATTGGATCGCTTCGGCCAGAGCGGGCACTTCCTTTTTCAGTAGCCTGCAGTTGACCAGTTGGTGATTCGTTTCCGACAGCATCTGCTTCACCCAGGGATATTCATCATAAGCCTGATCGCCTGTCGTGAATGTAAACGCCTTCACATCTGATGCGGCACCCTGCACGTCGTGGACCAATGCAAGCAGTGTTGAAGAATCAAGTCCCCCACTGAGGTTGATGCCGACCGATACGTCCGACCGGAAGCGAAACTTTATGCTCTCACGCATCAGAGCGAGATATTCTTCCGCGACAACGTCCTCGGGCCTCGTGTCGTACTCATCGCCCACCTGGTCGGCTAAGTCGTACCATTTGGCGACACAGATCGAGTTCTCTTTCCACACCAAGGTATGTCCAGGTGGGAGAGCCTTAACATGTTTCCAAAAGGTGCGTTCGGAAAAGTCGCTTTGGCCCGTTGAGAGATATGTCGACCAGGTAACTTCGTCAGTGATCCTGGGGACGCCGGCGGCATGGATCGTCTTGATCTCGCTTGCGAATATCAGTGTCCCTTCCGCTTTCTGGTGGTAGTAAAACGGTTTGACCCCGAAGCGGTCGCGCGCGGCGAAGGCGGTCTGCTCTTTCAGGTCCCAGATCACGAAGGCGAACATTCCAACGAGCTTATCAAGGCACGAAGGCCCCCATTTCTGGTAAGCCGCCAGCAATACTTCGGTGTCGGTTCGTGTTCGAAATGAGTAAGTAGCCTCAAGTTCGCGCTTCAGTTCCAGATAGTTGTAAATCTCGCCGTTGTAGGTGACGACTAAATTACCATCGGAGCTGAACATCGGTTGCCGACCCGCATCCGACAGGTCGATTATGCTCAATCGATTGTGGCCGAGCCCAACTCTATGATCGGGAGAGATATAGATCCCATCACCGTCTGGTCCGCGGTGCCTTTGCGCATGGACCATCGAGCGAAGGTCGCCGTCATGCCAGCTCGTTCCCAGAATTCCAGCTATCCCGCACATCCTTTAGTGCCCTTCCGTAATTTCCCCTTCTTACTTGTCGAAGACCGGCTCATTCTCTGCAACGGATTTTACCGAGCAGGCGATCAAGTGATGGGTACCGACGGCCTGCTCACGTATGCCTTTTCTATTGGACTGTGCGGAATTGACGAGATTTCCCATTATGCTGGACATGGTCCAAATAGGTCGGGTCGGGGACCAAGACCGCAGTCCAAGCTTGCGAAAATAGCCTCCGGAAATCGCGTATTCCACATCGACCTTTTCAAAATATCGATTCAGAAGCTCGGTCAACTGACTCCGTTTATAGTGCCGCTTGTGGTCGGGATTGTGGTTTTCAACAAAGTCCCCGTTCGGGGTGGTCATGATGAAACGGCCACCAGGCTTTAATACTCGGCGAACTTCGCTAACGAACTTATCGTCGTGCTCGACATGCTCAAGCACCTCCACCGATACGACAATATCGTAGAAGTCGGAAGGAAGGCCGGAGTCGGTCATGTCACCGAGAATTACATCGTCGATATTGCTTCGCGTTGATTTAAGTTGGCGAAGGATATCTGCACTGACACCCAGGTTCAATTTGCTCTGAAGTTCAGTGCTTCTGGGCAGATCGATGATATTCACGCGGGCCGGCAATCCGATCGTGTACGGCGATTTTCGGCCGCCAACATCCAATATGACCGGACTGGCCGCCATCCGGCGGATCTCACTCAGAAGTATCGTCCGGACCCTGGTGTAAAGCGGTGGCAAGACAGGTTCGATGCCTCGTCTAAATATCTCGTATACGGTCAACTTATCACCTCACTGGTCAATAAACGGAAGGGGCAAGACTCGATGCGAGCCGACCCTGCCTGAAAACAGAGCTAAGTTCAAATTGGGCCGGCCGCCAATGTCTAATCGCGTCGATCGGGCCCTCGACTGCCAGGGCAGCCTTAAAATTTGACTGAACGTCAATGCCGGTGACCGTCCAACTCCTGTTATCGACAGCCAACGACATCGGACAGGGAAGATCATCGTCGTTTATCGATCGGATCGCAGACTGCAATTCCTCCGAACTCGACAAGCCATCGCCTGTTGCCTTTAGGACCGCTTCCTTTCGAGTCCACGCGGAGAAGAATTCCTCGACTTGAAGATCAGGAGGCAACGATCTGAAACGCGAAAGTCCGGATGGCGTATACAAGCTTGAGGGGATGCTGGAGATATCGAAATCCCTATCCACAAACTCGAGATCTACCCCAATTTCACGATCCAGTGTTACCGCGATCACAGCTAATCCATGCGAATGCGAAACATTGAACCTTATGCCGCCCTCCGGGTCCGACAGGTAGGGCTTGCCGTATCGATTTGCCGATATACGGATCTGCCCTGGAGCAATATGCATGCTGCCACCCAATATCGTCCTCAAGGCGGCACGACACACGATGAAACGGCCCCTGTCCTTTTCGAAGACAAACCTTCCCGCACGTTCCCTCTCCTCGATCGAAAGCAATTGGAGAAAAGAATGTGATGTCGCCGGATCGCGGTCTAGATCAACCCGCCAAAGGTCAACGACCGCGACGTCCAATCGCGGTAGATCCGAAATCACCCGCCACTGATTATCTGAGATCATTGCCAGATGGTGATCGAGGTAGATCCGGTCGATCGTCCGTATGCCGACCCTATGACCCGGCACTCGCTAGGCACTTGAGGCAGACCCCATAATGAACCGAGTGTCGTCATGCTGAATGCGGAGTCTGCTCTTCAGCTTCAAGATCGGACGCTCGAGGAAATAATATGAAGCTGTAGTTACCAGAAGCGTAACTGCCAGCCCGATCAGCGAATACGCCGCAAAACTCATTCTTCCTTCCAGGAATGTTCTCGATGCTTCGAAGATCGGAAAGTGCCATAGATAGAGCCCATACGAGATCTTTCCGAACCAGACAAGCGGGGCAAATTCAAAGCAACGCGAAATCAGCGAAGGGAACAGCATCAGGTCGGCTATCAAGATCGCAGTTGCGAGCGCGACCAGAGGGAATCCGCCGTTGTATACGAAGCTTCCCCAATGCCGGAGGCCGAAGAAACACCATGCTAAAAAAAGCAATCCTGCGAGGGCCGCTGAGTGTAAGACCCATTTCAGTGGGTCCGTTCGTTTTAGCCAGCCCCAATACAGCAGCAAAGCAGCAACGCAGCCGATGAGGATCTCGTTCGCACGTGTGTCTGTCCCGAAGTACATCCTGAGGTACGGGACCTCGTTTCTCCATAGCCAGACATTCACGAATATCGACGCCGCGATCATGAATGACAGGACGGACAGAATTGCCCATTTAGTCTCGATCTTTAGCAAGGCGAATAAGATAAGAGGCCACGCGATATAGAATTGTTCTTCGACCGAAAGCGACCAGGCGTGGCTTAGGGGGCCGATCCCGGGCGGGTTCGGCGGAACCTGAGCCCAATTCGCTGCATATATTAGCGTGTAGAATATGCCCCTCATGGTTCCCGATGCCTTCTCCGGCGTCTGGGTAATGGACAAGACAACACACACCAATATCAAAGCGAACAGAGCAGGAAACAACCGTAACGCACGTCGAATATAGAAGTCCCGGAACCGAATCGATAATGTTTGACGATACTCCTGGACCAACAATGCAGTGATAAGGAAACCGCTTAACACGAAAAACAGGTCGACGCCGATAAAGCCGCCTCGAAGAAACTGAAGATGGCCGTTAAAGCCAAGGACCACGAGAATCGATAATCCCCTCAATCCATCGAGAGAAGGCTCGCGCCCGAGGCGAAATGCATCACCGTCTGAAGCGTTGGATCTATAGTCTGGGATCCATCTTTCCTGTTCGGTGTTTATGCCGGGAGCGGTCATCTCTGAGATACGGCATCGAGGTACTCCTTCACGATCGCCGCCGTAAATCGAACGCGCGGTTCGACAATTATCGTTCCGTGATTTCCGCTGATCTCGTGGATCTTGAGATCACCGACGGCGAATTTGGACCAGCCGAGGGTGTCGTCCTTCTCGATTCCCCTGTGTTGTTTCGCAGCGCGGAACAGAATAACCTCGCCGTAGTATGGAGCGGGAGAATAATTGCGTGCCGCGGCCGAAATCGCGTTTTGAGTAACTACCAGGGCATCGGGGAGGGAGCGCCCGAGGTTTGCCAGAACGCCGCGTTTAATGCTTCTTATCTTCTGCTTATAGATCCGACGCCCGCGGTTCCTGACCTTTGTAGCCTTTTCGGATACGTATTTCCATCGCTTGCCGCTTTCCGAGATCCAGAGTGCTTCGAGGTGTTGTAAGACCGTGTCGGTGATGCCGAAGAATATCCGGGAAAGCCGGGAATATTTCTGGATGAATCTCGGGTAGCCCGGAGCGGCGGTATCGAATAAGACTACGAATCCCACATCTTCACCGGCTTTCTTTAATTGGGAAGCAGCCTCAAAGGCGATCAGGCCACCGACCGAAGCTCCGCCAAGATAATATGGCCCATTAGGCTGCACGCCGCGTATTTCTTTTAGGTAATGGGCCGCCATGTCTTCCACGCGATCGTAGGCGGATTGGTGTCCCCCCAAACCGACCGCCTGCATACCATAGCAAGGTTGGTCCTTGCCTAATCGATCCGCAATGTCTTTGTAGAAAAGCACGTTTCCCCCTGCCGCATGCATAAGGT
>JAEZJR010000081.1 GCA_023415725.1 Acidobacteriota bacterium
GCGTTCGGGCAAACACGGCGGAAAACGCGTGAACGTCTACCGGCTCCTCACCGAATACGGCCTGCACATCAAGGAAACCCTTGAATTCCCCGACGCCGAGATCGACGAGAACGGGATCCTTCTGCTACACCTGCGCACGGCGAAAGTTTCGAACCGCGCGATCAATCACCCGACCCGCCGGCGAGAAATCGTCAGATAAACATTTCGCCTTCAGGAGGCGGCCGTCATGCATTGCCTGCGTGGTTCTTTTTCTTCTTTTCTTATTTCGTGGTTCAAAGAAGATCTGAACCACGAAATAAGAAAAGAAGAAATAGAGGAATCTAACGAAGTAGCCGGTGCTATCCGGTGCCGACACCGCCGACGACCAACCTGCGAATCGCATCGACGTAGGTTTGGTGCTCCTGTTCGAGGATGCGTGCGGAGAGGGTTTCGGGGGTGTCGTCGTCGCGGACCTCGACGGCTCGTTGGAGAATGATCGGGCCGGCGTCTAGGTCTTCGTTGACGAAATGGACGGTGCAGCCGGTGATCTTGACGCCGTGCTCGAGGGCCTGCCGTTGCGCATCGAGGCCGGGAAAGGATGGCAAAAGGCTCGGGTGGATGTTGACGATGCGGTCCTCGAACGCGTGGATAAAATCCTTCGACAGCAGCCGCATGTAGCCCGCGAGGCAGACAAGCTCAACCCCGCGCTTTTTCAATTCCGCAGCGATCTCCGCGTCGTGCTCGGCACGTTTGCGGCCTGCACGTTCGATCACCAGAGTTTCCACCCCGCGCTCGGCCGCCTTAGCCAAACCTGCCGCATCCCGCTTGTCGCTGATCACCATCGCGACTTCCGAATCCGGTATCTCACCGCTCTTAACCGCATCGACCAGAGCGACCATGTTCGACCCGCGGCCTGATATTAGAATTCCAATTTTCATTGACACTCGCCAAAACCAACTTGTACAATATTCCTGTACAAGGAGTACCTATTATGTCTATCGAAGTAAGCTACAGCGAAGCAAGGAACAACTTAGCATCTTTGCTCGATCGGGTCACTGAGGATTGCGAGGTGGCGGTGATCAGGCGGAGAGGTCATGAGGGGGTAGCGATGATCAGCGAATCGGAGTTATCGAGTCTTCTTGAGACTGCGTACCTTCTTCGCTCGCCAAAGAACGCCGAGCGCCTCTTGAAAGCTTTGAAACGGGCGCAGTCCGGAACCACTAAACCCAGCTCTATAGAAGACCTAAAAAAGGAGTTCGGGATAAAGACCCGTGACTAAAGGCAAGCGGCGAGAAGCCGTATTCGAACCGGAATTTCGCGAAGACCTGCGTTACTTCGCCGAAAACAATCGAAAAACTCTGCTACGAGCCTTCGAACTGGTCGAAGCCACAATGCGCGATCCGTTCACAGGCATCGGTAAACCGGAACCCCTCAAATATCTTGGCCCCGGAACCTGGTCCCGCAGATTAACAAAGGAACATCGAATCGTTTATAAGGTGAGCGACGACAGGATCAATTTTGTACAAGCGAGGTACCACTACTGACATTCTATGAAAGCTCTTTTTATCGCTTTTGTTGTATTTGTATTGTGCAACAATACGTTGGGCGGCGTGTTTAGGCACGATGTCCCGGTTGAAAAATACTTGGAATTGGCGAAGCAGACTCAGTTCGGCTGCGTCGGACAACTAAAAAAGGTTGACGGCGGTGGTGCAGGGAGTGCCGTCATGATCGCTTCGAATTGGGCAGTCACATCCGCCCATATTTTCGACGCATCTATGGGCAAAGGGATGACCCTTGAAATTAACGGACAAACATTTCAAATTTTAGAGGCCATCCTTCACCCTGATTTTCAGAAAGTTAAAACGGCGCAATACACGGATTTGGCATTGGTCAAACTACTCGGCAACTACAAAGGGGAAATCGCCCGAATCTATAACAAAGGCAAGGAGATCAAATCGATCGCGACGATGGTCGGGTACGGAAGATCTCGCGGAGCGTTTGAGCCGTCTGCAAAACTTTTGGGGAAAATGGCCGGGCAAAACGTCATCGACGCGATTGGCGGAAAAGATCTGCCCGACAATTTCTTATCGGTCGATTTCGATAGCCCGGCAGATGTGTCTCTAAGCAGTCTGGGAGATGCGAAACCGCTCCCGCTCGAATACATCATCGATGGCGGCGACAGCGGCGGCGGACTGTTTGTGGAACACGACGGGAAATGGTTTTTAGCAGGGATAAACACTCGAACCGTCCACGATCAGAACAGGCTCACCAGTAATTTTGAGAAATACGGTTTTTACGGCTCGGTTTCTCACTTCACAAGGATCACTTCTTATCAAGAATGGATCAAAGTGAGTACGGGCAAAGCGAATTAAGGCCGTAGTTCGAAATACTCAACCGCGAATAACAAGGGACGATTTGGACGAAAATCGGACTCGCTGGGATTTATTTGCGCTACAAGTTGACACCACACGAAACAAACGGGCGGTGCCCAGTATCAAATGGCAAAGAGAACTTTTCATCACCGAGCGACTAGACGAATCGCTAGGAGTCAAATGTTCCGTCGGACCATCCAGGAGAAATCCGGTACCCGAACAAACTCACGAATAAAGGCCGTCCCGCAGGATCCGTTCAGATAATAATTAGGATATTTTCACCTGTTCACCGGTTGCTCCGGTCACTTTTCCTATCGTGAAACAATCGCCGATTTGCTCGGAAATTTCTTTCGCATCGGTTTCAGCACAGATAAGGATCATCCCGATTCCCATATTGAAGGTGCGGAACATTTCGGTGTCGGAGACGTTTCCGAGTTTTTGCATTAGGCCGAAGATGGGGAGTTCGGGCCAGGTGCCGCGGTTGATCTCTACGCCGACGCCGTCGGGGAGGATGCGGGGGATGTTTTCGAGAAAGCCGCCGCCGGTGATGTGGGCGAGGCCTTTGATCGATGGAACGCGGACATTCTTGTCCGCGTTCCCCTCTAGCAGGGGGCCGATCTGCGGGAGGAAGCTTTGGTGCGTGGCGAGCAGTGCCTCGCCGGCGGTGGTGCCGAGTTATTCAATAAATGAATCGGCCTTGTAGCCGCCGACCTCGAAGAAAAGTTTGCGGGCGAGCGAATAGCCGTTCGTCTGCAGGCCGTTCGACGGGATGCCGAGGACAACGTCGCCGGGGACGATCGACTTACCGTCGATCACTTTCTGTTTATCGACCACACCGACGATGAACCCTGCGAGGTCGTATTCGCCGGGCGGGTAAAAATCCGGCATCTCAGCCGTCTCGCCGCCGAGCAGAACGCAGCCGTTCTCTTTGCAGGCCCGGGCCATGCCTTCGACCACGGAGGCCGTGACGTCAGGTTCAAGTTTGCCGGTCGCGAAATAATCGAGAAAGAACAGCGGCCGTGCGCCCTGCACGAGGATATCGTTGACGCAGTGGTTGACGAGGTCGGCGCCGACCGTGTTGTGGATGCCGGTTTCGAAGGCGAGTTTGAGCTTCGTCCCGACGCCGTCCGCCGAAGCTACGAGTATCGGTTCCGCCATCCCCGGGAACGCCCCTGAGAACATTCCGCCGAAGCTGCCTATCTCCGTCAGCGTCCGTTCGTTGAACGTCGCCCGAGCGTATTCCCTTATCTTCGCCACCGCGCGGTTCGCGTTATCGATCGAAACGCCCGCGTCCGCGTATGAAATTGACTGTGCCATAAAAGATGATTATAAGGCGGGAAGGGCGGTTCCGATAAACGAGAGGCCGGATTATCGGAGGCGTATGATGCTACCCGTCGCCTTTGGCCCGATATCCCGGCCCCTCCAGTGTCGCGAAGCTTGAGGGTCCTTCGCTTCCCTGATTTAGTTAATTCTAACTTTTACCTCTCTTTGTATCCTTCAACACTCGCTTCTGGTCGCCATCTAGTTTTCTCTTTACCTTCGCAGCATCCTCAGCAGCAGGTAATCGTTCGGGTTTCACACCGCGTTCTCCCAAAATCTTTCTAACAGCCAAATTATTATCGACATGCTCTTTCGAGATCGGCACCTCGCCCTGAAGTTCTTTTTCAATTACGTTGTGGCTCGTTAACTCAGTAGCGAAATCCTTGGCCTTTATCGTAAGAGTCGGCAGAAAGTCTGCAAGGGCTCTTCCCTTCGGGACTGACAATTTTCGCTTCATGTCGTTTGTCGAAAATCCTCCGAATAGAGCTTGGTCGCCTTTGCTTCTTATAATTCCAAATCCTCGATCATCGACACCTCTTTCATAGATAATGCCGGAGAGTTTTTTCTCCGATTTTGAGAGCTTTTCCCTAGCAGTAACTCGTTCAACATCTAAAAGATGCTTTTCAATGATTTCTTGCTTTCTCGTCTGAACCGCAAAGTAGGTCTGGGCAAACGCAATTTCGGATTTTGAAGGATCTCCATTTTGGGCAACTAAATATGCTGCATAACGAGTAAGTGCGATGTCTTCAACTTTTCGGGTGGCATTATTGCCAATATCCACCGAACGGCTAACGGGCAAAAAATGATTACCGCAGTCCTCCTCAGAGTTCTCGCAGGCTTCTTTTGCCCTCTCTAGTGCACTTTGGAAATTTTGCCATTTACTGTAGCCGAGTATTACTTGTAAATCCCTCGCACTCCAGCACTCGACGCCCTCTAACTCAACGCGAGCTGACTCAAATCTTTCCAGAAGTTCTTCTACGAGTTCCTTTTTCATCAAGTAGTCGCTAGCCTCTTATCCGTATGAAATTCGAACATATTACTGATATCGGTAATATGTTCTTTTTTGGAAACTGCCGCTCATATGCGGAGCGGCATGACGATGTA
The DNA here is from genome assembly GCA_023415725.1 of Acidobacteriota bacterium. GTDB lineage: Bacteria > Acidobacteriota > Blastocatellia > Pyrinomonadales > Pyrinomonadaceae > OLB17. The sequence continues at coordinate 4,776 of JAEZJR010000081.1, forward strand.
TTTGTAGTCGTATGCGGTCTCGCCGTCGATGCGGATCTGCGTGGCGGCGTTGGAGTCTTTGAATTCGAAGGAGATGCGGGTCGCACCTTTCGAATCTTTCGCACGTGCGGTCGCGGCGTTGGAGCCGTCTGATTCGCCGTCCTGTTCTTCGGTGCCTTCAACGGCGGAGCTCTCGAGTGCACCGACGTTGTTGAGGAATTCCTGCAGGTATTGGTGGTTGAAAGCGAGCAGTGTTTCTTCGCCCTCGTAGTCCGCCGGCACCACCTCGACGCCCTCGCCCTCTTCGCTCGATTGGGCGGTCACTTCTACCTCGCCGGGCTTCACCGTCATGCGGATCGAGCGGTTGCGTTCGTCGGCCATGAGCGAGATGCGGCGGACGGCCGATTTCATATCTGCGAGATCGAACACGACCTTCTTGTCGTTGTCCTTCGGCATCACCATCTCGTAGTTTGGGAAGTTGCCGGTGAGTTTGCGGGTGATCAGCAAACGGCCGCCGAGGTCGAAGTAGATGTGGTTTTGGTCCTCGCCGAACGAGATCTCGCCGCCGACGCCGCGGGCGATCTTCACGAGCTCGAGCAGGGCCTTCTTCGGGATCAGAGCGTCCATCGCCGCTTCGGAAGGCTCGTCGAGTTTCTTTTCGATGAACGCGAGCCGGTGGCCGTCCGTGGTCACCATGCGTGCCGAATCTCCGCCGACGATGAACTTAGCACCCGACAGCGTGAACCGGCTCGTTTCGTTCGTGATCGCGAAGGCGGTGTTCTGGATGAAGTAGCTGAACACGTCGGCCGACAATTTCATCGGGGCGGATTTGGAGGAAGGGATCTCGGGGAACTGTTCCTTGTTCACGCCGGCGAGGCGGAATTTGGCACGGCCCGCTTTCAGCTCGACCCATTCGTTCTCGGTCTTCGTGAAGTGGATGTCGCCCTCGCCCAGGTTGCGGACGATGTCGAAAAGCTTCCTCGCCTGGATGCACATCGCACCGGGGGTTTTGATGTCCGCGTCCGCGTCGCAGCGGATCGTCACGTCGAGGTCGGTCCCGACGATGCGGATAGTGCCCTCGCCGATTGATTCAATCAGGATGTTCGACAGCACGGGGATGGTCGTCTTGCGTTCGACCACGCCCTGAATGTATCCCAGCTCTTCCTTCAACACGCTTTGCTTGATGGTGAATTGCATTTGCTAAAAACTGCTCTCCTCGATGAAACTTGGCTGCCTTTTGCTTTCTCTAATCAAGAGAAAATAATAGTTAGATCTTTAGTACCAGTAATAGTGCCTGTGCGCTCTGTGAAAAACCGTCAAAAACCCTTACGAAATAAGCCTTTCGGCGTCCACAGCGTTATGTGGAAAGTTTGTGGAAAAAGCGTTTAACACGAGGAAAACTTTTTCCGCCTTCTGATTTCCACCGCTTTTCACAACCGTCCACAAGCGGGCATTTCGGAAATGTGGAAATGTGGCCGCAAATGCTGCAACCGAACCACTTACCGAATTGTTAATGTTCCGCATCATGTGTATATCCGTTTTCGCCGTTTCGCGAATATCGCCCTAATTTTAGCTGACGAGGCTGTCGATCAGGTCGTTGACCGTCTTGTGGAAATTGCGGTCTTCCTTGGCCATCGAATCGATCTTGTCGACGGAGTGCATAACGGTGGTGTGGTGCTTGCCTCCGAACTCCCTCCCGATCTCCGGGAAGCTGTGCTTCGTGAGCCTCTTGCAGAGGTACATTGCCACCTGCCGCGGCATCGCGACCGCACGGCTATTGTTCTTCGATTTCATCTCCTCGACGGTGAGTTTGTAGTGCGAGGCGACCACCTTCGATATACGCTCCATCGTGAGCCCCTCGGGCCGTTCAGCGTCTATGATGTTTTTGAGGGCCTCCTGGGCGAGCATCCGCGAGATCGGGATCCCTCTCAAGGATGATATCGCGACGAGCCGCACGAGCGAACCTTCCAGCTCTCGCACGTTGCTCTTGATCTTACTGGCGATGAATATCGCTATCTCGTCCGGCAGTTCGATGCCGTCGAGGTCGGCCTTGCGTTTGAGGATGGCGACCTTCGTCTCGAGGTCCGGCGGCTCGATATCGGCGATGAGGCCCCATTCGAAACGCGAGTGCAGCCTCTCCTCAAGCGTCGGGATCTCACGCGGCGGGCAGTCGCTCGAGATCACGATCTGCTTCTGATCGTTGTGCAGTGCGTTGAAGGTGTGGAAGAACT
>JAEZJR010000114.1 GCA_023415725.1 Acidobacteriota bacterium
ACCCCCCCCCCCGGGGGGGGGGGCGGCGAAAGTTCTCGACTATTTCTTTGAATTTTCCGGCGGAATGTACGGGAGGTCATCTGCCCTCCGACGCTCAGGCGGATCGGTCGCGCGACGTCTCGGCACGGACTGTCCGGTGTTTCGTCTATCCACGCTGCCAGATGGGAGGCCCTTGCCGTGAACCGCTTCGACCAGGATCCTCGTTATTTCCTGCGAAAGCGTGCGATGCTCAAGCGCGGCCCGCCTGCGCAAGGATTCCTTAAGTTCATTGGGCACATATGCCCCAATAAATACGCCTTTCCGATTCGCCATATTTTAGTGTGAGCTCCTGAAACAGATACGAGAAAGCGCCGTGCAATCCAGAGTCCCCAATAAGCCGAATTCTGTCTCCCGCCCGAGAGCGGTAAGTGATCATTCATCTAGGCCGTCAGTCGCCTGACGGCTCGAGCAACCTACCCGGAAGTGCTACCCTACCGAAGCAGGACTCTGGACGAGCAGCCCTTGAGCACTTCCCTATTTGGTCTTGCACCGCGAGGAGTTTGCCTGGCCGGGACGTGTTACCACTCCCGCCGGTGAGCTCTTACCTCACCATTTCACCCATCACCCTTTCAGGCTGGTTTGCTTTCTGTTGCACTTGTCGTCGCCCGGCAGAACCGAGCGCCCGGATGTTATCCGGCTCGCTGCCCTATGGTGTTCGGACTTTCCTCCCTTCCCTCTCAGGAACGGCGATCACCTGAAAACCTCAATTGCACGGCTGCCAAAGTATAGCAAAAAATGTTGAACAATGAAAGGAAATAGCGGGTCAAATTTGAACGCTCCGGCCCAAAAGGCGGCTGGGTGCTAGAAGGTGAGACCAGTGGGTTTTGACAAAACTCTCTACCTCGAGTTCGATCTCGTCGGCTGAAGGAAGTTTCGAGATCAGTTCAACCAATTTGCGGGCCTCATCGAAAGCGATTCCGGCGATGACGCGGCGCACGCTCAATATGGAATTCACATTCATGCTGAGTTCCGTGGCTCCAAGACCGACGAGGATCGGCGAGTAGTATGCTGATCCGGCCATTTCCCCACATACGACGGCCGGTTTCCCTGTAGCGTTCGATGCTTCCAAAACCGTCCGTATCGCGGCGAATACACCGGGGTGCAATGTGCGGAACCATGGTGCAACGGATTCGTTGTCACGATCGACTGCGAGAATGTATTGCACAAGGTCGTTGGTTCCAAGGCAAATGCAATCGACCTCTTTAAGGATCTCGTGGATGCTGAATACTGCGGACGGAACCTCGATCATTGCCCCGAGGCCCGGTTCACCGAACGGAACCCCCTTCGCCGAAAGAGCATCCTTCTCTCGCTCTATCGCCTCCCGGACAAATCGGACCTCATCCACACCCGCTACCATAGGAAGGATAATGTCGACGTTCGAATCGCGAGAGGCCTGTAGCAGAGCGCGGAGTTGAGTCCGCAACTGGCGAGGCATTGCCTTCGCAAGTCTGATACCGCGAAGACCCAAAGCTGGATTCTTTTCGCGTCGGCCTGAACCATCAAGAGTTTGATCGATCCCGAGATCGAAGGTCCGGATCCGCGCCCTGTCTGGGCCGGCGTACGCAGCGATCTCCCGATAAGCCTTTAGCTGTTCCGATTCAGTGGGGAAGCCTTTGAACCGATTAAACAAATATTCTGAACGATAAAGGCCGATACCTCTTGCCCCAAGGAGCTTTGCTTTATGATAACTGGCTGTGATGTCGAAGTTGGCCCTGATGGTGATCTCACGACCGTCCAACGTCCTTGTCGGGTGGTCGATTGGCAATTCGGGTGCCGGCGCGGGATTTACAACAGTCAATTCCTGGTAGGCTTCTAGGGTCGAGCCTGCCGGATTCACGATAACTTGTCCTTTGTATCCGTCGACGATCAGTGAGTCGCCGGGTTTGATCCGACGCATCAACTTCTTGATGCCGGTGACCGCGGGGACGCCTAGTTCCCTGGCCAGGATGAATGTGTGCGAGGTCCACCCGCCGCTCTCGGTAATGACCGCTTTGGGTTTACCGGATGCAAATTCGGAAAGGGTCGATGGCCGGAGTTCCCGAGCCGCGATGATAGAGTCGGGGGCGAGTCGAACCGGATGCCTCCCACCGCCCAGAGCGCTTTGCAATTGATCGGCGATGTCCTCGACATCGATATACCGGTCGCGGAAGTGTTCATCAGGGATCGCACGATATTGGGCGATGTAATCGTCTGTAACGACCTTAACAGCCCATTCGGCATTGACCCTTTCTGATCTGATAACCTCGGTGATCTTTTCCTTAAGGGTCGAGTCCTCGAGCATCGCGAGGTGCATGTCAAAGATGCTGGCGATCTCTTCACTTCCGTTCTTAGCACTGTTACTAGCTCGTCGGATCCTCTTACAGGCGCGTTCATGCGCGGCCAAGAATCGGTTGACCTCCGCAGACACGGAAGGCTCCGGTAGTTCCGTTCGGTAATATTGGCGATTTTCTCCATAAAGGCACACCGCTCTCCCGAATGCGATCCCGCGTGAAACGGGACGGCCTTCAAAAACGACCTCTTTCTTCGTTTCGCTGGCTTTGTCCGCGCTTTGCATGTGAAGCCCTGAGGTACTCGATCAGCCGCCTTGGGTCGGAAGAAAGGGGCGAAGTTGGGCGGCAAAGGCGGCTAGGTTTCGTGTCTGTATGAGTATCTCGCCCGGCCCCGCAAACTCCGCCACAAGACCTTCTCCGCTCATATAGCTGCGCAGGAATCCGCTCCGGGCGGCCTTGCGGAGGTTATATTGCATTTGACCTTCCCACGCAACGAGGTGGCCCGTGTCGACAACATATGACTCGCCGGGCCGAAGGACCTTTCGATGGATCGCACCGAAGGACGAGACCAGCAAAAGACCCGTACCGGACACCTGTAGAAGGAACAAACCTTCACCGCCGAAAAACGATTTTGCCCCTCCAAACTTGGTATCGACCTGCAAGCTGATGTCTCCGGCCAGATAGGAACTCGACTGCACCATGAAAGTTTGATTCTGCATCTCGATGCCCGCGACGTCGCCGGGGGAACCAGGCGCAAGAGTGACTTCTCCGGGACCGCCCCGTGCCGTAAAAGTGGATACGAACGCCGACTCGCCGCCGACGGCTCGTTTCAGTGCGCCGAAAACGCCGCCCTTCATTTCCGAATGAAGATCAATATTCGAAGACATCGAAACCATAGCCCCGGCTTCGGCGTGTATGGCTTGCTCAGACTGGAGGTTGATGACCGCCAGAGCGAATGAGCCCGGGTTTCGTACTTCCCATGTGTAACCGCGGCCCTGTCCTTTTCCATCCTGATCAAAATGAAATGCGCCGCCTTGAGGGAACTGCCCCTGTTGTTGTGGGGGAGGTGGCGGCGCGACGGGAGCTCCGGCGACGGGCGGCTCGAGCGCTATGGTGAACCCGCACGAACCGCAGAAACGCGCGTTGGGAGAGACAGGCATGTTACATTTCGGACAATTCATACAAGTACACCTTTGGTTTTTTCGATGATAATAGCAGTGGCTTCATTAACGTCCGCAGCGAAATCAAGAAGCGAGACGTCGCCATCGGACACAACGAGATGTTCCTTAAATGCCGAGATCACGGAGGGCCAGCTTTCCCCTACAAGTACCATTGGACGTTTTGCCAGGACCCCGGTTTGCAGTTTGTTCCACACCAAGGAAACTTCCGTCACAGTGCCCATTCCACCCCTTAAAGCTACAAATCCGACCGACCGGGTTATCAAATTCTGGAGACGGTCGTAAAAATGGTCTGTTGCAACTTTATCAGTAAGGTAGCGGTTTGGTTCTGCTCTGAACTGGTTCATAACGATCCCCAAGACCCTCCCGCCGGCGTCCCTTGCCCCTCTGGAAGCTGCCTCCATCACACCGAGATAACCGCCCGTGCATATCGTGAATCCTGCCTGGGCAAGTTGCCTGCCTAATGATAGAGCTTGTTTATACTCTTCAGTATCGTGTCCACACTTAGACCCGCCAAAGATCGTAATTATCCGGCCATGCTCGTTGTTGTCCACTTCGCGATCCTCTTAAATAAATGATTCGAAAGATTAAATTATAACGCCCCGGGGCGACGGCTCAAACATGGGCCCTAAACTGATTGTTCCGGCGCTAGGTTACGGGCCTCCCGTATCGCACGTTTTGTATCAGTGAACAGTAGTATGACGCTGCCCACGACAAAGAACACTATTAGGCCGAGTATTGCCTGCCTGAAAGATCCCGTAGTTCCGATTAGGATCGTGAAGAGTAGTTGCCCCATCCAGGACGTCCCCTTCTCCGATATCTCGTAAAGGCCAAAGAATGCAGACTCGCGCCCGGTGGGGATCATTTGCGAATAAAGCGATCGCGAAAGGGCTTGGGCCGCACCGAGAACTAAACCTATGGCCGCCGCCATGAAAAATGCCTGGTTCCGTGTCGCCAAGAAGGCGTACGCATAGACCACGATCGCGCACCAGATCCCGAGGGATAAGAGTATTGTCGACTTCGTTCCTATCGATCGAGCGATCCTCTCGAAAACTACCGCACCAACAAACGCCGAGATCTGGGCGACGAGGAAGATAACGATCAGAAAGCTCTGGTCCGCATTCACGTCTCGCTCCTGCTGCGTGAAGAGTTCCTGCGAAAGGAAAACTGAAGCCTGAAGGATTACGGTTTGTATACCGTCGTTATAGAACAAATAAGCGATCAGAAAAAGAGCTGTACAGCGTAATTTACGAAGCTCCTTCAGCGTTTCCCACAGTTCCAAAAAGCCGACGGTCACTAATGTCTTGTCTTCAGGCACCGATTTAGCAGCGGCCCTGGTTTTGAGGACCAGGAAGGTGATAACGGCGAATGCTCCCCACCAGATCGCAGCTGCTAAAAAGGAGATTCTTACGGCAAGCGATGTTGTTATCCCGATCTCGTTCGCGTATGTGACCAGCCCGAGATTCATGACCAGCATCACCACGCCGCCGATATACCCCGCACCATACCCCCAACTCGAAACCCGGTCCCTCCGGTCCTCCGTCGTGATGTCGATAAGAAATGCGTTATAAAACACGTTCGCCGCGGCGAATCCGATATTTGAAATGATCAGAAGCACCCCACCGATAAGATACGAATCGCCGGAAACAAAGAAAAGCAAAGCACTCGCGACGACACCCACATAGCAAAACACCGCCATGAAGGCCTTTTTTAAATGCGTATAGTCGGCGATCGCCCCGAGAA
>JAEZJR010000162.1 GCA_023415725.1 Acidobacteriota bacterium
GGTTTACGCAGCCGCTTTGGCGTTTTACTTCCTATTCGCGCTATTTCCGCTGCTGATCTTCCTTGTGAACCTGACCGGATTCTTCGTCGGCCGGGGCACGGAGATGCGCTCCAGCTTGCTCGCCTACATTCGGCGGCTGGCGCCGGCTTCCGCATTTCAATTGATAAATGAGCTCGTGGATGAGATCGCGGTGGGCGCCGGCGGCGTCAAATTACTGTTGGGGCTGATCGCTGCGTTGTGGTTTGGTTCACTCGGCGTTGCGGCTCTAAGCGAATCGCTCAACGCAATGTATGGGGTGCGCGAATCGCGTTCGTGGCTACGGGTTAGGGCGTCCGGCGCCGGTCTCACGATAGTGCTTCTTGTTCTCACGCTGATGGCGCTCATCCTTCTCGTATATGGGAGGGAGGCCGGAGCGGCAGCGGCCGATTATCTGGGTCAGGGCGGCGTTTTCGCCCTCTTCTGGGCGCTCCTGAGGGTGCCGCTCGCGGTAGCGTTCGTTCTGCTCGCTTTCGCGATCATTTACTACTTCTCCCCCGACCTTAAAGATCAGAAATGGTATTGGATAACACCGGGGTCCCTACTTGGGGTAATCCTGTGGCTCACCGCCTCGACCGTCCTGAGCACCTATCTGAGGTACGCCGACACTTATTCCGTTACGTACGGCTCGCTCGGCGGAGTGATAGTTATGATGCTGTGGTTTTATGTGACCGGGGCTTCGATCCTGCTTGGCGGAAAGGTCAATTCCGAGATAGAGCACGCGGCTGCAAGGGCCGGGGTGCCGGGTGCAAAATTACATGGCGAGCGCGAGCCGCATGAAGAGAATGCAGCGACTTTGAGTGGATAAGTAACTAAGTCCGTCCGGTTTGGCTCGCAACCACGGCGGCGAGTTCGACCGGCTCGATCGGTTTGGGCAAATGAGCCTGGAATCCGGCCTTCAGAGCGCGAACCCTATCCTCGACCCGAGCATAAGCCGTCAACGCAACGGCCGGAATTCCTCCTCCTTTTTCGGCGGGCAGGGCTCGTACCCTTTCGATAAGCGAATATCCGTCTTCTTCTGGCATCCCGATATCGCTGACCAGGATGTCGTACTTGATCGCCAGCAACCGTTCGTACGCTTCTTCAGCTGTACCGCACTCTTCCGCCTTAGCGCCGCAAAGCTCGAGAACTTCCTGGATCAATATTCTGGCTTCAGGCTCATCATCGACCACGAGCACGCGCAGTCCCGTGAGATTCGGGGCCGCATCGAGCGAGACGAATGCCGAGGAGGCTCCCGGATGCTCACGCAGCTGCTCTGTGTTCCGTTGGGGGCGAAGCGGGAGCCGGGGAAGGGCGACCGTGAAAGTTGATCCATGACCAACCCCCTCGCTTTCGGCCTTGACCGTGCCGCCGTGCATCTCGACCAGATGCTGAACGATCGACAACCCTAGCCCGAGCCCCGCCCTTCCCTTGTTTGGTGCGGGCTCCCACTGAGTGAACCGTTCGAAGATCCGCGGCAGGAAGGTCGAATCGATCCCGATGCCGGTGTCAGCCACGGAGACCTCCACGTGTGAATTCACCTGCTCGAGCTTCACGTATACTCGGCCGCGCTTAGGCGTGTATTTCACCGCATTACTGAGAAGGTTCCACATCACCTGCTGGAGTCGGCCCGGGTCGCCCGACACTGGCCCAGCGTGAGGATCGGTAATGACCTGGATCCGGATCTCTTTAGCCTCGGCGGCAGGCCGAACCGATTCGACCGCCGAGTCGATCAGACTCGCGAGGTCTACGGTCTGAACCTCCAGCCGGAGTTTTCCGGTTATGATCCGCGATACATCCAACAGATCGTCGATCAACTGGGCCTGCACCCTTGAGCTGTTATAAAGCGTTTCGTAGGCCTTTACCTTTGCCGGATCCGAAAGCCTTCCGCTCCGGAGCAGCGAAGCCCATCCGAGTATCGTGTTCAGCGGGGTTCGCAGTTCATGCGACACGGTCGCCAAAAATTCGTCCTTTACTCGATTCGACCGTTCAGCAACTGTCCGTGCCTCCTGCTCCCTTGCAACAGCTTCGTGGAGCGTCTTGACCAGTCTCGCACGTTCGATCGACTCCCAAAATCGATTCGCGACGAAGGCAACGAGTTCCACTTCTTCAACGGCCCACTTCCGCGGGACGCGCTGGTGCACAGCCATGCACGAGACGAACCGGCCATTCTTGTGAAGCGGAACGCAAATTACCGCCTGTATCTGGGTCAGCTCGTACGCCTCGCGGTCCGTTTCTGAGAGCCGCGGGTCATTCGAGATGTCGTCAACGACGAATGGCTGATTCGCCCGCATCAACCGCAGCACCTCGTCGCCGAATTGCGACATTGCGTACCGCCCCACGATGCTGATGGTCTCCTCGTCTCGCGTGTAATCGCCGGGGATGTAGAAATGATTCTCGTCTTCTTCGACTTCGGCGTAAGCGCACCGGTCGACGCCGAGATGTTGCCCGAGCAGAGAGGCGAGTTCAAGGACTATTTCCTCGGGCCGGTCCAGCGGACGGACGCGCTCGTCCAATTCGAGAATGAACCTGTTCCGGCGGTCGATCCTACGCTGCTCGTGGATGTCTGTGTTCGTCCCGAACCAACGGATGATCTGCCCCGACTGCGTTATCGCGGGGTTCCCGCGGGTGAGGAACCACCGTGATTCGCCGTTACGCCCGAGGATCGGATATTCCATCTCGAACGGGCTTCCGGTTTCGAGCGATTCCTTCCAGACCCGCTCGACCTCTGATCGAAATTCAGGATCGATCGCATTTCTCCAACCCCACCCGAACATCTCATCGTGCGACGTACCCGTGTATTCGTACCACGCCTGATTGAACCAGAAAACAGTTCCGTCGGGTTCGGCCATCCAGACCATATGCGGCACGGACTCAGCGAGCGTATAGAACTTCTCCTCCGATTCCAGGACTACCCGTTCGATCCTCTTCTGGGCGGTGATGTCGCGGGCGATCTTTGAAGCCCCGACGATCCTGCCTTCGCTATCCTTTATCGGAGAAACCGTGAGCGATACGTCTAAAAGAGTTCCGTCCTTTCGCCGGCGAACTGTCTCGTAATGGTCAACCTTATTGCCGCTTCGTATCCGCTCGAGAATTCCGGGCTCCTCATTGACCCGCTCCGGCGGCATCAACATCGTCACCGGTTGCCCGATCGCCTCTTCAGCTGTGTAACCAAACACCTCCTGAGCCCCGCGATTCCAAGTCGTGATCACCCCATTGAGGTCTTTACTGATGATGGCGTCATCCGACGACTCCACTATCGCCGCCAGCATTGCCAGTCTTGCGGCTGGGTCGTGCAATGGCATGTTTTTGTCTTCGGGTCGTCTTGCGGGATCGTTTCCGATCGTCATATTTACGTGGAACTGTCGGGCCTGGCAATGAATATACTTCGTTCAAAGTACCATTTGAGGCTCTCAGTGTTCGGTAATCTGTCCAACATTTACCACAAAGCTTACCCGACCGAATATCCGATGGTCCAAGCTTCGAGCCATGTGCTGGTTTCAATACCTAAGATATGAAGATTGGAAGGATGAACCGGAGGGGGAAATTAAAATGGTGTTCCCGGCTGGATTCGAACCAGCGGCCTTTCACTTAGGAGGCGAACGCTCTATCCTGCTGAGCTACGGGAACAGGCCAAATTTGGATTCTGGAGTGCGGATCGTTAGTTGTCAAGAATGTCGCGGCCGCGGAACGGCTGAGCAGCCGCGATCTTGACCATTAAGAATCGTAGCTGATTAGCGATTTGACGTTATAGCCGTCAAATTTCGCACGGCCGTTGAGGAAGGTGAGCTCCACGACGAAGAGAAGCCCCGAGACCTTTCCGCCAGCCTTTTCCACTAGGTCCACTACGGCACGTGCGGTCCCGCCGGTCGCGAGCAGGTCGTCAACGATGAGTACGTTGTGGCCTTCGCCGATCGCATCCTTGTGCATCTCCAGCGAATCAGTGCCGTATTCGAGTTCGTAGGAAACCGAAACGGTGTCGGACGGCAGTTTCTTGGGTTTGCGGACCGGAATGAATCCTACTCCGAGCTGGTAGGCGAGCGGGGCACCGAAGATGAAACCCCTCGATTCAACGCCTATCACCGTGTCGACGTCCATACCGCGGCAAAGCTCCGTCAGTGCGTCGATCGATTCCTCAAAACCGTTCGGGTCTTTGAGGAGAGTAGTTATGTCGTAAAAATTAATGCCCGGCTTGGGAAAATCCGGGACTTCCCTTATCAGTTTCTTGAGATCGTCCATATGAAAGATATTAGCGGATGGATTTCGAAAACTCTATCGCTCGATCCGGAATGTGGCGTAAGACGAATCGGGTTCGACCACCAGTTCTTCGATGTGATCGACGCGTGAGTATCTCGGGCCCGCCACGAGGTCATCGCGGAAGCCGTTTACGCTAGGTTCGGTCCCCTGAACGAACGCCTCTACCGTGCCGTCGTCCATGTTGCGAACGTACCCTTTGACCTGGTGTTTCGCGGCGGAGCGCTGAGCGAAGTAGCGATACCCCACACCCTGGACCAACCCGCTGATCAGATATCTTCTGGCGATCATCGGTTCAACCTAGCGCGTCGAGGCACTCCATCAAAGGCTTCTGCCTGCAGGTGTAAATGGGCATCCCGCGGAGAGTGAATTTACTGGCCGGCGTTTCCCGAAGTTCTTCCGCCAACGCCAGGAAGTCCTTGGGCTCATCGGTTTCGAACGAAATAATGTACTCCTGCTCGCCGAATCCGAACGCGTGGGTCATGTGGATCTTGATGTTCGAGAACCGCTTCCCGACCATGAAGTTCTCCTCGATCAGCATGTCCCGTTCCTCATCGGTCTTTTCGTACCAATCGCGATTCTTGGCACAAGGGTAAACGAAAAGATACTTCTTCTCGCCGGCGTTCACGTGAATGCGGTCCTCGGCGCTGTCGGTTACGAAAATGCGACGTTTCGTAATGGAAAGGTAATTGTCCGCGGTTTCGAAATAGCTCCCGAGATCGGTGCGGTAAAGCTTAGCGGTCATCTCCTGGATAAGATCGAGCGAGGTGCCGATCCGCCATAACATCAGGTCTGCCTTGGAATCGAACCCTACAAGCGAGTAAGAAAACAGCAGAAAATCATCGCTGAACGCATCATAAACCGATCGGAACTCTGCCTTGTACGCCGCCTTGGTCGCTTCGTCGAGCTTTCGCCACTCCGGATTGACCCGGAAGAACATGAAGTTGACGAACTGCTTCTCCAGCTTCGGCGGCTCGAGCAGAGGCGTTTCGGGAACCAGCCTCAGGCCACACTGTTCAGCCTGATCCTTTTTGGAATTGATTATTTCCATCGACACTGCTAGCCGGATCAAAAAAC
>JAEZJR010000170.1 GCA_023415725.1 Acidobacteriota bacterium
ATGTGGCACGTACCACAAACCCTCACCCGGCGCTCGAGCCCCTCGCCGAACCAGGGGGAAAATTCACCCCGCCAAATACTCTTACAAAAGTCTTACATTCGCGCCGCGTCCGACCTGTTAGCCTTGAATTAGTCGGAGCCTTCTTCCCCCACTCCTACGCAAAATCAAACAGGGAGCAAAAAACTTTAGTGCAGGATTCAGCAGTTTTGAGCAAAGAGATCGAACCATTGAACTGGTCGACCGTGATCGGCGTCGCGGTCTTTCACATTTTGGCCATCGCGGCCCTATTCACATTTAGTTGGGCGAACCTTATTGCTCTTGTGATCCTTTGGTGGATCGCAGGGAGTTGGGGGGTCGGTCTCGGGTATCATCGGCTTTTGACGCACAGGGGCTTCAAGGTGCCGAAGTGGCTCGAGTACGCTTTGGCCGTCTGCGGGACGCTGGCGTTCCAGTCCGGTCCGCTCAGCTGGGTCACCACGCACCGCATCCATCACGCATTCACCGAGCAGGACAAAGATCCGCACAGCCCCCGCAACGGCACGTACTGGGCACACATCGGCTGGATCTTCCGCGGCACGGCACAAAACCAGCCGGAAACGGCGATGCGTCGCTACTGCCCGGACATGGCGTACGACCCGGTCCACCTCTGGTTGAACAAATATTACTGGGTCCCGACCGCGTTCATCGCTGTGGGCCTGTTCCTGATCGGCGGGTTCTCGATGATCCTCTGGGGCGTGTTCCTCAAGACGATCATCGGCTGGCACTCAACCTGGCTGGTCAATTCCGCGACTCACCTCTGGGGCTCGCGCCGGTTCGAGACGCGTGACGACTCGCGCAACAACGGGCTGATCGCCGCGTTGACCTTCGGCGAAGGCTGGCACAACAACCATCACGCCTATCCGCGTTCGTCGAAGCACGGGCTTGCGTGGTACGAGTTCGACGTGAACTGGGTGCAGATCCGGCTCCTCGAAATGGTCGGCCTCGCGAAGAACGTCCACGCCTACAGCGAGAAGAAGAAACAGGTGGAGGAACCCATCAACCTCGAACCCGTCCACGAGACGATGTAAGGGTGTTTATTTAATAAAGAAATCAAAAGGGAAGGCTCCGACCTTCCCTTTTGATTTTTATTTTTATGACCCTCATTTCTCATTTCCCGATTTTCTATCTATCTTTCACATAGATGCGCCGCCGCAAGACAGCAATCTTCTTCCTCGTCCTTGGCATCAGCCTCAGTGCGCTCGCGATCGCACTCAACATTGGGTGGATCCTGCTCAATCTGCGTGAAGTCGTGCTGTTGGTGATCGGGATCATTTTTTTCGCTCTCATCATCACCGGCCTGATCCTGAATACGATCTTCCTCCTCCGCGAGATACGCCGGAGCGAGCAGCACGATGCATTCCTGAACGCCGTCACGCACGAGCTCAAAACCCCGATCGCTTCGCTGAAGCTTTACCTCGACACGCTCAAGTCCCGCGACGTGAGCGACGAAAAACGCCGCGAATTTTACGAGGTCATGACCGTCGACAGCGACCGGCTGCTCAGCACCGTCGAGCAGGTCCTGCTTGCCAGCCGCAACCGCGAAGCGGGCCGCGTGATGGATGTGACGGAGCTCGAGGTCGGTGACGTGATACGCGACGCCATTTCGACCGTGCTCACACGCTACGATCTTGACGAGTCCGCGATCCGCTTCACTGAGACGGGCGACCTACGCACCCTCGGCGACAGCGAGGACCTGCGCACGGTCTTTCTCAACCTGCTCGACAACGCAGTGAAGTACTCCCCGGGCGAAAAGAAGATCTCGGTAAGAGCGAAGCCGTCCGCAACCGGAAGCAAGATCGACATCGTCATACGAGACAGCGGCGTCGGCATTCCTGCCTCGGACCTGAAGCGCGTATTCAGGCGGTTTTACCGCGTTCCCGGGAACTCATCGAAGGCCATAAAAGGCACCGGGCTCGGGCTTTTCATTGTGCAGTCGATAATCAAACGCCACGGCGGAAAGATTCGCGCCGAAAGCAAGGGCGAGGGCCGCGGCACGACTTTCTTCATCCAGCTCCCGCGAAACTAGAAAATGAAGCTTCTCATCATCGAGGACGAAAAACATCTCGCCGAAGGGCTCCGGTTCAACTTGGAGGCCGAGGGTTACGAAGCCACCGCTGTCGGCGACGGAGAGGCCGGGCTCGCAAGCGCCGGCGAGGGCGGTTATTCCGCGATCGTACTGGACGTGATGCTCCCGGGCATCGATGGGTTCGAGGTCGCCCGGACTTTACGCGAGCGCCACGATTACACGCCGATCCTGATGCTCACCGCTCTCGGCCGCCCCGACGACGTCATCCGCGGCTTCGAATCCGGCGCGGACGATTACCTGCCGAAACCCTTCGACCTGAACGTTTTCGTCGCCAGGGTGAAGGGGCTGCTGCGTCGAAGCCAATGGGCGAAACGGGCTGAGGAAGTGGCGCCCGCATCCGACGTCGCAAACATCAACGGCCGCGAGATCGATTTCGAAAAGCTGGAACTCCGCACCGCGGATGAGGTGATCAACCTCACCCTGATGGAGATGAAACTGCTCCGCTTCCTGATGGACAATCGCGGGCGGCCCGTCTCACGCAAGGAGATCCTTGAGGACGTCTGGGGTCTGCAGCACGACACCGACACCCGCGCGATCGACAACTTCATCGTCCGCCTGCGCCGTTATCTAGAGGACGAACCGAACAACCCCCAGATCCTGCTCACGGTTCGTGGGGTAGGATACCGATTCGCGGCGGATGAGAACTGAATTATAAGGGAAGATAAAAATGAGAAAGGGGCAAGCCGGGACGCTGGACCTGATCGGCCTCAATTATAAAATGCCAACCCAGTGCACGCACCAAATCAACTTTGTATAAATGGTGCGGACCGGATTCTACCCTGTCTTACCCGCATTAACCGTAACACAAAAAGAGGAGCATATGTCAGATATCTGACATATGCTCCTCTTTGGCCCTTCTTAAAGTCAAAATCTCCAGTCGATATCGCTGTCAATATATCCGTCGATGCCGTCATCGTCGCGCATGTTCTTTAGCCCTTTCG
>JAEZJR010000203.1 GCA_023415725.1 Acidobacteriota bacterium
CAGCTTTCCGCGATCGACCAGATCATCGTCGTCCTCTACCTCGCCACCATCATGGCCATCGGCTTCGCGATGAAGCGGAAGGCAGCGAAGGGGATGTCCTCATACTTTCTCGGCGGCCGCCAGCTTCCTTGGTGGGCCCTCGCGATGTCGGGTTCGTCGAGCTATTTCGACATCACCGGGACGATGTGGATCGTTTCCACCTTCATCGCTCTCGGCCTGAAGGGGATGTGGGTGCACATGCTCTGGGGTTTCCCGATCACGGCCTTCTATCTCGCCTACATGGGCAAATGGATCCGCCGATCTGACGCAATGACCGGTGCCGAGTGGATGAAGACCCGTTTCGGCAGCGGCAAGGCGGGCGACATCGCGCGACTCTCATACACGCTCTTTGACATCCTCACGATCACAGCCCTGCTCGGCTACGGCGCGATCGGGATGGGCAAATTCGGAGCGATCTTCCTGCATTTCGAGCCCTGGGTGTTCAATTTTGGCTCTCAGCAGTTCACGCTCACTTCGGCGAACATCTGTGCGTTCCTTATTCTCGGCGTAACCGGGGCGTATGTGATCCTCGGCGGCTTTCACGGGATCGTCCGGGTCGAGATCGTGCAGACGATCGTGTTGAGCGTCGGGGCGATCTTATTCGCGATCGTTGGGTTCATGCATTTCAGCGGTGCAGAATTCGCATCCAAAGTGCCGGCCACTTGGGGCGATATCATGCCCTCATGGCGGCCCGACGCGTTTCAAGGACTCGTGACCGGAGGTACGGACTACTCGCTATTCGGCGCCCTTGTCGCCGTGTGGGTGGCTAAGGGCTTACTCTTGTGCCTGAGCGGTCCTGAGCAGCTGTACGACTTCCAGCGCTTCCTCGCCGCCAGGGATGAGCGTGACGCTTCCAAGCTTGGCGCTCTCTGGGGCGTCATACACACGGTCCGCTGGCCCTTCGCGATGGCGATCGCCGTAATGGCGATCATGGGAATTGGGGACGCGTCGTTGGATGAGCAGCTGCGATCCGATCCGGAAGCTGCACTCCCCCTGATCATCGGCTCGATGCTTCCGGTCGGATTGGTCGGTTTCATGCTCGCCGCTCTGCTGTCGGGCTTCCTCGCTACGTTCAGTTCGACGGTTAATGGCGGCGCCGCCTATTTGGTCAAGGACGTATACCAGCGTTACCTCAATCCGGATGCGGACAACAAAAAGCTCGTTCGGGTGAGTTATCTCTCGTCTACGCTCCTTATTGTCGCCGGTTTGATAATTTCTTTGTTCGGCAATTCGATCAACACGGCATTCTTGTGGATCTTCGGCACGCTCGCCGCGGGCATTTTGCCGCCGAACGTGCTGCGTTGGTACTGGTGGCGGCTGAACGGGCAAGGTTACGCGGCAGGTGTTTTCGGAGGGATGGCATTGTCGCTGGGGCAGGTATTCTTCGACCAATTCGTTTTTGCCGAGCCGTTGCCACTGTATATCGGCTTCCCCGTTATAGCTCTTGCCTCCACTCTGTTGACCATCGCAGTTTCGCTGATCACATCCCCGACGGACTCAGCGACACTAAAGACGTTTTACAAAAAGGTACAGCCAGCCGGATTCTGGGGGCCGGTCAAGCGCGAAGTGCTCGAGGACGAGCCCGGCTTCCGCAAGCAGCTTTCGTTCTCGGTCGAGTTCTTCAACACTCTCGTCGCGATGGTCGCAATCACTGCCCTTTACGTGTCGATGCTGTATCTCGTTCTGCACCGCCTCGAGATCGGGTTCGGTCTGCTGGGCGTAACGATCGCTTGCTGCATCATTCTCTATTTCACCTGGTACAAGACGCTCCCGCCACCGTCGGAGCCGCCAACCGAAGAAGTACAAAACATGGAAGAAAGATTTGACGGCCTCGAGACCGCCAAGGAGGTCGCGTGAGGTTCGACGGAAAGACAATAGTAGTAACGGGCGGAGCGCTCGGCATCGGCCGGGCCGCATGTGAGATCTTCGCTGAACGCGGGGCCTCTGTCTCCATCCTGGATTGGGATGACGAAGCGGGGAGTCGGTTCTGCAAAGAGTTGGAACAAAAGGGGTTCCCGGCGATGTTCCAAAAGGTGAACGTCGCGAATTTCGATGACGTCCGCACGGCCGTGGACGCGACCGCCGCGGCGTTCGGCACGATCAATTCACTTGCCGTCAGCGCCGGTATCCAGCGTTACGGAACCGCCGTCACAACCTCCGAAGAACAGTGGGACGAGGTGATGGGCGTGAATTTGAAGGGAGCATGGAACGCCGCTCGTGCGTGCCTGCCCTATATACAAAAGCAGGGCGGTTCGATCGTGAACGTATCGAGCGTGCAGGCTCTGGCGAGCCAGCAGAACGTACTCGCGTACACGGCCAGCAAGCATGGGCTTATCGGCCTTACACGCTCGATGGCGATGGATTTCGCGAAGGACGGCATCCGCGTCAATGCGGTTTGCCCCGGCACGGTCGATACACCGATGCTCGCCTGGGCGGCGTCGCTCGACCCGAATCCGCAGTCCGTTTACGACGCGTGCAATGCGATGCACCCGCTCGGCCGGATCGCACAACCCCGCGAGATCGGCGAGGTCGTCGCTTTCCTGGCACACGAAAGTTCGTCCTTCGTGACTGGGGCGGTCTGGACGGCGGACGGCGGCCTGCTCACGCAGATCGGCGGCGTGCCGAAGACCGACTAAAAGTTTCACCGCGGAGACGCGGAGCAGCTGAGATCGGAAGAATTATGGTCCACAGATGAACACAGATGCACACCGATGAGAGCCGATGGATCATAATTCCTTTGCGTTTCTTCTTATCTGTGTTTATCCGTGTTCATCTGCGGAGGGAAAGCTCTCCGGATCGGCGGGTATTTGAATCGAGGATAAAAGAAATATGAGTACAGCAGCAGAAGAGAGCCATCCGCCGGTGGCTCATTATGACCCTCCCCCGAAACTCGACGAGGCGATCCACGCCGTCCCGCTCGTCGAAGCGTCCAAATCGCCTAAGCGAGTCGGCTATCTCACGAACTACAGCTTCCACATCTGGTACCAAATCGTCATCGAGGTGATGAAACGCCGCGGCGCACAGTACGGCATCGAACTGGACATCATGGACGCGGAGCTTTCCGTCGAGAACCAGATCGCCCAGGCGCGTGAACTCGTGAAGCGTGTCGACGCGATCGTGCTCACTCCGGCGAACACGACCGGTCTGGAAGAAATAATAAAGATCGGTGAGGAGGCTGGCGTGCCCGTCGTCGTTGAGGCGAATCCGGTCGAGGGGATGGCCACGATGGTCGCGATATGCGATTACGATGCAGGCTACGATCTCGGCACCTGGGTTGGCGAGATCGTAAAGAACGCGGACGGTTCGCCGCTTCGCATTCTAGATGTGGGTCTGCCGTGGCTGCGGCCCTGCCTTCTGCGAAGCGAAGGATTTGTCGATGGCGTGAGGAGCGTTCAGCCCGACGCAATCGTCACTGCATCGATCAACGGCGAAGCGACCCCGTCGATCGCCCAGAAGATCGCCAAGGAAACGCTTGCTGAGA
>JAEZJR010000240.1 GCA_023415725.1 Acidobacteriota bacterium
TCTTGTTAAAAGACATTAGTTAATAGTTACTCCGTGGGTAGGTGTGATGTTAGCAAACTGACACGGATATTACATTCATCAATACTTGGCGGTCAAGCATGCGTGCTAAGATACGAAATTTGGCCTGTGAGGCGATTCTCGGCAGAAATCGATGGAAGGAAATCTGATTCGGACATTTATCGGGTGCATGTGGATCGCTGCTATCGTTATTGCAGCGGCCCTTAGTTCGAGCGCCCAGTCCGGAGATTCTCTGGTCCAATGCTGGTCTTACCGCGAAGCAGTTTCTGTTAACGGCGGCCTGCTGGTCGACAACATGAACGTCTATACGGTCGACGCGCAGGAGAGGGTGGTAGCACTCGACCGAAAGAACGGCTCGGTAACCTGGACGAGCGAGCTTGGCGGGAGTGTCGTCCTGCCGATCCGGTCTATCAATTCAACGATCATCGTCGTTACCAGAACGAACTCGCCGAATGCCTCTGGCACGGCCTTCATACGAGCGATCAGCAAGGCAACGGGTATAACGAATTGGGTCTCGCAGCTTCCGTCGGCACAAAGTTATAAGTTGGCAGGCGACGAAAGAACGATCTTTGTATTGGCTCAAGATGGGCCGCTGGTTGCGGTAGAGCCGTCGAACGGGGCCGTCAGATGGTCACGGGACGGTTCGGCGTTCGCGGGCAAAGAATCGTACCTCGGGGCCAACTGGATCGTAAGGAACAAGGGGCCTAAAACGATCGAGGTCGTGTCTCTGGAAACCTGGAGGACCCTAGGAATTCTCCAACTCAGCCTACTCCCGAAGGTGGTTGTTTCGGGGAGAGATGGGGTGCTTGTCGCGGGCGACTCTCGAGGGAACCTCGAATCCATCTCGCTCGACCGTTTGTCAAAGAACTGGAAGTATAAGGCTGGCGGTGCGATCTCCCATCTTATCCTTCGGGACGGGAACGTGATCGCTGCGTCAGCGGATAACTTCGTATATTCGCTCTCTCTTTCTTCGGGCAATGTCGAGTGGAAACGAAGAATGCCGGGGCGCGTCAGTTCGATAGGTACTTTGGCTGATTCCAGGCTGGCATTGACCGTCGTTGGGGAAAAGACCGCGTACATCCTCGATCTTTCTGACGGCAAATTTGGAGATCGGGTTGCGCTGGGTGGAGACGAGGAGTTCGTCGGCTATCCGCTTGCTGGCGACGATCGGTTCATCGTTGCACTAACGAACCAGGGTGTGACAGCGTTTTCCGCAGGCTGCGCGGCGCGAAAAGCGGCGGACACAGCCGCCGCTTAAAAACTTTTTATCGAGCTCGTCTGTAAACTAATGCGAGATCTCGTAATCGTGCATCATCTCAAAGATGGCATCCTTCACCATTAATTTCTTCTTCTTCAGGGTTGCTTCTTCTAACTGTTCGTCGTCGTTGGGGTAGGTCAAATGGGCGAGTTCACTAAGCCTTGCTTCGAATGATTGATGTTGGTTAACCAGTTCGCGAAACGTCGGATTGGATTTGAGAAGTTCGTCTCTCACAACATCAGGAGTTGAAAGGTCCATGGCGATTCGTTCCTCACTTGTCAATGTAGTCTCACCTGCAGTTTGGCCGCGGCCGACAACAGCAGGCTTAAGTTCAACTTATACCATAATCGAGGCAAGAATCAAGCATTTGGGTCAAGAGTCGCTGACCAGTGTGAGCTTCATCACAATCGCGTTCTCGACCGGCGAAGAATAGAAGTTCCGACGCATCGTCACCCGTCTGAAGCCATTGTTTTCATAGAATCGGATCGCGTTTTGATTTGATTCCCTCACCTCGAGCCAGACCCCATTGCAGCCGCTATCGATAAAGTTTTGTATCGCATTTTCCAAAAGTTCGTGACCTATTCTCTTCCCTCTGGATCCCTGGGTGACGGCGATGTTGTAGATCTCTCCATCAGTCCCTTCAACCGAGCTCGGAACGATTCGACCAGATACGAAACCGATGATCTCCGGGCCTATGTGAGCTACCACAAAAACGGCGTCGCCTCGGCTCGCTTCTTCGCGATATTGATCGGCCGTCCATGAGTCGATCCCGCTGCTCAGCGCGATTTGCCGAACAACGTCCGCATCCTTCGGGCTGGCTTTGCGTAACGACAACGAACCAGCCTCAGGCGAATCGTGGGTTTCGTACATAGATCGGCTCGAGGGACCCGGAGCCAGGGTGTGTCGCGGCATACCTTCCGAGATACTCCGCGAGGTTGGAACGGACTTCGGTTAACGCGATCTCAGGATACAAGGTTTCAATTTGAGAAATGTCTATGTCCGGGTGGTGGGCGATTCGTTCCGGACGGCCCTCACTCACGAACGAAACGAACTCGTCGATCCCGCCTACTAAATAGTCCCCTTGCGGGGTTCCATCCTCAAACAAACGGAAACTTAGGTCTGACCGCCCGATCGGGGCCACAACAGCTAAAGACGACCCGGAACCTTCGGCAATCGCGTCGAAGAGGGGCACGCCCGTACAAGGTATTCCCAAGGCCATCGACAGACCCATGGCCGTGGCAAGCCCGATGCGGAGGCCGGTGAAGCTTCCCGGGCCGTTCGAAACTGCAATAGATGCTAGGTCGGATTTGCGGGTACCGGTCCTCTGGAGGAGATCGTCGATCTGCAGAATCAAGTCCTCAGCTCTTGAAACGGAGTCATCGCCGGCGGTTCCGGCGATGGGCGTCCCTTCCCGTAAGAGCGAGATGCTGCCGCCCCGGATCGCGGATTCGATCGCGAGGATCAAATTTCCCTTTTTGATTGAATTGACCATTAGGCAAAGGATTGATTTTCCAATAGTCGGGCTAACACTTCAAATTGGGGGTCGCAAAGGGGGCGCAAAGCCGGTTTTCGCGAAACGGGTAATTTTCGCTGTATTTATCAGGGAAACGATAATTTAAATTAGGGCAGATCCTCAACCGGGTTACTCAGCGGCCGATGCGTGGCGCGTTGCGGAGTTTTTTGACAATGCTTTTGATCTGGTAAGGCACCCGCCATGAGTCATCGATCGGTCCTTCAGTATCAGTGGTGGCAGCGATCGGATTAGGCGGAAATCGGTGCCGGACCTGTTTCACGAAAAGGTCTGGCTGCTTTAAACAACTTAAGAGTGGAATCCGAGGTTTGGGGTCGCGGGCCCATTCTCGATCGAGCGTTCTCCTATACCAATTTGGTAACTCAAATTTGCGAAGACTATTGGGTAGACCGGATACATCCAGCCCAAGATAGTCGCGTGCGGTGGCAACCGCTGTCAGTACCCAGGTCCTACGAATCGGGCCGGGAGCGTCGATACATCTACTCCAATCGAAATTCTCTGCTCTGTTCGAAACCAAATAGTAAATATCCCAGAGCTTTTCTTTGAACACTCCGCCGTCGATTAACCAGTGAGCCGACGTTATGCGCAAATTATCCTCGTCTCCCAAAACGCGGACATCAATATCGTCGAGTTTTGCCAGGTAAGAGCGAGAAAATAGTTCTTCGAAACTTAGAGTGTCACGATCTCGGATTCCACCATGCACATCAACGGAGACGCTCTTGAAAGGAAGGCTGCGTATGATCCTAAGAGTCTTCCCGTAGTCCGCCGGGCTCACAATGATATCAATATCGTTGTAGCTTCTAAGTCGATTTTCGGGGTAAAACCTGGCTAGGCTCCAGCCTTTGAAACAAACCGCATCAAGCGATTGATTTTTGAATTGGTCGAAGATCGACGCTAAACATTGATTAAGGGCCTTTTGTTGAATTAGGCTCCATTTCCTTTCAAGTTCCACAAAGATGCATCCAAATAATAAAAGGACGACGAGTTCATAAACGACCGCCGTCCAATTATAAATAGTTTTGGTCCTTATTTCGTTAGGGGGCGTTACCGCATACGTTCCCCGCCACACAAACAGGGGTACTTGCACACGCAGCAGTAAGCTCACAGTCTTGTACCTGGGTGCCAACGGTACAAGCACAGGAGGTGGAAGCCATTACGCTTGTAGGCGCGGCAAGCGATGCGATGATGGGAAGCGCGATCATTGAGGCCATACCGATTTTCTTAAGAGCCTCACGGCGGGATTGACCAGCGAACTTAGTCTGAACCTGGGCTTCGAGCAGGCTGTTTTCCTGAAGTTGGTCGATTGCGAGCCAAACGAGGTCGTCGGAGACTTTCTCTCCCGTCTGCGAACCGACCAAACGAGCTATGTCGGACACTGACGTCTTACCGTCACAGGCCTTCCAAACCATAGCGGCGGTCTGGTTAAGGCAATGGGCCTTGTTGCTTTCAAGGTCGTACACGAGAACTTCGTTGGGCACATCCTGCACCACGAGTCCGTTCGTTCGAGCAGTCGGGTATTGCGAGTTATTCATTTTCTCCTCCAGAAAAATCCAGTCAAGGTGAAGCTAATCCTTATTAGCCAAATCTAAATTGTCGTCAAAATAAGACAAGATCGAGCGCGCAGCTGTCTGTGCTTCGCCTCGCAAACTCTTGATGATTATTGCACGACTAAACGCTGTGTTCAAGACCTTTAGTGAAAAATCCGTGCTGTAACGGATCGGAATCACTTCGGGCACCGTTTCCATTATACCGATGCCCATTGAGAGCTTTTCAGGTCGGAATTCCGCCTCATTCTCGAATTTCGTTAAGACGACCAATCCGACCGGGATCGGATGACTCCCGATCTCCGCCCCAAACTCAGCCGGGGGAACGGGAATTTGTATTTCCGAACCTGGGGTCCGGACTGAAAGATCCCGTTCGTATGGGTGAACTAAACCGGAAGGGTTGATCACTGCGTACTCGTCCGAATAATAATCTGCACCGAGACGAATCAATTCGCTGACGAGTGTCGTTTTGCCGGCACGGCTCGCGGCGGGCAGAATGATCGCTTTACCACGCCACCCTACTACGCCGGCATGAATGAAGACCCACTCCCGAGCCTTTTCCGCTACGTGCACGCGGATCATCGTGTTTAGTAGCCGGCGGAAATAGATTTCCTTTTCTAGAGGGCCAGACGGCTGACCTTCATTTGTGAAAAACAACTTTCCTTCTGAGTCCCGATAGACCCCGAACGTGTGATCAACAGCATCGGTCTTGTTTTCAATGATCTCCAGGCGCTTGATGAGTGCCGTAGATGCGACCTCCATTCCAAGTTCAAGAAGCTCGGGGCGGTCGCTTTCCATGCGCACTTTTACGCCGAAAGCCTCGAATACCAGATCAAAGTTAGAACGGACAGCCATTTCCTGCATTACAATATAAGAAACGGAACAAACACTCTAACTTTGTTCAGTGATTTCGTGCAAATCTAACATTATTCAACACTTAGGTCAATAATATTTTTCGGGTCCGAGTAAGGCGCATTTGGGACGCTTTAGCTTCGCAATAATTGCCGCTACCTCATAAACAGGTTTCGGGAAGGCTCCGACGATACGCAAAAATCACCAGATCCCAGCGGCGCTTAATAAACACACCACAATTAAAACAAAATTGGCTGCTTGAAATAGACCGATCAAGAGCGGTGTTTCGCTGGAAGTATAACTAAATGGTAACCTTTAACATAAATCGCCGTCCGGTTCGGGCTGTCATCGTAACACTTTTGAGCCGGAATTCCGCCCCTTAAATGACCAAGATAGTATTTACTAATGGCTGCTTCGACCTGCTACATCCCGGTCATGTCGATCTGCTCTCACGCGCAAAAGCTCTCGGGGACCGATTGGTCGTCGGCATCAATAGTGATGAGTCGGTACGGTCAATAAAAGGCCCGGGCAGGCCGGTCCAGAACGCCGAAGCAAGGAAAGCCGTTTTGCTTGCCCTTAAGTCGGTCGATGAAGTCGTCATCTTCGACGAACTCACCCCTGAACGGGTAATTAAAGATATCCGCCCGAATGTGCTCGTGAAGGGTGGAGATTGGAAGTTGGATGAGATCGTGGGGGCAGATTTTGTGAAGCAGAATGGCGGTGAAGTGTACTCTTTGCCCCTTGTCGACGGATATTCCACATCGAAACTGATTCAAGCAAACGAGAAGAAAACTGTTCAAGGTCTTACGGACGATCTGCTCTCGGCATCGTTCGCGGAACATCTTGCCACCTTCGACAAACTCATAGCGGACGGTCGCGATTCGATCAGGAAGTGTGGTGAACTGATCGTCGAAACGTTCAAAAGCGGCGGGAAGATCCTGGTGTGCGGGAACGGCGGGAGCGCTGCGGATTCGCAGCATATCGCGGCCGAATTCGTCGGAAGGTACGAAACTGAAAGACGTTCCCTCCCGGCCATCGCACTTACAACCGACACGTCCGCGTTGACGGCACTGGCGAACGATTACGATTTCGAACGCGTCTTCGCCCGGCAGGTGGAATCGCTCGCGAACGACGGAGATTGCCTCATAGCGATCAGCACCAGCGGGAATTCACCAAACGTGATCGCCGCAGCAATGGAAGCGAGACGAAAAGGGACGAAGGTGGTAGGCCTGACCGGAGCAAGCGGTAAAAAGCTCGCTTCCCTCTCGGATGCGGCGGTGCTGGTGCCCGCGCAACGAACTGCCAGGGTTCAGGAAGCACACATCACGATCGCGCATGTTTGGTGCGAAATGGTCGATATCGCATTCTCGGAGGGCTCGGATCGTTGATCGACAATTTCGTTAACACCAGGTTGCTAGTGGTCGGCGACGTTATGCTCGACCGATATTGGTGGGGCAGCGTCAACCGAATTTCCCCGGAGGCCCCCGTACCGGTAATAAACCTCGAGCGCACTTCGTCAAAACCGGGCGGAGCAGCCAATGTGGCTTTGAACGCGGCGGCCTTGGGGGCCCATGTAACGCTGCTCTCGGCTATCGGCCACGATTCAGAGGGCGAGGAACTTGCGGACGTACTTACTGCTCGCGGAGTGTCTGCAGGGTTTCTCATCCGTGTCCCGGGCCGGCGGACATCGGTCAAAACACGGATAATTGCCCATAGCCAGCAGGTTACACGAGTCGATAGTGAACAGGTCGACCAATTGTCAGAGGAGACTTCAGGTCTACTTCTGGATTCTTTCAATGAGGCGTTAGACACCGCAGATGCCGTAATTATTTCGGATTATGCGAAAGGAACTCTTGCTGATGACCTGCTCCGTACGGTTATCGAAAAGGCAAATGCCTTAGGGAAATACATTCTCGCGGACCCTAAGGGAAAGCACTATCAGAAATACTTTGGTGCTACGATCCTGACGCCAAATCGCCGTGAGGCGGCGGAAGCTTGCAAACTCGACGATTCGGATTCGGAAGTAGTAAGGAAATCTGGTGAAACTTTGCTTAAGGAGTGCGGGCTGAGGCACGTTCTCATAACCGAAGGCGAACACGGGATGACACTGTTCGGTAACGGCGACCAACCGTATCACCTTGACGCTTCTGTGCACCAGGTCTATGACGTTACAGGCGCGGGGGATTCGGTGATCGCATGTCTGGGGGTTGCAATGGCGGCAGGTTTATCTGCTCGCGAGGCGTGTAAGATGGCAAACGCGGCCGGTGGGATCAGCGTTCAGCATGTCGGTACGCATGCAGTCACTTTCGATGAACTGAGGGAGGAACTGGGGCGTTCCTCGTCGTATTGATGACAAAGTGGTTGACGATGGGAGGAACCAGGCCGGTTGGCATGCAGCGAACGCGGGAACGGAAACTACTACAAAGGTCCTTGAGGTAGCGATTACATACCGTGCTTTGTGAAAGGACAATGACGAGCGGTTGTAGTGAGAAGCAAAGGCTGTGGGTGGTTACGGATTGCTATTATCCAGACGCCGTCCCGACCGGGGAGCACCTCTCGCAGATCGCTGAGGGGATGACCGAGGAATTTGACGTAAGGGTTATCTGCGGTCGCCCGAGTCGCCTATCGCGCGGTATCCAGATACCGGGTCGCGAAATGCGAAACGGGGTAGAGATCTTCCGAGTTTGGGGTACACAGCTCGACAAAAACGTCTTTACCAAACGGATCGTGAACCTCTTTACTTTCGGTTTTGCGATATTCTGGAGATCACTTAGAAGCTTCCGTCAGGGCGATAGGGTCCTTGTGGCGACCGCCCCGCCTAACCTACCTTTCACAACGGCAATCGCCAGTCTGGTGAGGGGGTGTTCTTATTCCCTTCTTATTCACGATCTCTACCCGGACCAGCTAGTCGCTCTGGGGAAGTTAAAAGACAACTCCGTTTCCGTGAACGTGATGCACTTTGCCAATGCGTGGCTTTTTAAGCACGCGGCCAGGATACTTGTTGGCGGCGATGATATGGCAGAGCTCGTTTCGGCGCGGACGTATGGATCGGGGGTACCGATCAAGACGATCCCGTATTTGGCCAAATATGACAGCAAGGACGAACTTTCTGAAATTGGAAAGCCAGAGCAAAGCCCTGCTGAAAAGACACTTAATTTCGATGCAAGTCTTCAGCGTTACCTGGAGGCCCTTCGGTAGGATTCTCGGCTAATGGGTTCTTGGGTTTTACCAGCAAACGGCTGCTCGGATCGATCAGGTAAGGAAGCTAGACCGCTGCCTTGAAAGCTACGGTTTTGAAAGTATTTGGGATTTCGCTAAACTCGGTTGTCTTGTTCCCTTCGGAAAAGTGATGCAGAACGCAACGCCGATGCTCCGGCAATACCTCGAGATAAAAAAGAGCTACCCTGGGACGATCCTGTTCTTCAGGCTAGGCGACTTCTACGAGATGTTCAACGAAGACGCATTGGTGGGATCGCGCGAACTCGAGATCACGCTAACTGCTCGGCAGAAAGACTCGCCCAACCCTATTCCCATGTGCGGAATTCCCTATCACGCGGCGGCCGGGTACATTTCCCGTCTTGTGCGAAAGGGTTACCGCGTAGCTATCTGTGAGCAGGCCGAACCGGCCAGCAAAGGAGTAAAGTTGGTGAAGCGTGAGGTGGTGAGGGTCATTACCCCTGGCACGTCTATCGACGATCAGCTAGGTAGCTCTCGGAATTCGACGTATTTGGCGGCGGTGTGCGGTTCAGCCGAGAGTTTTGCTGCTGCTGTTCTGGAACTCTCGACAGGGGAGTTTCATGTCACTCAAATTACTGGCCCTCAAGCCTGGGCAAAGCTCAGTGAGCAGCTTGAGTGCTTCGGGCCCGCGGAAATACTATTTCCCTCTGCCTTCGAACGTTTCGTTAGAAATACCATCCCCGGTACAGGTAAAGGTCAGACAGGGTTGATCGATATCAACTCACCCAATTCAACCCTTTCCGGCGAAGGCCCGACATTTACGCCCCTGGATGATAATGAATTTGACCTAGGCGGTTGTACTGCAGAGCTCACAAGCCATTTCAGGGTCAAGGAATTAAGGGGGTTAGGGCTCGATGAACGAAATGAAGCGATCCGGGCTGCAGGAGCATGCCTGAGGTATGCGAAACACACTCAGAAATCGGCAGCGGAACACATTTCCGAGATCAAGTATTTTGAGACCAACGAGTTCATGGTTCTCGACGCGGTCACGTTGCGAAATCTTGAGATCCTAGAGGGCCGCAACGACAACAATAAGCACACATTATTTAATGTAATAGATGAGACCATTACCGGTATGGGCTGCCGGCTGCTCCGGGCATGGCTTAGCCGCCCGTCGATCAAGCTGTCGGAAATTCAAACCCGTCAGGCGGCAGTCTCCGAACTGACTGATTCCATCCTTAGGGATAAGATCCGGTCCCTTCTGAAGGAGGTCGCCGATCTCGAACGTTTGGTCGGACGGCTAAATCTGGGAAACTGCACCCCGCGTGATCTATTGGCTCTATGTAAGTCGATAGGGCAAGCTCCGCTGATCAACCGCGAATTATCCGATTCACGGTCACTTCTATTACAAGTGCTGTCCGAGAATATTTTCGAACTTCCGGGATTGGTCGATCTGCTCTTTAGGTCGATCGTAGTCGATCCTCCAATTAATCTAGCCGACGGTGGCGTCATAAAGGATGGCTACGATGCTGAGCTTGATGAATTGAGATCGATCTCCCGTTCAGGCAAGCAGACCATCGCTGGGTTTGAGGAGGCCGAACGCGAGAGGACGGGAATTCCAACTCTGAAGGTCCGGTTTAATAACGTATTCGGTTACTACATTGAAATATCGAAGGCGCAATTAGCCCGGGTCCCCGAGGACTACGAGCGTAAACAAACACTTGCCAATGCTGAACGGTTCACTACTCCCCAGCTGAAGGAGTGGGAGCAAAAGGTCTTGGGGGCAGAAGATCGGATCGTCCAGTTGGAGGCCGAGATCTTCTCTCGCGTCAGGGATGTCGCGAAGGCCGAGACAGCTAAGTTGCAGGCTACCGCTCGAGCGATAGCGACCCTGGACGCACTGGCCGCATTGGCGGAAACGGCCACTAAGCGGAATTATGTTTGTCCCGTCCTTCACGACGGCGATGAGGTTGAGATAAAAAGCGGCCGACATCCCGTGGTGGAGGCGTTCATCGGCGAGTCGTTCGTTCCGAACGATCTTTACCTAAACAACTCGACCGACCGTTTGTTGATCGTGACGGGGCCAAACATGGGCGGAAAGTCGACAGTCTTGAGGCAGGCCGCTCTAATTCAGGTTCTTGCACAGATCGGGGCGTTCGTGCCGGCAGCGTCTGCTCGACTTCCGGT
>JAEZJR010000247.1 GCA_023415725.1 Acidobacteriota bacterium
ACGGTCCCAAACCGTGCGCACTACCAGGCTGTGCTACGCCCCGAATTCCACTATGGAATTTACAGGCGAAAAACGTGTTGGTCAAGTCAGACCCCGATAAAATCTAGCATTTTTCGAATTATTTCATTCGCCGCCCTTCCGCGGTGGCTGAGCGAGTGCTTTTCCGCATCGCTCAACTCCCCGAACGTGCGCTCGTAACCGTCCGGGATGAAGATCGGATCGTAGCCGAAGCCGTTCGATCCGCGGGGAGCATCGGCGATCTTCCCGCGGCACTCCCCTTCTGCGTACGCCGCGATCGAGCCGTCTGGACGGGCGACCGCGATCACGCATACGAAACGAGCCGATCTATCGTCGGCGTTCGCGAGTGAGTCGAGAATAAGCCTCATCTTTTGTGCGTAGTCCGCGTCGGGTCCACCGAACCGCGCCGAATTCACACCCGGAGCTCCGCCAATAGCGGAAACCTCAAGCCCCGAATCGTCTGCGAGAACCCATTCGCCTGTCTGAAGTGCGTATTCGCGGGCCTTTAGCTCGGCATTCGCACGGAAACTTTCCCCATCCTCGACCGGTTCGTTCAATCCGTCGAATACGTTGAGCCCCGCGAGTTCCAACCCCGTCCCGCCGAGGATCTCTCTATACTCGCGCAGTTTCCCTTTATTCGTGGTAGCTATGAGTAGTCGTGTCATCTTCATCCTGAATAGCCTATATCACAGCCTGCAAATAAGTTAGCGGACCCGACCCGGGGCCTTGATGGAAAGATTTTAATTGCCTTGGAGCAGCGAAAAACGGTATAAATTTATTGGCGCTTCACTCGCCGCCACTGCACATATTTCCCTCCGAGAGGTTTCCCCGAATTGGATTCATTCGATACCGAACTACCTAATTACGATTCCGCCGTGATGTTCGCCGCGGACGAGGTCAGCCATGACAGCCATCCTGTCGTCGCGGTGCTGGACGCTGACGAGATCGCGGTCGAGCTTGGGCTGTGGATCGAGGGGCTATCGTGCTTCCCCCGGGTGTGCCGGGATTCGTTCCACGACCGAGCCGAGGGCGGGTCGCACGATCTGTCAAGGGAATTCCGCATCTCGATGATGGGCCTGCAGCGCTGCTCTTCGCTCGCACTCAGCCTAAGGAAAGTGATGGATGAAGGCTGCGTTTCGTCCGTGGCAGGCGTTGGCCTCTCTAACCGTGACATCGAGCAATTGACCGATGTGATTCGCGGGCTGATCTCACTCAACCGGACGGTATCGAGGATCGCGGCGTTGCGGCCGGGCGAGTGGGCATCGTGGGCGTCGACGCTGGAGCCTCAGCTTGCAGCAGCTGCCGGTGCGGCTCGATTAAGATCGCTGGCCCGCAATTCCGGTAGAACGGTCATACCCACAGAAATGTCCGCACTATTCGCCCGGCCCGAACTTTCCTTTTCGGACCGCTCCGATATCGACGAACTGGTCTCACGTGTCGGGAAGGTCCTTCGGTCGCTCGAGATCATCGAGAGAATGCTGAACAGCAGGACGCCGCTTAAACCTGCGCTTCTGATCTTCGCGGCGATCCACGAGCAGACGCAAGAGCTTCTGAATTTCATCAACAACCGTCTCAGCCGTTTCCCGGACGAGAACGCGGCCCTTTTCAATTCACTCGACAGCTCCTCTTATGGAGCAACGCTCGAGCTAAAGAAGGTGTTTCACCAGGAACTCCGCGGCATCGTTCAGTTGGTCCCGCCGCCTTCGGTCCAGGCACGGGTGGAGGCTGCGCACGCGCTGCTGCTCGATACATTCCAGCAGATGCTCGTCGAGATCGCGAGGGTGGTCGAGCCGAGTTCCACGCCGTTCGATTTCTTTCCGCGGTTCGAGATGAAACGGGAGCAGTCGATGGAGCTCAGGACGCAGCTCTGGGAGGTCTTCAGCAAGGCCCAGTCGTCAGAATCGAACCCGAGCCGCGAAAACGTCTCCGAGCTCAGAAACACGCTTGCGTCGTTCGCATCCGAAACGCACGGTTACCTGTATTACAAAGACCAGGAAACGATCGAGCGGTTCAGCGAAGAGATCTACGCCGCCCGAGAGAAGAAGGACCTCGTCCCGGTCCTTCACCGGTTCGGCGCTTATCTTGAGACCTTGTTCGGGCAGGTATCGATGCGCGCGGTGCTCGCAGGGGAGCCATTCGAGCAGCCGAATTGATCATTGCGATCGCAGAGTTTGAAGCGGCTTGCGGAACAGGACGTCGAAGCTCGCAGCCGTGCCGACGATCATGACGATCGCGGCGGTCGCCGCGATCCCGGCGATAGTCCGCATTGGGTCGAATTCCCAACCGATATCCATCACGTAAACCGCCACCGCCCAGGAAAGCAGGACCGCAAAGCCCGCCCCGACCAAACCGGATAAAAGCCCAAGCAATCCGTATTCGGCGAACAGGATCGTCGCGAGTGTCGGCCGCCGTGCCCCGAGCGTTTTGAGGATCGCGTTCTCATAAATGCGCTGCGATTTGGTCAGCGCGATCGAGCCGATGAGGATCAGTATCCCGCTGACGACGACGAACCCGCCGACGAACGATATTGCGAGCACGAAGTTGTTGATGAGCCGTTGGACGGTGGAGACGATATCGGCCACGTCGAAGATCTGGACGTTCGGGAACGCGGCCAGCACGTCGCGCTGTAGTCGCTGGCGTTCTGTCGGCGGAATGCGGCTGAGCACCGTTGCTGCGTAACTCTGCGGGGCGGCCTCGAGCACTCCCGGGCGGAAGACGAAAACGAATGCGGTGCGGGTGTTCCGCAGGTCGATCCTGCGGATGTTTGCGACTTGCGCGGTGATCTTACGGCCGGAGATATCGTAGGTGATCGAATCGCCGACGCTCAGGTTGAGACGCTGAGCCATGCCTTCCTCGACGGAAACCTGCGGGATGTCACCGGGTGTTTGGTTCCACCATTCGCCCGCAACGAGCGATTCGTTCTCGTCCAGATTCGGGCGGTAGGTGACGGCAAATTCGCGACCGATCTGTCCTTGCTGCTGTCGCACCTCGCGCTGCTGGAAGTTGATGGGCTCGCCGTTGACGAACGCGATTCGTGCACGCACCGTCGGCGTGGCTTCGGCTTGTTCTCCCGTGCGCTCTTTGATCATTCGCACAAGTTGATCGATCTGGGTCTTCCCGACGTCGACAAAGAAGAGACTCGGGAGTCGCTGGTTGCGGGTGAAGTCGAACTCTCGTACGAGGTTCGTCTGTAGAGACTGAACAGTGAGGACGACGAACGCACCCAAACCGACGGCCAGCAGCACGATCCGCGTCTGGTTGCCGGGACGGTAAAGCGAATTGATCGCCTGCGAAATGGCGAACGGCCCGAGCGAACGGAGCCGCCTCAGTATTGCTGTCAGCAAGACCGCGGATAGGTAAAGCACCAGCGATGTCACCGCCAACCCGCCAAGAAAGAACGCTCCGACGCGGAGGGAACCTGCCTGCCAGACCGACACCGCGAGCAGACCGGCGAGCGATGCCGCTCCGATGAGCCACTTAGCCCAATCTAGACGCAGGCTCGTGTTGCTCTCGTCTCGGAGGAGCAGCCGCGGCTTTATATTGCGTATCTGCAGCAATGGAAGAGCCGAGAAGAGCACGGAGATAAGCACACCGAGAAAAACACCCTGCACCGCCGTCGATGCGGAAACTGCGTACGACATATTCGCCGGCAAGTCGGCGGCCAATTGCGAGCGGACCAGCAATAGGCCAAGATGCGCGAGTACGATCCCGAATCCGCTCCCGACAAGCCCGAGTACGAGGATCTGAAGCAGGTAAACCGTGATCACCCGCGTCCCGCTCGCCCCGAGGCATTTCAAAACGGCCACTGTTTTACGCTTCTGCTCGACGAAGGCCCTCGCGACGTTCCACACGCCGACGCCGCCGAGCACGAGAATGAGCAGCCCGGTGAGCGCCAGGTAGTTTTCCGTCCGTGTAAATTGCTCGCCGAGGTTCTCCTGCGTTTCGCGGTAGCTCTGAACCTGTATGGTCGTTCCCGCGAGGGCCTCGCGGAGCTGGGTAACGAGCTGCGTTGGGTTATCGGATGTGCGGTATAGAATACGGCGTCGGACACGGCTGGAATTCCGAGTGATGCCGGCATCGTCGAAAGCTCGTTTCTCGACGAACACCCTCGCACCGAGCCGGAAGCCGCTCGATCCACCGGGCTCCTGGTCGAACGAGGCCCGAATTTCAAATTCGCCCTCGCCGATCCTGATCTTGTCGCCGATCTGCACGCCGAGGTCTTCCAAGAGGATCCGGGCGACTACGGCTCCGTTGTTCTGCAGCAATGCGTGGTCGAAGGGCTGGCCACCGTCCAAATTGAATTCCCCAACAAGCGGGAACGGCGGTTCGACTCCTTTCAACTCGACGAATCGCACTTTCTCGTTCTCTGGGTCGACCGGACGCGCCATGGCCGCCGTGGTGATCGCCTCGTTTCGAGCTTCCACGATGTTCGAGGCGGTGATCACCGACTCGATCTTCTCTATGTCGGTTGGCGAGAAATCGTTCGTGGAACTGACCTCGATGTCGGCGGTCATCAAAGCCCTTGCGTCGGTGCCGACCGCTCGGGTCAGGTTTTGGATCAGCGACCTCAGCGCGACGATCGACCCCACCCCCAATGCGATGCAAAGGAAGAAGAACAGAAGCCGCCGCCACGACGACCTAATTTCCCTTGCTGTCAGGCTGAATACGAATCTCATGCGTTGTCGCTGTCGCTGATGACGCGGCCGTCCTTGAGCACTATCTGCCGCTGGGCCTTGCCTGCGAGATGGGCGTCGTGGGTGACCATCACTAGCGTCACCTTACGGTCGGTGTGGAGCTGCTCCATCAGGTTGAAGATGTGATCACCATTTCGCGAGTCGAGATTTCCGGTCGGCTCGTCCGCGAGAAGGATCTTCGGCTCGTTGGCGAAGGCCCGGGCGATCGCGACGCGTTGCTGTTCGCCGCCGGAAAGTTCGCTCGGGTAATGGTGCCCGCGATCGGTGAGCCCGACCTTTTCGAGCAACTCCGAGGCTCGGGAACGGGCGCCTGCCGCTCCTACTATCTCCATCGGGATCAGCACATTTTCATAAGCCGTAAGGCTCGGGATGAGGTGGAATGATTGGAAGATGAAACCGATCTTCTCGCTGCGGATACGTGCAAGGCCGTCCTCGCCCATCGAAGTTATCTCTTCGCCGTCCACGGTGATGCTCCCGGAAGATGGCGAATCAAGCCCGGCGATCAGGCCCAGAAGCGTGGACTTTCCGCTCCCGGAGGCCCCGGTGAGAGCGACGAATTGTCCGCCGGGGATACGCACTGAAACGTCGTCGAGGATGGTCAGGTCTTCGGCGCCTGAGCGCACGGTCTTTGTTATGTTTCGGAGTTCGATCATCAAAATGGGCCGGCCGTGGTTAAATCGTACCTTGCGGTGATGTACGCCAACAAGTTCGCGCGGTTCGACGGAAAGCGTCGGGTCGGTTGTATCTGCCTCCCAACTTGAACCGCCGCGGCCTCATCAAAGAAAGAGCGATCAAATTAGTTTCGAACGCCTTAATTCAACTATGTTTCGAAGAAAAGAACACTGGGTTTTCACGCTCGCGATGCTGTTATTCGGCGGTATTGCCGCCTGTTCGACTGACCGTCCCGCGACCGGGGCGTCGAATCCGAAACCGCTTGTTACGCCGAATATAAAGACCAATAGCCCAAAGATCGTGGCCCTCGGCGACAGCCTGACCGCAGGCTTCGGCTTGACGGAGAACGAATCGTATCCCTACCTGCTTCAGCAGCGATTGAAGGCGGACGGGTACGATTACGAAGTGGTGAACGCGGGCGTTTCGGGGGATACGAGCCTGGGCGGGCTCGAACGAGCCGATTGGGTGCTTGGGCAGGAAAACGTCGAGATCTTGATCCTGGAACTCGGCGCCAATGACCTTCTGAGAGGTATGCCCGTGGACCGGATGAAGGAGAATCTGTCGAAGATCATTCAAAAGGCCAAAGCGAAAAATATTAAAGTTCTGCTGTGCGGCATGCTTGCTCCGCCGACGATGGGGGCGGAGTATCAGAGGCAGTACATGAATGCCTTCCCGGACCTTGCTACGGAACACCGTGTGGCATTCGTTCCGTTTTTATTAGAGGGAGTGGCCCTGAAACGCGAACTAAACCAAGCTGACGGTATCCACCCGAACGCGGCGGGGACAAAGATAATGACGGAGAATATCTACAAGGCCCTGAAGCCGACGCTGACGCAACATTAGGAGAAATAACAGTTTCCGAAGCAGACCTATTTCCGAGCAGATCTCTCGATCACAGTCTAACCCAATTTCAACGTATTATTACGTCGCTAAACGCGATCATCTTGGCCATCAAGTTCGACCAAGCCTTTGTTGATGGCATAAATTATCAAATTCAAGCGGTCGTCGACGCCAAGCTTTCCGTAAATAGAGCTTAGGTGGTGCCGAACCGTGGCTTCGCTGATAGCTAAACGGTCAGCAATGACCTTGCTCTTTAGGCCTTTTCCGATCATCGAGATCACCTCGATCTCGCGCGGGGTGAGAGAGTCATTGGCAAGGCCGATTTTTCGAGTCGGTTGTTTTGTAATCCCACCGTTTTCCAGGAGATTTGTGAGCAGCTGCTGATTCAACCATATCTCACCCTCATGGGCCTTTTTGATCGCTTCCAATAACAAATTTGCTCCCTGCGTAGCCCGCACGATTCCTACCGCGCCAGACTTGAGCACCTGCATAGAACAACCTAGATCGTCGCCGTCAATGATCGCAACGATCTTTGCTTTCGGAACTTTGTCGTGGAGGTCGCCGACCACTTCGGCCGAGTCCCCCGACTCCAGGTAGATGACCACTACATCCGCTTCTGTCACCGAGGCCGCTTTCAGCCAATCGGACTGGAAGCCCGTCGTGCCGGTCAGTTCCAATTGGGGATTTTTTTCAATAAAAAAGCCCAAACATTCGCGCACGAGCTGCGGGTTCGCAATGACCCAAATTTTAATGCGGCCAAGCTGGTTCTTTGTGGGGGGCCTGCTCATACAAAACTCCTGTTCACGGCCTACACCGGCGACCTGCTAAGTTGTCTTTGCGAACCTTGTATCGGGTCCAGGGTGAATTTTGATTTCGGATTCTACAATGTATTTATCGATCCCACAATACTTTTCTGCCGAAAGATCCTGGATTTTTTGTGTAGCGGCTCCGATTCCCGCACCCACAACTCTGGGCTTCAGTTGAAACCGATGCAACACGTACCGTCATTGTTTTGGGCTTGATATAGTTGCAACCCTTTAATTTACAGTGAGTTGTACTGAATTATGCTCCTGCCCTTTTACCCCACGCAACATACCTTGAGATCACGGGTCATACCTTCTTGCCTCCTGGTCGGCCGGAGATCACTCAGGCGTAATTCCTGGCGTCAGTTACTCATTTCGATAAAGGTGGGCAATTTGTTGGGCTTCGAAAATAGGACAAATGTGTAGTAAGGAATAGCGGTTCTTTCGATGCGTAAGTGCCTTACGGTGCTGTATTCTTTCCGGCGTTCACCTACAAAATGTGCTTTATCGAGTGATGAGCCGTTGTTCGAGCAGGAGGGGTTTTTCTCGTTCGAATCAGGATATGTATTCGGCATTGTTTTCTCGGCCGACTATCTCTATCGAAATCGGCAGGACCGAGTAGTTTTCGGGACGGCACAGATCATGGCAAAAGAAACGATCAACATTTTTCTTATCTGCGATTATCCGATCCTTCGAACATCGCTTCGAATGCTTATCGAATCTGACGTCCGCATGCACGTGGTCGGCGAGAGCTCGATCGCCAAGATGTCGCCGGATACCGTTCTTAAATCCTCGCCGACCGTGATCCTCTGCGATCTCTCATTATCGAGCGAAAAAGCGCTGATCCAATTGGCAGGCCCAGAAATGGGCGGCGTGCCGGTATTGCTTCTCACTCGAAACGATGAGATCGAGTTCTACCGGCACTGCCTGATACTCGGGATCAAAGGGCTGCTCTCGAAACATAACGGGGTCGATGCGCTGTTTAAGGCAATTAAAAAGGTGAGCGACGGAGAGTTCTGGTTTGATCGATCCACAATGGCCGAAACGATTCGGCATATGTTCCTTGAAAAGCAGTCTTTGACCGATAACCCGGCGGTCCAAAAAGTGAGTGGAATGACGGAACGGGAGAAGCAGATCATCGAGCTCATCTGTAAAGGGATGAAAAACAAGGGCATCGCCGAGAAGCTGTTCATCACGGAAACAACGGTGAGACATCATTTGACCTCAGTATTTAACAAACTCGAGGTCGGCAGCCGGTTGGAACTCGTTATATACGCATTTAAGAATCATCTGGTAAAACTACCGGCCAATAATTCCAGTTACGAATCGAACGGCACGGACCAACTTGCATTCCATGCGGTAGATCTTAAAAAGAATGGATTCGTTCCAAGGTCATCCTTTCTTGAAGAATGAACACAGATGTTATGAGCAGTTGCATAACCCAAACGGCGCCGCACGAAGTCTATCCGATTTAAATAATGTAAAAAATCGCTCGCGCTCGGAAGTTGAGGAGCACACAATCAGAACTGCCTGAGTTTTCAGGTTTCCCGCAATAGGGTTTTGGCGCACGGCATGTGATCGCCCGGGCACCTTTGTGAGTAGTTATGGAAAAGGAAGAAAAGAAGGAAAAAAAGCGGCGCGAAAAAGAACAGCGTAAACGAAAGAAAAACGCGATGGTCATATGTCAGGACGGCAAGACCTACTGGACCACGCAAGCTCAATTCTGGCAATGGGTTAGAGAGAACGTTGTGGCCAAGATAGGCGACGCTCCTCTTCAAGGGAGATTCGTTCGCGAGAACGAGGAATACAACGTTGTTTTGAGCAACACGGTTTTGAACCTCCGGTGCCCGAACCATCTTCGCGAGGCACTTTCGGCTCGTCGCCGAGCTTTGCATTAGGCCACTGAAACCGGGGTGCTCAAGGATATCGGGGTTATGGAGATCAAAACGTTGAGTCGCTTCCGCATTGTCGTTGCAATCAAACTTCTCTGCTTGTTAGTGGCCACGGCCTCCGCTCAATCCAACGGGTCGAACGATCCGAATTCCACTAACGGTAATGACTACAAGATCGGTCCCGGCGACGTGATCGACGTTATCGTAAGCCAAAATGTCGCACTTTCGCGGACTGGGATCAGGGTGAACAACCAGGGACGGATCCAACTACCCATGATCGATGAAGAAGTTCCCGCAGCATGCAGGACCGAGCGAGAGCTAGCGGAACAGGTCAAAGAGAAATACAAAAAATTCCTTATTAGTCCTTCCGTGATCGTCGCAGTGCAACAGTTCAATTCGAGCCCCGTTGCGGTTCTCGGTGCGGTCGTCGCCCCCGGTAGATTTCAGCTGCAGAGGCCTGTGAGGATCCTTGAGTTGTTGACCCTTGTGAACGGGACCAACGAGAAGGCCGGCTCAAGCATTGAGCTCATTAGAAATCGGAGTTTGCCGTTTTGTGATGGACCCCAACTTATCGTTTCAGAGGAGAAGGGAGACGAACTGATCTCGCTCAAACTGGCCGACACCTTGAAGGGCGTTGAGGAAGCAAACCCATATGTGCGGGCGGGTGACGTCGTTCTTATCAGGGAGATCGACAACGCTCGAGCTTTCATTACCGGAAGTGTAAGGAGCCCGAGCGTTATCGAATTGAAAGAACCCGTAACACTTACACAGGCAATCGCTATGGCCGGTGGGCTGGCCTCAGGAGCGA
This sequence comes from Acidobacteriota bacterium, assembly GCA_023415725.1. GTDB lineage: Bacteria > Acidobacteriota > Blastocatellia > Pyrinomonadales > Pyrinomonadaceae > OLB17. Next base: position 9,728 of record JAEZJR010000247.1, read on the forward strand.
ACACAGATAAGATCCTGGTGCGACGTCAATCGGACGGCTCAGTGAACCGGACCGAAATGCTTGTCAGTCTTAAGGATATCAATCAGGGAAAAAAGGATGATCTGCTACTCAGGCCGAACGACATAGTCGAGATAGCCGGCCCGGGAAAACTTTCGAGTTTCTTACGCACTTTCGTCCCGACCCTTACTCAACTTCCGATAAGGGTGGTTCCCTAAGGTCAAATGAACCTGGCGACGGCAACACCCAGTTTTAACGAAAGAATAAAGGGCTAAAGGTATGGCGACAAAGAACGCACTGACGACCACGGATCAGAGTTCTAGACACGTTCCTCAAATTTTCGTGGAGCCTGATCCAGGTTACGAATACGAGGGTGCCGGAAGTTCCGAATCTCAAAAGCAGCAGATAAGGAGATTTCTTTCTCTATTACGAAGATATTGGTGGCTCATTCTAGGCACGGTAGCGGTCATCACTTCGCTTGTCGTGGTATACGAAGCCCAAAAACCGGATTTCTACATCGCCAACGCAAAGGTACAGGTAAATAACGAAACGAATCCTGCGATCGGGAGCGGACCCAGCGGATCTATCGTGCTGAACCAAGGGACTGACCCGACATATTTTGCGACTCAGCTGAGAATTTTGGAGGGGTCGGGGCTGCTGCGCCGCGTGGTGGAATCCGTTGACCTTGAGCACAACGAAGCTTTCAGGAATCCGCCGAATAGCAAAGCCAATACGTGGCAAAACATCCTTCGAATGGTCGGTTTGGAGGACCCCCATCCCAGCTTCGGCGAACAGACGACCGCACAAAAACCTAACAATCTCGAATTGCTACCCGAGAATGAGGCCGACTTCGAACATCGCGCCGAAAGATTGGCACCCTACGTTGAAACGATCAAACGCGGCCTGATCATTGCTCCTGTAAAGGACACGAGGACGGCGGCTAAGGAAACGCGGATGATCGATGTGACCTATCAGCATTCGGATCCTACGATCGCCGCAAAAGTCGCGAACGCCATCGCGGACATCTATGTACTCCAAAATCTGGAACGAAAGGTCGAGGCAAATGCGACCGCAAGCGAATTTCTGGAAAAGCGCGTTGCGGAACTTCAGAATTCGATACGTTCGCGCGAAGAACGCTTGGCCAATTACTCCAGGAACAATCAAATAATTTCCCTTGATAGCGGACAGAACACTGTCGTGCAGCGCCTGGCCGATCTGAACCTTAAACTCGGACTTGCAGAAAACGATAGGATCTCAGCCGAAGCCGCTTATCTTGCGGCCAAAGAAAACCCAATGGCAGGTATAGTCGCCCACACGGCCGACCCTCGCACAGCAGGGCTTGAGACTCAATTGACCGCCCTTAATCAACAACTGGCTCAATTAAAAACCGAGTATACGGACGAGTGGCCGGAGGTGAAGCGCGTTAAGAGACAGATCGCCCAGATCGAGAATGAACTACAGGATAATAAAAAACGGGCGCAGGATGCACAAGGCTCCATCCTTGAACAAAAGTATCATGAGGCTTTGGCGAAAGAGCGTGAACTGAGGAGTGCTTTCGCTGCCCAACGGAATGCGGTCCTTGCCCAGAACGAAGCCGCGATCAATTATCGAATCTACCAGCAGGAGATCGATTCCAACAGAACCCTTCTGGCGAGCGTCCTCGCCAAGTCGAGGGAAACCGACGTCGTACTCAATGGCACGCCAAACAATGTGCTTGTCGCCGACCGAGCAACGATCCCGCGTTCACCCAGCGGCCCGGAGAGAACGAAGACGATAATGATCGCTTTCATCGCTTCCCTGTTTGCGGGTGTCGGCTTGGCTTTTGTAGCTAATTGGCTAAACGACAGCATACAGGTTGGAGACGAACTGGAAGATCGAGTGGGATTACCTGTCGTCGGTAGGGTGCCGGCGCTTCATGGGGGAAGGATGAAGCAATTAGTTTCATCTACTCTTCGATTGAATGGTTCTCAAGTTTCAAGAGGGGGTCTTCCGGTTAATTTTGAAAGCCCGCTCGTCGCGGAATCATTTAACGAAGTTCGCGCTTCATTACTGCTCTCGACAGAGAACGGGGCACCCAAGACGATACTTGTGACGTCCGCGGACGCTCACGAAGGAAAGACGATCACCTCGTTCAATCTGGCGAAGTGCCTGGCGCAACTGGGCGATAAGGTTCTGTTGGTCGATGCTGACCTACGTTGTCCTCAGATGCACAACATCAACAGCGTCAAGAATGAGATTGGTCTCACCAGCTTATTAACGGCCGAGGGTCCTACGCAGGAAAGCATCGACGGTGCGATAACGGAGAATATATCGCCAAACCTCGATCTGTTGCCCGCCGGTCCGGCTGTGACCGATCCCGCTACGCTTCTAAGCCTGGGTCGATTCCAGGAGATGCTTACCCATCTCGGCGCTCTATACAAATTCATCGTGATCGATTCCCCGCCGGCACTCTATTTTGCTGACAGCATGATGATCGCGGCGGCGGCTGATTCGGTCCTTGTCGTCGGGCGCATCAATTTCTCGTCGTCCGAGCTGTTGCGGCTTTCCAAGAAAAAACTCGAGAGCGTGAACGCTAATGTCGTTGGCATCGTGCTGAACGATGTGCCATTGAGCTACTTCGGCCACGGTAAGTACGACTATTATCGAAACGGCGCCGTGTCAGTTCATACGAATGGAAACGGCAGTTCCAAACTTCTAGACATCTGACATTGGCCACACTCGGCGCGGAAGCAATTTCGACCGCGGCCGAACCTAAGTGAGGTCGAAACCGCGTCCCCAACCACAAGTCCACCCATTAAACAGCAGATCAAAATGGATCGCAGCTTCCGCGATGAATGTTTGAGCAGCGTATCTTCCCATTCAAATGGGAGATGTCTTATCGTCGCCGAGGTCGCCCAAACTCATGACGGCAGCCTGGGCATGGCGCATGCATTCATTGACGCCATTGCAAATGCAGGGGCCGACGCGGTCAAATTTCAAACTCACATCGCCGCGGAAGAAAGCACCCCAAGCGAACCATGGCGCGTCAAGTTCAGCAGACAGGACGATTCCCGATTCGACTACTGGAAACGGATGGAGTTCACCGAAGCCCAGTGGCTCGGACTGAAGGAGCATGCTGACGAACGAGGAATACTCTTTATGAGTTCACCTTTTTCGGAGGCAGCCATCAATCTACTGTGCGCCATAGGAATGAAAGTGTGGAAGGTCGCCTCTGGGGAGATCGGAAATTCACGGCTATTAGAACGAATTGTAAGAACCGGTGATCCCATTATTTTGTCTTCCGGTTTGAGTGAATGGCAGGAGCTCGACGAAGCTGTACAAACAGTTCGGACCGCGGGAAACCGTCTAGCAGTGCTGCAGTGCACGACGGCTTACCCCTGCCCCCCTGAAAGGATCGGCCTGAATGTCCTAAGCGAGATCCTAGAGCGCTATGCCCTTCCTGCCGGGCTTTCTGACCACTCCGGGAACATATACGCAAGCCTCGCCGCAGCCACGTTGGGAGCCGAGGTGATAGAAGTTCACGTCACATTAAGTCGCGAGATGTTTGGCCCTGATGTACCTGCCTCAATAACGACTACCGAATTAGCACAATTGGTCGAAGGGGTCCGCCAGATCGAAACGATGCTTATGTCTCCCGTAAACAAGGCAGGCCTAACTTCGGAATTGGTCGAACTGCGTAAAATATTTGCGAAAAGTGTAGTTGCGAATGAAACGCTGCCGGTCGGAACCGTACTTGAAGCTCGCCACTTGGCCCTAAGGAAACCCGGGAACGGGATTTCCCCGGACAAGATCTCCGAATTGATCGGACGATCACTCCTACGCGAGGTCAAAAGGAACGAGATACTTTCTTACAGCGATATAAATTAAGGGGTGAACAAAGTTGTCTGGCGCTATTCCGTCGACGGATATCGAAAGTCTTGAATCTCGTCGCCAATCGATGATCTATCGGTTGCCGGATACACATCTCTTTACAAGGTTGAGAGTCAGGCGGCTGGTGGGCAATTTGATCAGAAACTCGTCCCTGCAGACGGCCTTCAGGAATCTATCAGGAAAGGAGTACGCCAACCTGGGAGCTGGCGGCAATATTCTAGCGGATTTCATCAACGTCGATTACGAGTGGGCGGCGGGAATGGACCTTTGTTGGGACATCAGGAAGAAACTTCCGATCCGCTCTGGCTCCATTAAAGGGGTATTCTCAGAGCACACTCTCGAACACTTTGTATGGGGAGACGCGCTGAATCATCTGCTTCCGGAGATATATCGAATTTTGAAACCGGGAGGGACAGTTCGAATAAGTGTGCCAGACGCCGAGAAAGCTGTCTGTCAATACAGCGAAGCCAAAAGCAAAGGACTTACTGATAAGACGTGGCGCGAGCCCTACAACGGCGGAGAACGCATTCCATTGACTCCGATGTTGAATCTTAACAACACTTTCCGTCGGATCTACGAACCTCTTCACGTAGGGCATAAGTTCGCGTACGACTTTCAAACTCTTGAGTATTTTCTCCATTTGACCGGATTCGTTGACATACGGCGGGAAGAGTATATGCATGGCCGTGACAATTTCCTGCTGGTCGACTACATGAAGCGAGCTTCCGAATCCCTTTACGTTGAGGCCAGTAAGCCAACCGCTTAGTTTTCAGTTGGTCCATATCTCAGCCCTACGCCTCATCCTCAAATGCGAAAGATCTGCGTTGTAGTAACTGCCCGGCCGAGTTATAGCCGGATCAAGACCGCGCTCCGAGCAATACAGCAAGACCCGGATCTTGAACTTCAATTGGTGGTCGCCGCCTCAGCTCTCTTGGACCGGTACGGAACGGCCGTCAACTATATCGAGCAAGACGGCTTCAAAATAAATGCTCGCGTGTACATGGTGCTCGAGGGCGAGAACCCGACCTCGATGGCAAAAACGACCGGGCTGGGAATGCTCGAACTCGCAACCGTTTTCGACAACTTAAGGCCGGACATAGTCGTAACCGTGGCCGATCGTTTCGAAACACTAGCCACTGCGGTAGCCGCCTCGTACATGAACATTCCAGTCGCACATATCCAGGGCGGTGAGGTCACGGGCTCGATCGACGAAAAGGTCCGGCACGCCGTAACCAAGTTGGCCGACTTGCACCTAGTTTCTACAAAATATGCCGGCGAGCGCGTGAGGCGAATGGGTGAAGAGGACAGAAAGATCTTCGTGACCGGCTGCCCTTCGATCGATCTCGCGGCCGAAATAAATGACGATCCCGCATTGAACTTCAACCCGTTCGAACGCTACGGCGGCGTAGGGGACCTCCATGAATTGACGAATGGATACCTGGTCGTGATGCAGCATCCTGTCACAACGGAACATGAGAGCGCCCGCCAGCATGCCTGGCAGACGCTTGAGGCCGTTTACGAGATGAACATGCAAACTCTCTGGTTCTGGCCGAACGTGGATGCAGGCTCCGACGGAACGTCAAATGCCCTGCGATCATTCAGGGAACGGCACAAACCCGAGAACATTCATTTCTTCAAGAATATGGAGCCAACTGACTTCTTGAGGCTTTTGTACAGCAGCAGATGCTTGATCGGAAATTCGAGCGTCGGTATTCGGGAGTGCTCCTATTTGGGCGTTCCCGTGGTGAACATAGGCACTCGGCAAGCCGGACGCGAACGCGGACAAAACGTCCTCGATGTCGGTTATTGCAAGGACGAAATATTATCGGCTACCCGCAGACAGATGAGTAATGGCAGGTACCAACCCGACAAACTATACGGCGATGGGAAAGCTGGCGAGCGCATCTCGTGTGTGCTGGCCGAGACCAAACTCGAGATCGAGAAACGGTTGACGTATTAGACGATGCGAGTACTGGGGATCATTCCTGCCCGCGGCGGTTCCAAGGGCATTCCGCGAAAGAACGTCAAGTTGCTCAACGGCAAGCCGCTGCTTGCTTATACGATCGAGAGTGCTATCGCCGCTAAGCGGCTCGACCGGACGATCTTGAGTACAGAGGATAACGAGATCGCTGAGTTGGGCCTTAGCCTCGGCATTGATGTTCCTTTCATGAGACCGCCCGAACTATCTGGTGATGAGGCACCAACATTCCCGGTGGTGATGCACGCAGTCGAGGAACTCGAAAAGGCGGGAGACCGTTTCGAGGCGGTTTGTTTGCTGCAGCCTACAAACCCGCTACGCCGGTCAGAAGATATAGACCGGTGTATCGAACTGCTCGAAAGTACGGGCGCGGATTCAGTCGTGACTGTTAGTGAAGTCCCCCATCAATACAATCCGAACTGGGTTTATCTACAAAACGATTACGGAGAATTGACGCTGAGCACCGGCGAAACTCGTCCGATCGCCCGCCGACAGGACTTGCCACGCGCATTTTACAGGGAAGGGTCGGTATACGTCACGCGTCGAAGCGTGCTCTACAGGTACGAAGATCTATACGGAAGAAGATTGCGAGGATATGAAATCGATCGGAGCCGCAGCGTAAACATTGACACCGAGGAGGACTGGCATCGGGCCGAAAGATTACTTATACGGAGCACGCGTGGTCAAGAAAAGAAGCCGATGCCTATAGAATTTGCTGCTACAGAGAGTGCGTAAGTGGAGCGGAAGCATGAAAGGGATACGGGCCAGATCATGATCGATACGAAGGACATCAACATAGCGGAGGGTATTCTTGCGCCCCGAATGCCCCCAAAGATCTTCAACCATTCAGCCGGAGAATTCGCGGAGCGATTCAATCGTCTGCCGTTCGCGGTTTCACACAATTTAGGAAACCATCCACTCTTCGATTTGCCAAGGCTCGTTGAACTTGCGAAGACACTTTGGGCGCTAGCGGGCAGCAAGGTGATCTTTCAAGAGGGAAACGCTTCGTTCGAAAACAGGTGGGACGAGATCCAGAACAAGGCGCTTTCTTTCATCAATGGTATTCGCAACATCAAGGAATCCGGCTCCTGGATCTTACTAAAAAGCGTACAGGAAGACCCGGACTATAAAGAGTGTATCGACCGTTGCCTTGCCGAACTATCTGAACTCACCGCTATAGATCTCGAGAAGGAGATCACTTGGGTCGATGGCTACATATTTATCGCCTCCCCTGGCGCGGTCACCCCGCATCACATCGATCACGAGTCCAACTTCTTACTTCAGATCCATGGGAACAAGAGTTTCAATGTGGGCGATCCAAATGACCGGACTTTATTGCTCGAAGAAGAAATTGAAAACTATTACGCCGGGGACCTAAGTGCGGCCCGTATCAAACCAAAAAGCCAGGAAATGGCGTTCGTGCATGCCATGGAACCTGGAACGGGCGTACACATCCCCTCGAAGGGGCCACATTGGGTTCGCAACAGCGAAGACTATTCAGTGTCTTTCAGCATTAACTTTTGTATGCGGGAAACCGATATGAGGGCGAGGATATATCAGTGCAATCACTTCCTCAGAAAGTTGGGGTTTGATCCGACCCCCCCAGGACTTTCGTCTGCGAAGGATCGAGTAAAAGTGATGGCACTTTCGCGGCTTGGAAAGAACAAGGCCGCAAACAAAAATGAGTTACTCAGGCAGAATGTAAAACGCCTCGAAAGTATTTCGCGTGTGGCTCAAAAGCTTCTTCCCCACCCGCCAAGTTCCAGAAAAGAAACGAGTCCAAGAGTTGATTAGGGATTTCGCCAAAAACCTTGTGAACACCGGTTCGGCCGAACGCACCTTGCGAATCATCGGGCACAGCCCGATCGGCTTTCAAGTTCTGAACCGATTGTCCGGTTCACGCCGGGTATATCGGTCCTTCGCCGAGGCCGAAGTTGCGTGTCAGAAGCTTCGACGGCCGTCACATGATAGCCCGGTCTTAATTAAGGGTAATTTCAGGCTTTCACTCAACCTCAGGCCCAGCGACTATCCGGTTTTGTTTTGGCTCAGCCGAATTGGACTTTCGGGCCCCATAAAGGTGTTTGACTTTGGTGGAGGCATCGGTCAGACCTGCTATTGCTACTCAAAATACCTGCCGGTGGATATGATCGGCCTGTGGATGGTAATGGACCTGCAAGAGGTTATCGACCGCAGCCGGCTTTCCGGGAAAGTGATACCGTCCTACATGAAATTTTCCGCATCGCTCAGAGATTGTTGCGGTTGTAATGTCTTCCTGGCTTCAGGGTCATTTCATTACTGGGATCATAGTTTTGCCGATCTGGACACGGCTTTGGGTGGACTGCCGGAACACATTTTAATAAATCGCAGTCCTATTTCAGGCATGAGCAAGTCTTTCGTCACGATTCAGACGGGGGATCACTGGGCGGTACCATGCCGGGTCCGCAGCCGGAAGGAACTCGTGGATGAATTCTCGCAATTGGGATATCAAGCCGTCGACGAATGGCAAGTCAACGAGAAAACTCTGGAACTGCCCGTCCTGCCGGAGTATACGGCACCATACCGGGGGTTTTACTTGAGGCTAAATCGTCCATCCGTACATTGATCTCGACTCCCGGCGTGGTGGATCGTAATTGGGAGACCCCTTCATCTGGCTCCGATCGTTCGCGAGAAAATCCGCGCTCCTCAACATTGACCATGAACAACCAGACGCGATGTGATCATTTCGGGGCAGACCACCCGCCGGCGGCTTGCGTTCACAAGTTGTTCGAGTTGGAGGTAGAGAGAAGTCCTGATCGAATAGCTCTTGCCTACGGCCGCGAAACGGTCACTTATGCCGAACTGAACGCGAGGGCAAATCGAATTGCTCATTTCTTGATCGCTCAGGGGCTTGAGCCCGAGGCATTGATCGGGATCGCGATGGAAAGATCGCCGGATCTGATCGCCTGCATATTGGGTGTGCTGAAAGCGGGCGCAGCCTATTTACCTCTTGACGCGGAATACCCGAAGGATCGCTTGGCGATGATCCTCGAAGATGGCTCTTCTTCATTGGTAATTACCGACTCAGCATTGACTGGAAAGCTTCCGTTAAATGGCTTGCGATCGATATGCCTCGACGAGATCGATCTGCAGCGCGAACGCTCTGATAACCCTGATATCCAAAGTGATCCGACAAGTCTGGCTTACGTCATGTTCACTTCCGGGTCTACCGGCCGTCCCAAAGGGGTGATGATCGAACACCGCTCGATCGTACGCCTTGTGAAAAACACTGACTACGCGGATTTCAGTCCGGAGAACGTATTTCTCCAGTTCGCGCCGATCACGTTCGATGCATCCACGTTCGAAATTTGGGGTGCTCTTTTGAACGGGGCCCGGCTCGCCATCATGCCCAAGGGCCTTTCGTCGTTGGCGGATCTTGGAAGCGCTATCCGCGAGCACCGTGTAACGACCCTGTGGCTTACCGCGGGGCTATTTCACCTGATGGTGGACGAACGACTTCAGGATCTCCGGCCGTTGCGGCAACTGCTTGCCGGGGGTGATGTGCTCTCTGTTCCCCACGTTCAGAAAGTGTTGGGCGAGCTCGATTGCGATGTCATAAACGGGTATGGTCCCACGGAAAATACCACATTCACGTGCACCTACAAGATACCGCGAAATATTGAGATAGGAAATTCGATCCCCATCGGCAAACCGATCGCCAACACGCAGGTAGTTATTCTCAATGAATTCCTCCAGCCGGTTCCGAATGGCGAAATCGGTGAACTTTGCATTGGCGGCGTTGGGCTCTCGCGTGGGTACCTAAGTTCCCCGAATCTGACGGCCGAGAAGTTCATGCCGAACCCCTTCCCGGAAAGTGACTCCGCCAACCTCTACCGGTCGGGCGATTTGGCCCGCGTTCGCACGGACGGGAATATTGAGTTCTTGGGACGCAGAGACAATCAGGTAAAGATCCGTGGCTTTCGCATCGAGCTCGAAGAGATCGAAATTGCCCTCACCCGCGAGAGCGGGATCCGCGAAGCGATCGTCGTTCCCAGAGAAACGGCACAAAAGGAAAAACAACTTGTGGCATTCGTTGTGTGCGATAAGGACGTCGAAACCGAACTCTGCCGACTTCGAAACCGCCTCGGCGAAACGTTTCCTGAGTACATGATCCCCTCGCTGATCCTCCCGGTTGATGCATTGCCGCTAACACCGAACGGCAAAGTCGACCGCGCAGCATTGATAAGCATGGTCGACCTGCCGCTTAGATCTACGTCGATGGACGTAATGGCAGAAGCCGGTCGCGAGCAGCGGATCGCGAAGATGCTTGAAGATATCCTCGGCAGCGGGCCAGTAGGACAGAACGATAATTTCTTCGATCTCGGCGCGAACTCGCTTCAGATCGCCCGGTTCCACAGCCAATTGCAGGCGGCGTTCGATCCTGAACTAAAGATAGTCTCGTTGTTCCAACACCCAACTGTAAAAGCACTCGCAAGCACGATCGACGTAAGGGCGATATCCACGCCGAGTTCAACCGAACCCCGCGACCGAGCTGATCGGCAGCGCGAGGCATACATCCGTCGAAGACAGATGTTGAATAGAGGAGTTAGGTCATGAGCGAAAAGGAAGCTCTTGAAGGAGTAGCCATTATCGGAATGGCCGGACGTTTCCCGGGCGCTAACGATGTTGAGACCTTCTGGCAGAACATTGTGGCGGGGACGGAGTCGGTGAGCCGATTCTCAGATGACGAAATAGAGTGCATTCACGCCATCTCGACGTCGCTCCACAAAAAGCCGAACTACATAAAGGCCCGCCCTGTATTGGAGGGCGTGGACATGTTCGACGCCTCGTTCTTCGGTGTTACGCCAAAGGATGCGGAATTGATGGATCCGCAGCACCGTATATTTCTAGAGTGCTCATGGAATGCGCTCGAGGACGCCGGGTACGATCCGAGCAGGTTCGCCGGTTTGATCGGCGTTTATGGCGGACAAAGTTTGAATACATATCTGCTGGCCAACCTCTGCAGCGATCGCGATTTCATCACCGACCTGGTTGGGCAATATCAGGTAGGAGGCTACAACGTGGTGCTGGGTAATGACAAGGATTACCTCTCCACCAGAGTCTCTTACAAATTGAACCTTAGCGGCCCGAGCATGACTGTACAAAGCGCATGCTCAACTTCTCTCGTTGCGGTAGTACAGGCGTGTCAGGGATTGCTCACGTATCAGTGCGATATGGCCCTGGCCGGTGGTGTATCGATCACGTTCCCTCAAAAGCGGGGATACCTGTATCAAGAGGGGGGTATGGTCGCCAGCGACGGACATTGCCGAACGTTTGATGCGAAGGCCAGCGGAACGATTTTCGGAAGCGGAGCAGGTGTCGTGCTGCTAAAGCGGCTCGAGGACGCAATAGCCGATAGGGATCATATTTACGCGGTAATAAAAGGGACCGCGATAAATAATGACGGCTCTCTCAAGGTCGGATACACCGCCCCCAGCGTGGACAGACAGGCCGAGGTCATAGCTGCCGCTCAAGCGTTTGCAGGGGTCGAACCCGGGTCTATCGGTTATATAGAGACGCATGGTACGGGAACGCCGCTCGGAGACCCGATAGAAGTAACCGCTCTCAAAAAAGCATTCGGAACATCGGTTCAGCCCGGCAGCTGCGGACTCGGTTCTGTGAAGACGAACGTTGGCCACTTAGAAGTAGCGGCCGGAGTGACCGGATTGATAAAGACTTCGCTGGTGCTCGATCGGGAGCTGATCCCCGCCACACTTCACTTTGAAAGTCCGAATCCCGAATTAGGATTGGACGGCAGTCCGTTTTACGTCGTCGATAAGGTTACCGATTGGAAGAAAAGCGACGTGCCCCGCCGGGCCGGTGTAAGCGCGTTCGGTGTCGGTGGAACTAATGCCCATGTGGTTTTAGAGGAAGCTCCGGAAACTGAGACGTCTGGTTCAAGACCCGTCCAGTTACTGCTGTTATCCGCCAAAACCGAAAGCGCCCTCGACGCGGCCACATCGAACCTCGCGAAGTTTCTTACAGCCCATCCGGACGTGAACATCGCAGACGTGAGTTACACACTTAAAGTGGGGCGGCGGGAGTTCCAACACCGCCGGATGCTTACGTGCAATAGCACCACAGATGCATTGGCGGCTCTCACCGGTGGATCAGCTAAACGGATCAAAACCTCTCAATCAGGTACCGCCTGTCCGCCTCTTTATTTCATCTTCCCCGGCCAAGGCACTCAGCAGGTCAACATGGGTCGGGGTCTTTATGAGAGCGAGTCTCACTTTCGCGCGGTGGTCGACCAATGTTCCGAAGTACTTACACCGCACCTCGGGCTCGACCTGCGCAGCATCATCTATCCGTCGCCGGATAATATCGAATCGGCCCGGGACCGCCTCAATCAAACATCGCTCACACAGCCTGCGATCTTCGTGATCGAATACGCGTTGGCAAAACTTTGGGAGCGTTGGGGCATAAAACCGACCGCGATGATCGGTCACAGTGTCGGCGAATACGTGGCGGCATGCCTCGCGGGGGTCTTCTCGCTGGAAGATGCTCTTAGCTTGCTCGCGGCGCGCGGCCGATTGACGGAAGAATTACCTGGCGGTTCGATGCTCGCGGTTCGGTTACCCTTCGAGTCCATCCAACAGTATCTGGAGAACGGCCTCTCCCTGGCATCTGCCAACGCACCGAACTTGAACGTGATCTCTGGCCCTAAAGACCAAATCGCGGCGCTCAAGGCTCAACTCGAGAAGGACTCCATCCCGTCGCGTCTGTTGCAAACATCTCACGCATTTCATTCGGCAATGATCGACCCGATATTGCCGAAGTTTGTCGAGTTGGTCAAAGGAGTCCAACGGAACGCTCCGGCACTTCCCTACGTTTCAACACTCACAGGCAAATGGATCAATGAGCATGAACCGCAGGATCCGCAGTATTGGGCACGCCACTTCCGCGAATCGGTGTTATTCGCTGCGGGTGTCGAGACCCTAAGGGCCGCAGCCGAAGACGGCATCTTCCTCGAGGTCGGCGCGGGCCAGGCGCTCGGCAGAGTGGTGCGGCAGATGCTCGGCAAAACGACCCATAAGGTGATCTCTTCGCTGGGGGATGAATGCTCGACCGAAGCTGACCAAAATGCGATGCAAAGCGCGGTGGGTGAAATGTGGATAAGCGGGGTCGAGTTCGATTGGGAAGGTTATTACGAGCACGAACAACGGTTGCGGGTAAGCCTGCCGACATATCCATTCGAGCGAAAACGATATTGGGTCGAGCCGGTGAGAAACACACCGAGCCTGGAGTCAACTTTGATCTACACGGAAGAGCGAACTGAAGTGCCCGTTGAGGCCCGCGTGGAGGAAGAGATGTCACAGAACGGAAGGCCGGCGCCTGAGACCAACCGGCTCCTTGAACTTGCAGATTCACTCAAGGCAATGTTTCACGATCTTTCAGGAGTGGAGATCGACGACATCGACGACTCGGCGACATTTCTTGAATTGGGGTTAGATTCCCTCTTCCTGACCCAGGCGAGCCAGGCGATCCAAGGTAAATACGGTGTGACGGTAGCCTTCAGGCAAATGCTGGATGATCTATCTACTATAGAAACCCTTTCCAGCTACATAGATAGCGAACTTCCTGCGGATGCCGCACCTGTGATCAGCACGCCCGCGACGATACAAAAACCGACGGCCGCTGCGGAACCCGTTTTCGAGCTGCCGGCCACCCCAGTTGCCGCCTTACCGCAGGGAACAAATGGAACCGCTTCGACCCCGGATGGCTCTATCGAAAGGATCATCCAGCAACAGTTGGACGCTTTGTCCAACCTGGCTGCCCAACAGCTGGCAGCTCTGCGTGGCGGCAGCGTTGCCGACACGGCAATTGCACCGCCGACTGAGACCAAGAGAACTGAGTCGTCGCCCGCAGAAGTCCCCTCAGCCATATCATCCAAACTGATGATAAAGGCCCCTGAGCCAGCCGAGGCCTGCAACGGGAAAAAAGAGAAACCATTCTCCCCCTTCAGGCCGGTCGAAAAGGGACGTGGCGGCACTTTAACTCCCAGGCAGCAGGCTTCCCTGGATCAATTGATCGAACGCTACACTTCCCGCACCGCAAGATCCAAGGCGATGACGGAGATGAACCGCCCGGTGCTCGCGGACCCGCGTGCTGCGGCCGGATTCCGCCCGCAGTGGAAGGAACTGGTCTACCCGATCGTCGTGGAGAGATCCGCCGGCGCCTATCTTTGGGATGTCGACGGCAACAAGTACGTCGATATTCTGAATGGGTTCGGCGTGACGATGTTCGGCCATACGCCAGATTTCGTTACAAAAGCAGTCGAAGAACAGCTTCGCCGTGGTTACGAGATCGGCCCGATGAGTCATCTCGCGGGAGAGGTCGCCAACCTGATCTGCGAACTCACAGGCAACGACCGCGTAACCTTCTGCAACACCGGATCAGAAGCCGTGCAGGGAGCTATCCGCCTGGCCAGGACTGTGACTGGGCGTCAACTCGTTGCCACCTTCGCAGGGGATTACCACGGTGGTTTCGATGAGGTTCTGATAAGGGCGAACAATAGCGATGGTTACTTGCGAACCGCGCCAGTCGCTCCCGGGATACCGCAGGATAGCGTCGACAACATGCTGGTGCTGGATTACGGCACCCCTGAAGCATTGCAGGTATTGCGCGAGCATGCGCATGAACTCGCGGCTGTTCTAGTAGAACCCGTTCAGAGCCGTCATCCGAACCTGAGGCCCGTTGAATTCCTTGAAGAGATCCGCAAGATCACCGAGAACGCCGAGACAGCTCTCATTTTCGATGAGGTCGTGACCGGTTTTCGCAGCCACCCGGGCGGAGCTCAAGCCCTGTTCGGAATAAGGGCGGATCTTGTCACATATGGCAAGGTGCTCGGCGGCGGTTTGCCGATCGGCATACTATCGGGCACATCGAAATTCATGGACGCCCTCGATGGCGGGCTATGGAAGTTCGGCGACAAGTCCGTGCCGGAATCCGGCGTGACGTTTTACGCTGGAACGTTCTTCCGGCATCCCCTGGCGCTTGCGGCCGCCCACGCATCGCTTACTCACATTAAGGAGAAGGGCCCGGAACTTCAGGCCGACCTCGCACAGAAAGCCGAGCGGCTGGTGAAGACGATCAACCGGTGCTTCGAGATCAACCACATCCCTGTCACGGTCGAGAACTTCGCGTCGATCTTCTATTTGCACTTCCCTGTCGAGGAAAGGTTTGCAAGCTTGTTCTACTACTTGTTAAGAGAAAAAGGCGTACACCTCCTCGAAGGTTACCCTTGCTTCCTCACCACCGCCCATTCTGAAGAAGACCTTGAGTTTGTCGCACGGACATTTGAAGAATGTGTCGTGGAAATGCAGAAATGCGGATTCTTCCCGGAACCGATCGATGCATCTGCAGCAGAAACGGTCGAAATTGCTGAGACCAGTACGAAACATCTACCGCTAACGGAAGCTCAGAAGGAGATCTGGCACGCTTCCCAATTATGCGATGAGGCGGCACTCGCCTATAACGATTCAGTGGTCGCGACCATCAATGGCGACCTGAATGTCGAGGCCGTTAAACGGTCGCTCGATTCCCTGGTCGCTCGGCATGAAGCGTTGCGAACGACATTCCATCCGGCGGGCGAGTACCAGCAGATCGCTCCTTCCGGGGCGATGGCCCTCACCGAGATCGACCTTTCATCACTGGACGAAACTCAGAAGAATCTCGAGCTGACCGACGTTCTGAAGGCCGAAGCGCGAGAGAAGTTCGACCTTTCGAACGGCCCACTCGCCCGAACGAAGCTGGTCCGATTGCAAAACGATCTGCATGTTCTGGTCTTTGTTGGAAACCACATCGTGTGTGATGGTTGGTCGTTCGCCGTTATCCTGGCAGAACTGTGTGAACTTTATCGTGCGGAGGTCAAAGGCATCGCTGCCGATCTGCCGGAAGCGGCGCGTTTCAGTGATTTTGCGAAATGGGACGCCGAGAAGATGTTCGGGTCCGAAGGAAAGATCGCGGAGCAGTATTGGTTGGAACAATTTTCAACGCCTCCGGCCTCGCTCGATCTCCCATACGACCGCCCGCGGCCGACGAATAAGACATTCAACGCCGACGTCGAGAGTCTGATCCTGGACGAGGCTCTTCAAAAAGACCTGAAATGCCTCGGAGCAAAGAACGGAGCGACTTTGTTCTCCACCCTTTTCGCGGGGTTCAACGTTCTGCTAAATCGTCTTTCCGGTCAGAGCGACCTTGTGGTCGCGATCCCGGCTGCTGGGCAGTTGATGTTCGGGGCCGAACGCCTGGTCGGGCATTGTGCGAATCTCCTACCGATTCGAAGCGAGATCAATCCGGAGGAACCGTTTGGCGAGTATCTAAAGCGGGTCAAGAAGAGCGTCCTCGACGCATACGAGCACCAGAATTATACGTACGGGCTCCTGGTACAGCGACTCGCATTGCCGCGCGATCCCAGTCGCTCGCCGATTGTGTCCGTGATGTTCAACATCGATAGGTCAGGTTTCAAGGGGCTCGAGCTTGGTGGGCTCGAACTTGAGATCACGACGAACCGAAAGGCCTTTGCGACGTTTGACCTCTATTTCAACATGCTCGAAACCGACCGCGGGGTCGTGATCGACTGCGAGTACAACAATGACCTCTTCGACGGAGCGACTATCCGACGCTGGCTCGGGCACTATCAAACAATTTTGGAAGGAGCCGTGGCTGATCCCGAGACGACGATCTCTCGACTGCCGCTTCTTTCCGACGCGGAAAGAACACAACAGTTGATCGAGTGGAATTCCTCGGAGCGACACTACCCGCACGACCGATGTGTCCACGAATTATTCGAGCAGCAAGCCGATCTAACCCCTGACGCAGTCGCCACGGAATTCGAGATCGAGACTTTTACATATCGGGAATTGGACCTTAGGTCCAACCAGCTTGCCAATTACTTGATGAGTATCGGCGTCGGAAAGGAGTCGCTTGTCGGGCTTTGTGTTGATCGCTCGCTGGATATGATGATCGGGCTTCTCGGCATCATGAAGTCCGGTGCAGCCTATGTGCCGATCGATCCGGCGTTCCCGTCGGATCGGGTGAAAGGAATAATCGAGGACTCAGGCGTGAAGATGATCGTTTCCCAGGCTCATCTCGCGTTCGACCTGCGTGAAAATGTTGATCAGGTACTTTGCATAGATATCGAGTGGGACACCGTAGCTTCGAAAAGTGGGGAGAGACCTGGCATCAAGACCGGTTCCAACGACCTCGCCTATGTGATTTACACTTCGGGGTCGACAGGCAAACCTAAGGGCGTTGAAATCACCCACCGCTCCTTCGTAAATCTTCTATGTTCGATGAAAGACCGGCCCGGGATCAGCGATTCGGACGTGTTGGTCGCCGTCACTACACTTTCGTTCGATATTGCCGGTCTTGAACTTTTCCTTCCCCTGATCACGGGTGCAAAGGTCGTGATCGCGAGCCGCGAGATCGCCTCGGACGGCAATGCGTTAATGGACCTGCTTGCAAAAAGTGGATCGACGATGATGCAGGCAACTCCCGCAACCTGGAGGCTTCTGCTTGAAGCAGACTGGAAAGGAAGCGATACCTTTAAGATCCTGTGCGGCGGCGAGGCCCTTCCACGCGAGCTTGCGAATGAGCTGATCAACCGATGCGGGACTCTTTGGAATATGTACGGACCTACCGAAACGACCATCTGGTCATCGGTGAGCAAGATCGAATCCTCAACCGGCCCCGTTTACCTTGGAGAACCGATCGGGAACACGCAGCTTTATGTGCTTGATCAAAACCTGGAGCCGTTGCCGATAGGCGTCGCGGGAGAGCTTCACATCGGCGGCGACGGTCTCGCGCGGGGATACTTTAATCAACCTGAACTCACCGCCGCGAAATTCATCCCGAGCCCATTCGCGGCATCAGAGAGACTCTACAAGACCGGCGACCTGGTTCGCCGCAGAGATGACGGAAATATCGAGTTCCTCGGAAGAATAGACCACCAGGTCAAAGTGAGAGGATACCGAATTGAATTAGGCGAGATCGAGTCCGCACTGCTGGAGCATCCGGCCGTCGAGAATGCCGTTGTGGTGGCCCGGGAGTACGGCCCCGGCGACAAGCGACTTGCCGCATACGTTATTCCATCGACCGGAAGGGGTCTCGAGGTCGGCGAACTGGGTGATGAAGGATCCTATTGGGAAGAGCAATGGGACACGCTTTACAAAGCCGCCATTGACGAAGAAAAGGACTGGACGCATGTGCACGAAGACCCGACCCTGAAGGTCATCAAGTGGACGGACAATATCGTAGACGCTGAGGTTGAGATGCGGGAATGGTTAGACCCTGTCGTCGAGCGGCTAACGGAAATGCACGCCGACCGGGTCCTGGAGATAGGTTGCGGCACCGGGATGCTCTTGTTCCCGCTCGCACAGCAATGCTCTAAATATATCGGTACCGACTACTCAGAAGTGGTTCTCTCCAATCTTCGCCAACGAGTGGCAAATACATCGATCGACCCGAAGAAGGTCGAACTCATCCACCGCCCGGCCGACAACTTCGAAGGATTTGAAGAACAGTCCTTCGACCTGCTGATAATCCATTCCGTCGTCCAGTATTTCCCCAACATGGACTATCTCAAGCGGGTAATTGAGGGGGCCGTACGCTTGATCAAACCCGGTGGGACTTTATACATCGGTGACGTTCAGAACTTCGCCCTGCTTGAAACTTATCATCTGGACTCTATGTTTGCGCGGGCGGAAGATGCCCTCTCCATTGACGATCTCATGCAGAAGGTTCGTAAACGCATCGAACTGGAAAGCGAACTTACTGTAGATCCGAACTTCTTTAGAGCGCTCGGGCAGAACCTGCAGGAGGTCGGCAACGTTGATATACAACTCCGACGGGGCCGTATTGACAATGAGCCCACTAAATATCATTACGATGTGATGATAATGGTCGGGAAAGCCCCGTCCACTTCGACGGGCCATCATTGGCTTTCGTGGGCCGATGCGGAGATGGACCTGGAGCGACTTCGCGACCGACTCGAGCAGGATAAGCCGGAGATTTTGTGCTTAGCGGATGTACCGAACGCTCGGATCAGGTCGATCTTGGAAGCTCAGAAGCTTATCTCAAACGGCACAAACGTCGCGAATGTCGAAGAACTGCGAAGCGCTCTCGCATCGATCGAGAAGGGTGTCCATCCCGAAGACATCTGGACCCTCGGGAGAACCCTCGGTTATAAGGCGGAGATCCGATGGTCCGACAATGGTTCGAACGGATGTTTTGACCTCGTCTTCAGCAAGATCGGAACAGCTGATGAATTCATACCTCACCGCCAGGCGCATGAACCGAAGTCCCTCGAAGGATACGGCAACGATCCCGCGAATAAGTTATCGACCCAAAACCTTGCCTCCGATCTAAGAAAACACCTGTCGGGCAGGTTGCCGGAATATATGGTACCGGCGGCCTTCGTCGTCATGGACGAGTTTCCACTTACGCCGAACGGGAAGATCGACCGCAATGCACTGCCCGCCCCAGACACATCGGCCATCTCGCAAGGCCGCACCTATGACCCACCGACGACCGAAGACGAACTTGCTCTCACGGAGATATGGTCAAAGGTCCTGCGACTCGACCGTGTCGGCATAAACGACGATGTCTTCGAACTGGGTGGAGATTCTTTGTTGATCTTCCAGATAGTGACCAGAGCAACCCAGTCCGGGATTCGAATCACGCCGAAGCACGTATTCGAACATAGGACAGTAGCGGGCATCATCAACGCCCTTTCGGCCGATGGAAAGCCGCTTGAAAAGGCAGAAGCGACTTCGATCAGCCGAGTGTCTCGAGACTCAGCCCGAGCCAAGAGGTCGGTGGTCGGTTCAGTCAACTAACAAGCCAAGGAACCCGTATCTTTATGCACCCGCTCTCCGCGGCCCCCCCGCTTGAAATCACCTGGGAATTCTCGGAGCCGGTATCCGACGAAGTGTATGTCATGCCAACGACGGTGGCGCAGCAGCGTTTCTGGATTCTCGATCAACTCGAACCTGGCAACCCTTCTCTCAATATGCCCCTGGCGTTGAAGTTAGTAGGTCGGCTTGATCTTTCGGCTCTTGAGAAAACATTGAATGAGATCGTCGCACGCCACGAAACGTTGCGGACCACATTCCACAGAGACAACGGCACCCTGGCCCAGGTGATCGCCATCAAGGGGAGCGTTGACCTGGATGTGATCGACCTTCGCGGCCACGCGGATCCGCAAGGTGAGGCGGACCGTTTAACGGTCGTAGAGGCTCACCGGTCTTTTGATCTGCGGCGAGGCCCTTTGTTTGTGGCCAGGCTGCTTCGAATCGGTGAATCAGAACATATATTACTGCTCACTCTTCACCATATTGTCTGTGACGGATGGTCGAACGGAGTCCTGGTCCGTGAAATAGGTGAGATCTACGATGCGTTTTCCCAAGGGCTCCCATCGCCATACTGTGAGTTGCCCATCCAATATGCCGACTTTGCCGCATGGCAACAGGAATGGCTCAACAAGAGCGAGTTCGAAGACCAACTGACATATTGGAAGCAACAGATCGGAAGCGAACTGCCGGCTTTAGAGATCCCTACAGATTACCCGCGAGGTGAAAAGCGAGCTTCCTACGGTTCGATCGAGTCCTTATTGATTCCGCAGCCGTTGTCGAGAGCGATCAAGGTATTAGGCCGTCGGGAAGATGCGACTCCGTTCATGATATTTCTCGCGGCATTCAACGTTTTGCTTCACCGTTACAGCGGGCAGGATGTGATCCTGATCGGCTCTCCGACCGCAAACCGTCCTCAAAGCGAAACCGAGGGGCTGATCGGGCCGTTCGCGAATACACTTTTGTTGAAGTCCGATCTCTCCGGGTCGCCTACCTTTAAGGAACTGCTGCATCGGGTCAAGAACATCTCGCTGGGCGCGTTCAGCAATCAGACGCTTCCGTTCGAAAAGCTGATCGAAACGATCAAGCCAACAACTAATGGTTTGAAACGTGGGCAGCTGTTTCAAGTGCTCTTCATATTTCAGTCGGCTTTTATGAAGCCGATGGACCTTGCGGAACTGTCGATCACGCCGCTTCGATCGGTTAGCCCGGGATCGATCTTCGACCTGTCCCTCGGAATTGTGGAAAGGGGAGAAGGGGTAAGACTCCAGCTTGAGTACAATACAGATCTGTTCCAGGTCGCTACTGCACGGCGGATGCTGGAGGATCTCCAAAGAATCCTGCAATCCGCCATCCTTGACGCTGATCGCACGATCTCGGAACTACTTCCCTGGACCACGCCTCTGGCGTCGCGAGTTGAGGAAGAGAAACTCGCGGCCGAAACCACGCTTTCGTCGGCGACTGGATCGCCCGTATCTGCCCCTTCCGGGGATGATCACCTCGAACAGGCCCTGACGAACATTTGGAAGGATATATTGCAGCTCGATTCGGTTGCACCCACTTCTGACTTCTTTGAGGTTGGGGGTCATTCGCTCCTTGCAGCCCAACTCTTCGATGAAATAAGAAAAAGGACCGGGGTTGACCTTTCACTCGCGACCCTTTTCACGGCCTCCACCATAGAACAACTCGCCGAAGTGATCAGGCTCCAGCGCCCCACGGACGTCTGGACATCACTCGTTCCGATCAATCCCCA
>JAEZJR010000260.1 GCA_023415725.1 Acidobacteriota bacterium
GCGCCGGGGTTCACCACCGTGATGGTGATGGTAGGGAAGTCGATCTTCGGGAAGAGGTCCAGGCCGAGGCTGAAGAACGAGAACGTTCCCACCACCACGAGCGACAGGATCAACATCGTGGCGAACACCGGACGCATAACACAAACTTCTGCTAACCACTGCATAATTCGTTAGTTCAAAGTTCCAGGTTCAAGGTTCAAAGTTGCTGAAACTTGCTTCCCCGGAGTTCAGATTGCTGCAGGTACCGCATGAGACCGCTGATCAGCCGACTCGTAGCCAGTAATTTGTCAGAAATCTTTTCAAATGTTGCTTCATCCAGATATTTCTGGTCGAGTGCGACATAAAGTTGCGCTCTCACTTCGCCGCATGAACCCTTCGCGACCGAAAGGAACTGCAAAAATTCTTTGTTCCCGCTTCGCTCTAACCCTTCCGCAATATTGGAAAGGATCGAGATGCCAGCCCGTCGGACCTGATTACACAAAGCGAAATCGCGGCCGAATGCTTCGCTACGGGTTGCGGCATAGACGAGATTTACCGTCTCCCGCGCCAGTTTCCAGCTCTCGATGTCCTCAAATCTTTCGATCTTTCCCATACAGTTCGAACACGAAAACTTTGAACTTTGAACCTGGAACCTTGAACTTCACTGCCGGACGAAAACGCCATCCGTGAGCTGATTCAGATTACTGGTCGCGACCCGCTGGCCGTCGATGACGCCGCGTTTGACCTGGATCATGTCGCCTTCGAGCAGGCCGAGCTGGACAAGCTGTTCGCGAGCAATGCCGTCCTGGATGACGAAGACGGAGTTCTGGTCGCCGACAGTTTTCACCGCACTCACCGGAATGACAACTGCCGGTTCCGGCTTGGACTGTGTGATGCGGACCGTAGCGAATTGGCCCGGTTTCAACAGGCCTTCGGTGTTCTGAACTTCGGCTTCGACCGTGAGCGTGCGGGCGGACTGATTTACGTTAGGCGCGATGCGGACGATCGTGCCGGCGAAGTTGCGATCCGGGTAAGCGCTGACCTGAAGGGAAACTCCCTGCCCGGTAGCTACCTTACCTACGGAAGCCTCGGGGACGTCGATGCGCATTCGAAGCGTCGAGGTACGGACGATCGTGGCCAGCTTGGTATTCGGTGCACTCGGGGAAATGTATTCGCCGACGTCCGCCACCTTCTCCGCGACGTAGCCGCTGATCGGGGCACGGACGATCGTGTCGGAGACGGATTTCTCGGCCGCTGCCACCTGGGCCTCGAGGGTCGCGATCGCTGCACGCTGGGTGCTCGCGGCGGCACGAGCGACCTGATAGGCCTCACGGGCGGTGTCGATCGCCTTGATCGCCACTGCTGCGTTCGAACGTGCTTCATCGAGCTGGCCGAGAAGGGCGTCACGCTGCGACTTACGCTGGTCGTAGATCGTGCGGGCGATGTCACCAGTCTCAAGCAGACGCTCGGCGCGGCGGAGTTCCTTCTCCGCGAGCTCCAGTTGAGCGGTGACCGACTTCACCTGTGAGAAATCCTGTATCCGGAACGTCTGGCCGTCCGCGACCCCAAGCCTGGCCTGGGTCTGACGGAGGTTGGCGAGGGCCTGCTCGGCGTTGGCGTTAGCCTGGTTGACGGCCTGCCGCTGCTGCTCGACCTGTGCCCGGGCCTGCTCGACGCGGATCTGTGCATCGCGGGCGTCCAGGCGAACAAGTACGTCGCCCTGCTGCACGTAACTGCCAAGATCGAAATTCACTTCGACGATCTTTCCGGCGACGTTGGGGGCAACATCGGTCTGGGCATCGCTCGCGAGGTTACCGGTGGCCTCCACGTAGGTGGGTATCGGCTTGATCACTGCCACTTCTGTGGTCACATCGACAACGGTGGGCTGATCGTTCGCGTTGGCCGCGGGGGCAGAATTGGCCGCTGTGCCGCAACCGATCTGCGTCGAGGCGACCGCGAGGACCGCTATCAGGAAAAAGTAGAATTGCTTGGTTCGTATCATTTAGGGGCCTCCGAAAGGCGGAGCAATAAATTCAACCTGCGTGTACCGTGGCGCCTCGCAGAATGATCTCGGCGAAGCTTCGTGCAGCGTCCTCGTTGCTGATGTCGAGGATGCGGCGGTTCTTGTCCCAAAGAATGTTGTTCAGCGAGTGGTGAATGAGCATTCCGATGAACGCCCGCACTATGATCCTCGGGTCCACTTTACGGAACACACCGTCGCGCTGGCGTTCTCGGATGTAGCCGCCGAGGAATTCATAGATCTTGCTGACGAACTCGCCGAAGAACTTGT
Source organism: Acidobacteriota bacterium (assembly GCA_023415725.1). Classification (GTDB taxonomy): domain Bacteria; phylum Acidobacteriota; class Blastocatellia; order Pyrinomonadales; family Pyrinomonadaceae; genus OLB17. Next base: position 2,270 of record JAEZJR010000260.1, read on the forward strand.
CCGCGAGTTCGTGCTCCTCGAGGGCGGAGTAAAAGATCATTCGCATGAACGCCACATCGGTCTGGTGCTTATTAAGGGCATGATGGGCGAAGTGGTAAAAAACGCCGAAATCGTCCTTGGCCTCTATCGCGGCCAGAAGCGGTTCGTTGTGCTCCCACGGGTACTGATGCAGCCCCTCGGCGCATTTTTTCGCGTCGAGGAGGGCTCCGTAAAGCTCGTCCTTCGAGGCGAAGTGTTTGAACACCATGGCCTCGGACACGCCGGCCGCACGCGCAATGTCCTTCGTCGTCGTACCGCTGAAGCCTTTGCGAGAGAAAAGCTCGAACGCGGTCTGGAGGATCTGCTCCCGACGCTTATCGCCGGACATTCGGCCCTGGCCGACCTGATCGCAATGGAAGAATTCGTGATTCAATTTGGGCTCCAAAATGTATTAAGTAAGTGCTTACTCACCAGTCGCGAAGCACTAAGATTTGCATTTTGAGCGATAGGTTGTCAAGGGTCTTTTCGAAAATTTAGTAAAATTTTAATATCAAAGAAAGCGATGGCTGCGTGACGACGCAGCCCTAAAAATAATTAACGCGGAAAAGCACGACTATGAGTATCATGGCTTGTTGAATTCGGGAACATTTTCTGGCCGCCGGTCGTAATGCCAGTTCGTGTAGGGCGGTTTTAAGAGTCGGCCGAAACATCAACCCCCGGAAAGTGCTCGGGGGCGAAAAAGGGGTAGGGAGGAATAGAAGATGTCGGAATTTGAAGCTGAAGTCAAGAAAGCTGAAAAGGAATTGGAACAGAGCCTCGTGCCGGTGCTGCCGGACGAAGGGCAGGATGATGAGTATTTAGGAGATCTCAGGATGCAGGCACAGGAATATGGCCAGCGATTGCAGGACGCGGCGGGGAAGGCAAAGATATTTGCCGAAGAGAGGATGGCCTGGGCAGGCGATAAGCTGAAGGAACTTCAGGACAAGGATCCGAAGCAGATCGTAGAGGACGCTAAGGAATTCGCCAGGCAGAAGCCGGGCCAGACGATACTGATCTCGGCGGCCGTCGGGCTCGTGCTGGGCCTGATACTTCGCAGGAAGTAAGCCGAAACGGGAAACTGACAAAAAGAAAGGCCCGCACGTTACAGTGCGGGCCTTTCTTGTTCTTCTAGCTGGATTGCTCCTGAGCGTGTATCAATCGCCGGGTCGTGTCACCGAACAGCACGTCGATCTTCTGCGGCTCGAGGACGGCGGTAACCTCACCGTGGCCGAACTTCTCGTGCATCATGGCCTGTCCCTTTTTATACTTACGGGTCCTGTCGTAGGGGGTTGCCGCTTTGCCTTTACCGACCGCTACTGACGTCTTCACACCACTCTTGAAGGTGCTGGAGGTCTGGCATGTATCGCACACCGCAGAGGTGATCTTGCCCAATTTGGTAACGGTCTGAACGGTGTGTTCCTTCTCAGAGTCGCAGGAGGAGCACATCATCGGCAATTTGTCGCCGACTGCATATTTTTCAACTTTAGCTGCCATTTCTTTATCTTGGCTCTGTTACCGGCGGCGTCGCCCGAAGGAACGGACGTTTCGCACCGGTGCACGGCCAGAGCTCGCCGGCTTAACTGAGGCGGTCATCTCGCCTCCAAAATCGGGCAATAATACACGCTCAACCGACTGCCCGGTAAGCCGCTCGATCGCCCTCATCGAATGCTCTTCCGCGATCGTGAAAAGAGTGATCGCCCGGCCCGTATTGCCCGCTCTTCCGGTGCGCCCGATACGGTGGACGTAATCCTCGGGAACCTCCGGAATATCATAGTTTATCACATGTGAGACCGAATCGATGTGGATTCCTCGGGCCGCAACGTCCGTTGCGACGAGGATGCGGGCCTTGCCGGTCTTGAATGCCTTCAGAGCGGCCTCACGCTGCGACTGGGAGCGGTCGCCGTGGATGCGGTGCGATTTGTGATCGCGTTTTTCCAGGATATGGGCGATGCGGTCGGCCCCGCGCTTCGTGCGGGTGAAGACCAATACACGCTCAAACTGTTCTTTTTCAAGGAGTTCCAGAAGCAGGGGCAGTTTGTGCTGCTGTGCGACCGGGTATGCCTTTTGATCGACCGTGGCGGCCGTAGTGCCGCGTTTGGACACCTCGATCCAGGCCGGGTCCTTCACGATCGACATCGCGACGGTTTCGATCTCGCCGGCCATCGTCGCGGAGAAAAACAGTGTTTGGCGCTTTTCGGGGATCGCCTTCACGATCCGCTTGATCGCCGGGAGGAAGCCCATATCGAGCATCCGGTCGGCTTCATCGAGCACGAGGGTTTGGAGATCTTTGAAATCGACCAAACCCTGCTCCATGAAATCCATCAGACGGCCTGGAGTGGCGATCAGGATGTTCACGCCCTTCCTAAGGGCCTGTTCCTGCTTGCCGTAGCCCGTGCCGCCGATGACGGCCGCGCAGGTCAACCCTTTCGGCAGGAACTGCTTGCAGACCGCTTCGATCTGGGTTGTCAATTCGCGTGTAGGCGAAAGTATCAGAACCCGGAGGCCGCGTTTGTTAAGCTGGCGGGCCTGCTGATTGATGATCGGCAGCAGAAATGCCGCGGTTTTGCCGGTGCCGGTCTCGGCGCAGGCGATGATATCGCCACCCTCGAGAACTACCGGGATGGCCTGTTTTTGAATGGGTGTGGGCTCAATATAACCCACGCGCTCGCACCGGTCCGCGATGGCGGAGTGCAAGCCTAAGTCTTTAAAACTCATTAATTTGTATATTCCTTGCGATCGACGGAAGGATTCGGGGTTCGCGTACGCACGGACAGGTCGCCGGCGCTGGTCGCGCTCTTGGCCTCAAATACAAGGCAAGGGCGCAGGGCTCAGAGTTCGAGCCGACCCGATTCTTCTGGATCGTATGAGAAGTTATCTAACGCGGGGTGATTCTCGGTGTAACGGTAGCAGCGAAGATCCGACGTT
>JAEZJR010000289.1 GCA_023415725.1 Acidobacteriota bacterium
GCGGGGTCGGGTATGAGGTTTCGATCCCCTTGTCCACCTTTTACGAACTGGGCGAGGTGGGCGACGATGTGCAGCTTCGCATCTACACGAACGTGCGGGAGGATGCGATCCAGCTTTTCGGCTTCCATACGGCTCGTGAGCGGGACATCTACCTGAAGCTGATCTCCGTTCAGGGGATCGGGGCCAAGAGCGGCATCGCGATGCTTTCGGGTATGAACGCCGACGAGATCATAGCGGCGATCCGGACGGAGAATCTGGGCAAGCTTACTGCTATCCCCGGCGTCGGGAAAAAGACGGCGGAGCGGCTTGTTATCGAGCTTCGGGACAAGATCGGCGAGCTGGCGAAGGGCGTTCCGGCTGGGATTTCCACTGCTGCTGTCGGGGCTGTCGGAGCGGATGACGTTTATGAGGATGCGCTGTCGGCTCTGGTGAACCTGGGATACCAGCGTAACGCCGCCGATAAGGCCCTGCAGCAAGTTCGCAATGATGGTGTCGAGCCCAGCGTCCAGAAACTGCTCCGTGCCGCCCTCCAGAAACTCGCCAAGTAATGCGTCATTGATGCTTCGCGTGAGACACAAATGAGACCGCAAGGCTAACAAATGAGACGCGAATGAGACGCGCAAGGGTGACAAATGAGACGCAGTTGAGACGTGCGACGTCAAGGTGGGACGGGCCTTTTCGCGATGGCGACAACGGCGCCGAACGCAGCGACGGCGGCCCGACAGCGACAATGGCGCTCATGTAATTTTTACGATGCTGGAGATCCTCGATCACATACGAAATGACATTTCCGAACTCGACCGCAAGGCGGTTTTCGCGCTTGTCTACGCCGCGGCGGGCCTGACCGGGATCTTTTACCTGAAGAACCCTGAGGTCGCGGCGAAATGGTTGAGCGGGACCTCGTTCTCGGATCTTGGGAATTGGATCGCGTATTCGTCCGAGAACAATCTGCCGGGACTAGGTTGGTGGGTGTTCGTCGTTTCGATCTTTTACTTTTTGCTGCCTGCGCTCGCGGTCAAGTTCCTTTATAAGGAGAGGCTTTCGGATTACGGACTGAAGGCCGCGATCGAGCCGGGCTTCGCCAAACTGCTAGGAGCCTGCGTCGCGGTGATGCTGCCTGTCACTTACTGGATGTCGCTGACAGACGGCTTCTCGGCGAAGTACCCGTTCCTGAAGATCTACAATGGCGAGTCCTACATCGGGCAGACGCTTTTGATCTGGGAGCTGATCTACTTCGCACAGTTCTTCGGGCTGGAGTTCTTCTTCCGGGGCTTTCTCGTGCACAGCCTGAAACGCTCGCTCGGGCTCTACTCGATCTTTGTGATGACCGTGCCGTATTGCATGATCCACTTCAGCAAACCGCCGGCCGAGACTCTTGCCGCGATCGCTGCCGGGATATTCTTAGGGTGGCTCTCATACAAGAACGGCAGTATCTGGCTCGGGCTGATACTGCACTGCACGGTGGCTTTTTCGATGGACGTATTGGCTTTGTGGAACAAGGGAATGCTCTTTTGATCGCGTGATACAATTTAACTCGAGGAAAAGCGTATGAATCAAACCGATATAGAAACCCGGATCGTAGTCCTGGAGAATGAGATCTCTTCACTTAAGACGAAGATCGAGAGGATCGAAGGCAGGGATCCCTGGTGGAGGGGGCGAGCAGGATTGTTTGAGGGCGATTCGAGCCATGCGGAAGCGATGCGCCTCGGGCGCGAGTGGCGCGAAGCCCAGCGTCTCAACGGAGAAGTTGGGAAATGATCGTCCTCGACACGGATTGTCTGAGTCTGCTTGAACGGGAACGATCGCTAGAGGCGTCCAAGCTCCTCGCAGCACTGGACCAACACCGGGCAGAGGAAATCTGCACGACGATAATTTCATTTGAGGAACAGATGCGTGGCTGGCTTTCGTTCATTGCCCGCTGCAAGAATCTGGATGAGCAGGTAGTAGGATATGAACGGCTGCATCGCTTTCTTGAGAGTTACCGCAATACACCCGTAGTAGATTTTGACGAAAAGGCCGCGAAGGTATTTGACGAGTTGAGAGCCCGGAAAATACGTATCGGCACCAGGGACCTGAAGATCGCATCGATCGTGATCGCGAACAAGGGACTCCTCGTAACCAGGAATTTATCTGATTTCGAGCAAGTTCCAGGGTTGATCGCAGAAGATTGGACATAAGAGTTGGCCAGAGCAAAACAGCATTTGGCTGCGGTTCAAGCGCTGCACGGCGTGTTTTTTTGATCGATCTTCTGGCAGTTTATGCGAAAGGTAGGCTCTTATGAGGAAACGTCATAAGTTTGGTGGTTCGAAACCATTTTCTCTCGAAAGTCATATTCGATTACTTTTTAAAGTAGTTACTCAGGTCCAGGCTGTCATAGCACTGTTTGCGTTTTTCCACGCAGCCTTTGCGTGTACGACACCGGGTTCACTGATCGGTGGGTTTGATCGTGAAACGTCAGTATTTCTGGGAAAGGTGATGGGTTATACGACACCTGCAAAGCACAAGGCATCACCGCCCCAAGTCTTTGGCTTAAGGATTGAGGTGACGCATGCTGTGTTTCCGGCCGTGGGTCCGAGCCAGTATATTGTGTTTCCCACCCGAAGAATGGCGGATTGCAGCGAGGGCGGATTCGGGATCGATAGTTTGAAAGCAAAGTATCCGATAGGTTCTGAGGTAAGGGTTATTGGCCGAGTAACAGAAAATTTTGAAACGAACTTCACCGAGCACACTACTTTGGAAGCAGGTTTGAGAAACCACACAAGCATATCTTTGAATCCACCTGACGAAAGCCAAGGTCGGTCGTCGGTTGGAACGGAATTCGAGTACAGTTTGGCCAATGACACGTTCCTACCTTCCGCGGCTGACAGATTCCATTTTGTCGCGTTCGAGGTGCAAAAAGATCTTCTTCGACTCGAACGGTCTAAAACAAGGGCTGGCCGCCAAGCGATCCTAAACCGCCTCAGAAATGCTCCGGACTATGCCCAATTAAGTTTCGACCTTATCGAAGCAACATACAATTCGGACCGACCCGACGATATACGATAATCGCGATTTAGGGAGGCTTACTGAGGGCCCAAAGGAAAGAAAAAGTTTGTGAGTGAATTAACTGCAGTAGACATCAGGCACGAGGATCTGACACCGGATGAAAAGCGCTTCGAGGCGTCGCTTCGGCCGGCTTCTATTTCCGAATACATCGGGCAGGCGAAGGTTAAGGATAATCTTCGCGTGTTCATGACGGCGGCGTTGAAGCGGCGGGAGGCGTTGGACCATATTTTGTTGACGGGCCCTCCGGGGGTCGGTAAAACGACGCTTTCGAACATCGTCGCGAACGAGATGGGTTCGACGCTGAAGACTACTGCCGGGCCGATCATCGAGAAGGCTGGCGACCTGGCGGCGATATTAACGAACCTGGAAGAGGGGGATGTTCTCTTCATCGACGAGATCCACAGGTTGAACCCGGCGATCGAGGAGATCCTGTATCCTGCGATGGAGGATTACAGTCTCGACCTGATGATCGGGCAGGGGACGGCGGCGAGGTCGATCAAGCTCGACCTGCCGAAGTTCACACTCGTCGGCGCAACAACGCGCCCCGGGCTGATCACTGCCCCCTTGCGGGGAAGGTTCGGGATCATCTTCCATCTCGATTTCTACGCGGTGAAGGAACTGCAGACGATCGTGGAG
>JAEZJR010000121.1 GCA_023415725.1 Acidobacteriota bacterium
TCCGTGTTCATCTGTCGCTGATTCTCTTTTATGGCTTCGACCGTCTTGTTCTTCTTGTTTGCCGGCTTCGCGATCGCCACCGGAAGAAGGAACTTCCACCCGAAATTCATCAACTGGTCGAAACGGAAACGCGGCAGCGTACCGCGCACCCAGATATAAAGGAAAAGGAACGCACAGATCTTGGCGATGAAAGCAAAATGGCTGACGATCGCGTACGCGATCGAGCCCGGCTCAAGGATCCGCCCGAGCCCCGGCACATACCATCCGCCCAGGAACAGCGTCACGCACATCACCGAAACCGTGAACATGTTCACGTATTCCGCCATGAAGAACAGTGCGAACTTCAGTGCCGAATACTCCGTGTGGAACCCCGCGACAAGTTCGGTCTCCGCTTCCGGAAGGTCGAACGGTACGCGGTTCGTTTCCGCGAACGCCGAGATCAGGAACACAACGAAAGCGATGATCTGCGGGATGATGAACCAGCGGAACGGGGAATTGATCTGTGCGTAGATGATCGTGTTCAGGTCGAGTGATCCCGCGAGCATCACGACGCCAAGCACCGACGCCCCCATCGCAAGCTCGTACGAGATCATCTGTGCCGACGATCGCAGACCGCCCATGAGGCTGTATTTGCTGTTCGACGACCAGCCCGCGAGAGCGATGCCGTAAACGCCTACAGAGGTGATGCCAAGAACGAAGAGTACGCCGATATCGATGCGGGCCAGCGTGAGCGGCATGTTCCGGGCCTGCTCCGCCACCCATGCGACGAAGTTCGGCTCCGAACCGACCGGGATCGCCGGCAGAAGGGGCACCAGCCAGCCAAGCGGGTCCGCGATACGCGGGCCGAACGGGTAAACCACCATCGGCAGCAACGCGCACGTGAGAGCGACGAGTGGAGCGAGGAAGTAAACGAACTTGGTGGATTTATCCGGGACGAGATCTTCCTTAAAGATGAACTTCAGGAGGTCCGCGAACGGCTGCAAAACGCCCCACGGCCCGACACGGTTCGGCCCGATGCGTCCCTGCATCCACCCGAGCACCTTACGCTCGGCGAGCACCGTGTACGCGACGATCATCAGCACCATCTGGAACGCTACGAGCGCACCGACGGCGTAGACTATGAATGGAAATGCGGTCTTAAGAGCAGATTCCATAAAGATCCATCGTGCCCGCATTTTCCTGCAGGCGCGTTAGCTCCGCACACTTTATTCGCGAAGCCTTTGGAATTCGAGGGACGGGGTTCGCGGCCCTCGAATGCTGTAACTAAACCCTGTCCCTGATGCTCACCGTGGCGGCAAGTTCCTTTTCGCCGTCGCCGTCCAGTCCGAACTGGATGACCGGGGAAACGAATAGGCTTTCTGGTTTCGGATTGCCCTTGGCCAGCAGGTGGAACTGCGCCGTTTTGCCCGTCATCGTCGTGATGCGGTGCAGTTTATGGCCGATGTGCATCACTTCCGTGATCTTCTCGGCGGGCTGCAGTTCGTCAAGATGCTTCTTCATCGCCTCGATGACGCCGGCGAGGCCTTGTTGGGCGATGTCATGTTTCGCCTGAACCGGAGTCGACTCGTCCTTCATCATCGGATAGCGAAGCCCATTGTAAGGGGCGACGCTGTCGGCGAGTGAACGGAAAACACCGGACGCCGATGCCTCAAAGCCGAGGTCCACGCCCATTTCGCGGGCGATCGCGGCGGTGATCATCCAGTCCGGTTTCGCCTGGTGAACCGGTTCAATGGCCTTGCGGACGCGCTGGACGTTCCCGGCATTGTTCGTGAACGTGCCGTCCACCTCGGCGAAACTCGCCGCCGGCAGCACGACATCAGCGAATTCGGTCGTCTCTGTTTCGAAGAGTTCCTGAACGACGACAAAATCCTTACCCGCCAGAACGCTCGGGTCCTGAAGGCTGCCGCCGATAAGCACTGCCTTTGAAGAACCAACCACTTCGTTGACAGACATCGCCGGGCGGAGTATGTCGATCGCTCCGACCGAGTTGTTGTGCAGCGGGAGAGGGTGCAGAAGAACGCGGCCGGCATCTGACGCGAGCATCCCAGCCGATCCGGCGATCATCGCCTGGGCTTCAGGAGAAAGCTCCCAACCGGCAATGATGACGAAGTCTCCGTTCGTAGCTTCGAGGGTCTCGCGAACACCGTCGAGTTGAGCAGCATCGATGCCAAGCTTCTCGGCAGCGGCTGCTTGATCCATCTGTCCGAACAGGTACAGAACGAATGCCTCGTACGAGCCCGGGTTTGCGTGGATGAAGTGCGTCGCCTTCGTCGTCATGCGGATCGCACGGTTATTGACGACGATCAGTTTCGCTCCGTCGTTGCGGACGGCCTGGCGGATCTGCTTTGCGGTGTAGGTCTGTTCTTCTTCCGGTTCACCGCCGATCATCAGGATCGTCTTGGCGTAGCGGATGTCCTTATGCGTCGCGAGCGGTGCGCTGAGGTTCGCGAAGAACGAGCTCATGTCTCCGCGGTCCGAGACGGCGATCTTGCCTCCTGCCGCTTCCTTGGCAAACTGCCCGAGAGCGAAGATCGCCTCGTTCGTCAGCCGCGGGCTCGCGACAACACCGATCGAACCGTTCGCTTCAGCGAATTTCTTCGCGATGAACTTGATCGCGTCGTCCCACATCGCGGGGATCAGCTTTCCGCCCTTCGAATATCGAATGAGCGGTGTCTTGATGCGGTCCTTATGGTTGATGAAATCGTGTGCGAAGCGTGCCTTAACGTCTAGGAACTCTCCGTTGAGGCCGTTCACATAACGGTCGCGGGCGACGATGCGGTGCACCTTACCACTACGCGACCCGATCGAGATCTGCATCCCGTCGGATGAATAAACGTCCGTCGAGGTGATCTGATCGAGTTCCCAAGGACGTGTCTCATGCCTGTAAAGGCCATCGAGCAGCGTGCCCGTCGGGCAAACCTCGATGCAGTTGCCGCACTGCGAACAGTTAAGCCATCCGCCGTACGTCCCGATAACGGTGTTTACGCCGCGGTTGCCGGCTTCGATCGCTTCCTCGCCCATCCATTCGTCGCAAACACGCGTGCAGCGCTTGCAGAGGATGCAGCGCTGCGGGTCGTTCGCGACCATCGGCGAAAGATATTTTTCCGGAGCTTTGTTCTTCGGTTCTACGAACCGCTCCTCGAGGTCACCCCAGTCGTATATGACTTCCTGAAGTTCGCACTCGCCGCCGCGGTCGCACACCGGACAGTCGAGCGGGTGGTTGGTGAGGAGGAACTCGCCCATCGAGCGCTGGGCTTTCTCGATCTCGGGGCTCTTCGTCGTCACGACCATCCCGTCCGTCACCTTGATCGTGCAGGAGGTCTGCAGCTTCGGCATCTTCTCGATGCGCACGAGGCACATCCGGCACGAAGCCTGCGGGGCGAGGTCCTTGTAATAGCAGAACGACGGGATGCTCTCCGCGTTCTCGCGGCACACGTCGATCAGAACGGCGCCTTTCTCGGCTTCGATCTCGCGGCCGTTGATGGTTACCTTGACTAATTCCTTTGACATTTAGGCCTGAACGTTAATCTTTCTTTTCATTGGCCGGCGTGTTCTTCTTCACGCTCTTCGGCCTTGATTTGCCGTACGACCCCGCGAAGATCTTCCCGCGGCGGGTCCTCTTATCGCCTTTTCCCATAATTTGAATTACCTCACTTAGATCAAACTTAAAATTCTAACTGATTCTCCAGCGGTTCGCGAACGGCCAGGGCGGCTGCGGGGCCTAGACCTTCGCGGTCTCGATATTGGTGCTCGAAGGTGCCCCGTTCGCGATCCATTTCTTGAAGTCGTCGGGGAAGTTCTTGATCGCGCTTTGCACCGGCCACGCCGCGGCGTCGCCGAGCGGGCAGAACGATTTGCCCTCGATGTTGTCGGCGATATCGAGCAAAAGCTGAGCGTCTTCCGGGCGGCCGCCTCCGCTCGCGATGCGATTGAAGATCTTCTCCATCCAATCGGTGCCTTCTCGGCAGGGCGTGCACCACCCGCAGGATTCGTGTTTGTAGAATTCCGTCAGATTCTTCGTCGATTCCATCACGTCCACTGTCTCGTCCATAACGATGAAACCGCCCGAACCGACCGACGAACCGCCCGCGACGAGGCCTTCGTAGTCCATCATCACGTTCTTCCCGATGATCTGGTCGGCGTTCATTATGTAAACGCTGGATCCGCCGGGGATGCACGCTTTGAGCTTCTTGTCCGGCCGCAGCATCCCGCCGCAGTCCTCCATGATGAACTTCTCCAAGTCAGGGTAGCCCATCGGAAGTTCGTAAACACCGGGCTTCTTGACGTGGCCGCTGACCGACCAAAGCTTTGTCCCGCCGCTCTTCTCGGTGCCGAGGTTCCGCCACGCGTCGCCGCCCATCTGGATGATCTGGGGCACGGCCGTGAGGGTTTCGACGTTGTTAACCACGGTCGGGCAGGCGTAAAGACCCTCGACGGCGGGGAAGGGCGGCTTCATTCGCGGGTGCCCGCGGAAACCTTCGAGCGAAGAGAGAAGTGCCGTCTCCTCTCCGCAGATGTACGCGCCGGCCCCGGTATGGGTGTAGATCTCCATATCGAAGCCCGAACCCATGATGTTTTTACCGACGAGCCCAGCTTCGCGAGCTTCCGCGAGAGCCACGTCCATGATATCGATGAGATACTTGTATTCGCCGCGCGTATAGATGTAGCCGGTCGATGCGCCGAGAGCCCAGCCCGCGATCAACATACCCTCGATGAGGGCGTGCGGGTCGCGCTCCATCAGGTAGCGGTCCTTAAATGTTCCGGGCTCCGATTCGTCAGCGTTGCAGACAACGTATTTCGGCTTCGGCGAATCCTTCGGCACGAAGGACCATTTCATCCCGGTGGGGAAGCCCGCACCGCCACGGCCTCGAAGGGAGCTCTTCTTCACCTCTTCGATCACATCCGCCGGGGCCATCCCGAAAGCCGTCTTAAGGCTCCGGTACCCGCCCATATCCTGATAAACCTTCAGCGTATGCCCGTTCTCCACGTGCATCAGCCTTAGCTGCAAAGGCTCGCAACCTATTGCTCTGATTTCCATATAATGACAGCAGCTGATCCGGTTATTCCGCTTTCCGGCGGAGATCTGGCGTCAGCATCCCGGCGAAGCCCCAATTCTCAGGCTCAACCTCATCGATCACGATGTGAGTGTGTTCCGGTTTCTTGCCCAGAACGTTCACGAGCGTGCTTGTTATTTCCTCAACGATTCGTCGTTTCTGCTCTACTGAGGCCCCGTCCCGGGTGATTCGAACGTTCACGTACGGCATAAGAGGTTCCGGTTAGCCCAACGAATCAAGGATCCTGTCGACCGTTTCTTTCGTCAGATTCTCGTAATAATCGAACCCGACCTGCATCATGGGGGCGGTGCCGCAGCTGCCCAGACATTCGACCAGGGTGACGGTGAATTTCCCGTCCTCGGTCGTCTCGCCGGGGTGTATACCGAGTTTCGAGCAGATGTGGTCCGTGATCTCCGGCTCGCCCATGATCTTGCACGAGAGTGTCTTGCAGATCTGGATGTGGTGCCGGCCGATCGGGCGCATGTTGAACATCGTGTAAAACGTCGCCGTTTCCCACACGTCCGTGATCTCCTGCTCGAGGAACTGCGAAAGGAAATTCACCCCAGCATTGTCGATGTACCCGCGCTCGCGTTGGATGACGAACAGCAGCGGGATCAGGGCAGAACGCTTGCGGTCCGGCGGATACTTCGCCAGGTGCGAACGCATCTCCTCCACCACTTCCGGCGAGAATTCCGCCACTTCGTCCGTATAAATTACTTTGTCGGTGAAACTTGTCGGGGTAGCTGTAGCCATTTTGCTGATCGTTCGAGCTGCGCGTTAACCGGTGAGGCTTGATCCGCCTGCTGGGCCGATCGCTCGGCCCTATCCCTTCCGCGCACCTTCGGTTCCGAGATAGAATTCCCGTCCGGAACGGTATTTTCAACCAAATCTGTGTTGCCGGGCGTGATTCCCGTCACGCTTAGAGACCGGCCTCGGGATGCGTTACCGGTCGATCTCCCCGAGTACGATATCAAGGCTCCCGATGATCGCCACGGTGTCGGCGATCATCTCGCCTTCCGCCATCACCGGCAATGCCGAGAGGTTAACGAAGCTCGGGCCACGGAAATGCACGCGCTCGGGCTTCGCACTGCCGTTAGATTTCATGTACACCCCGAGTTCACCCTTGGAGGCCTCGATCGGGTGATACACCTCACCCGGGGGCACGTGGAACCCTTCAGCCACGATAAGGAAGTGGTGGATGAGTGAGTCCATGTGCGTCCGCATGTCATTGCGGTCCGGAAGCACCACCTTCGGGGCGTCGGCCTTCGTCGGTCCGGGCTTAAGCCGTTCGAGCGCCTGCCGAACGATCTTGTGCGACTCCCGCAGCTCCCGCATCCTGACGAGGAACCGCGACCAAACGTCGCCGTCCGTTTCCACCGGCACCTCAAAGTCGTACGTCTCGTAACCCGAATACGGGTTCGTCCGCCGGACATCGATCCCCACGCCGCTGCCACGCAGGCACGGCCCGGTCAGGCCCCAGTCGATCGCGTCTTCCCTCGAAATGATCCCTACCCCCTGCGTCCGGTTCTGCCAGATAGTATTACCGGTGATCAGGGTGTCGAAGGTGTTAAGCGCGTCGGGGAAGTTATCGAGGAACTGCCGCACGCGGTTCTCAAAGCCCGCCGGTAGGTCCATCATCAGGCCGCCTATGCGGAAATAGCTAGGGGTCATCCGGCCGCCCGAGGCGTTCTCGATGATGTTGAGGATCTTCTCCCGCTCCTTGAACGTGAACCAGAACGGCGTCATCGCGCCCATGTCCAGGCACGACGTACCGAACCAGACCATGTGCGAAGCGATGCGCTGAAGCTCGCACATCAGCACGCGGATCACCTGCGCCCGCTCAGGGATCTCGATACCGAGAAGTTTCTCGGCCGCCATCACGTAAGCGAGGTTGTTCCCCAACGGATTGAGGTAATCCATGCGATCCGTGATGACGATGCCCTGCTGGTACTTCTTGTACTCGAAGAGCTTCTCCATCCCCGTGTGCAGGTAGCCGATATCGGGGATCGCCCTGACCACCATCTCGCCGTCGAGCCTCAAATCGAGGCGAAGAACGCCGTGCGTCGAGGGGTGCTGCGGGCCCATCGAGAGCGTCATTGACGACTCGAGTGCGGTGTCCATCAGGCCTTCCTGGGCGGTAATGTTGTCGACTGCGGTTGCCATTTTGATCTTAGTTCATGCTGTACGGCTCGTAACCGCGCAGGGGGAAGTCCTTCCTGAGGGCGTGGCCGTCGAAATCGCTGGGCATAAGAATGCGGCGCAGGTCGGGGTGGTTAAGGAACTTGACCCCGAACATGTCGTAAGTCTCGCGCTCGTGCCAATCAGCCGTACGCCACACGTCCATTACAGATTCCACCGTCGGATCTTCCTCCGACAACAGGACCTTCAGACGCAGGCGTTGATAATGGATCGTGGAGAAGAGGTGGTAGTTAACCTCGAATCGCGGCTCTTCCTCCGGCCCGCGGTCATTACCGCAGATGTCCGCGAGCAGATCGAAACCATGCTCGTCACGAAGGAAATAGCACGCCTCGAGGATCGCGTCCCGGGGGACGAAAACTGTCACTTCGCCGAGGGCGTCCACAACTTGGGAGACCCAGGAGCTGTCCTTTTGTTTTAAGGCTTCGACAAATCCGTGAAGCTTCTCGGTCATATCTGTTTAAGACTTAGCCACAGACCCCACTGACGGGCACAAACGTCGATTTATCTGTGCGGATCAGTGTAGATCTGTGGCCTGAAATGCCTTGACTCCTTACGACGAGCGACGACGCTCGTGACGTGCCGGAACGGTGTAGGGCCGCGACGTTTTGTTCTGTGCGACTTCGGCCTCGGTCTCGCGTTCCAGAGCGGTACCTTCGGTAACCGGGAGCGTTCCCGGGACCTTCGATTCGCGTGATTCCGGCTCGAAGGTATCGGGGCGGTCCGCCACCGACTCCTTCATGATCTTTTCCTGCAGCATCGTGATCGCGTGGACGAGCATCTCGGGCCGCGGCGGACATCCGGGCACGTAAACGTCCACCGGGACGATCTTGTCGACGCCCTGCACGATCGCGTAGTTATCGAAAACCCCGCCCGATGTGGCACACGCGCCCATCGATATCACCCATTTCGGCTCTGGCATCTGGTCGTAGATGCGGCGGAGCACCGGTGCCATCTTCCGCGATACACGGCCCGACACGATCATCACGTCCGACTGACGAGGCGATGCACGGAACGTTTCCGCACCGAACCTCGAAAGGTCGTTACGGGCGGAAACCGTGTTCATCATCTCGATAGCGCAGCAGGCCAAGCCGAACGTCGCCGGCCACAAACTGCTCTTCCGGGCCCAGTTCACGACGGCATCCAATTTGACCGTCACGACGTCCGGAAGCGACTCGAATAATTGATTCTCTAAACCCATAGGTAATTAGATTCCGGCTATATAATTAAGATCGCCGGAATCTCGTTAGGCTGCCGCTTTTGCGGGCATCGGACGCTTGCGCGGACGGCGCTGCTTGATCGCCATCGCTTTTGCTTCCTGTCTCGCCTCGGCACGTGCCTGCAGGCCCCAATCGAACACGCCCTTACGCCAGACGTACAGGTACCCGACGATCAGCGTCGAGATGAATACCATGATCTCGACCAGGGCGATCGTCGCGTAGGCGATGCCGCTGTTCGCTTCGGCGAAGATAAGGCTCTTGAACGCCACCGCGAACGGGATCATGAACAGGACTTCGATATCGAACAGCAGGAATATCACCGCGACCGTATAAAACTTGATCGAGAACCGGCCGCGGGCGTCACCCACCGGGTCCTTGCCGGACTCGTACGGCATCAGCTTCGTTGCCGTGCGCTTCCGCGGTCCGATAAGCTGGGTAACGAGGAGCTGGCTGATCGCGAAACCGATCGCGACGAGGAACATGATCGCGATCGGGGCGTAGTCCATTAAAGAGAAGTTTGACATCTGGACCTCTGTTTCCGGTGAAATGAACGGCAGGCTGAATAGAAGCGAGTAATTTTACCTCGCACAGCGGCCGGTCTGTCTTCGGGAACAAATTTTATCGTAAGTTAACGCACAGGCAGTGTCAAGGCAGTAGAAATCGGCCCTCGGGCGCCCGGAAACCCTGTAAATACGGCACATAGGCTGTCAAAAACGTTGACCGTGTTGCGGCGGCTGTGCTACCTTTCTAAAAGGCTGAAAAGCCGCTCCACACTATCCCGCCCCGCGGACCTTCTCGCCACACTCAAAGTGATAACCGGATTCAACACCGACATCGAATTTCAAGGAAAGGTTTACCACGTCCAAACGGAGGACAAAGGAATCGCGCGCCCGGTCGTCATGACGCTCGTTTACGACCGCGGAACCATCCTCGCGAGCAAGCGGACGCCCTACGACGACCTTATCGCGTCGGGACTCAATGAGGATGTTCTATCCGAACGTCTTCAAAAGCAACATCGAACCATCTGCGCGGCCATACGCGCCGGCCGCATCGAGGACCTTAAACGAATGTCCGAAAAGGACGCCGCCCGTGCCCCGGAGCCGGAAGGTGCCCTCGCGGGGATGCCGATCATCCCGAAACCGGAGGGAATGCCGCTGGAAATTCCGCCCGATGGATTCATTAGCGACCCGACGATTTCGCCTCCAATACCCAAACCGGCCGTCCATGAGGAACTGGACCTGCTCAGCACCTCCCCCGAGCCGGAGGCCGATGATTATGCGATCATCGAAGCGGATGTGATCGTTCCCGACGACGCCGTGATGGTCGTGAGCGAAATGTCAGGCCGCGAGCGCCCGGCAAACAGCAAACTCGCCATCGAGTTGTTGGGAGCGAACCGTTTCCGCAGCGGCGATTCGAAGATAGTCACGTTCCTGGTGTGCCGCGGCAGTCAGTCGAAGGTGGTCGCCGAGGCAAAGATAATGGTCAAACTTCTCGGCAGCAGCTTCCGACCGGTCATCTTCCACACGGAAACAGACAAGAACGGGATCGCCTCGCTCCAACTTCACATCCCGAAATTCACCGAAGGCCGTGCCGCCCTGCTCGCTCGCGCCGTTAGCGGCGGCGAAGAGGTCGAACTCCGCCGAGTAATCACGCAAAAGTAGCCTATATTGCGATTCGGAGGAGCATAGATGAAAATCGTCTTATGACGATCTTCATCAACGGCGAAGCACGCGAACTCGACGACGGCCTCACAGTCGCCGCGATGCTCGACGCCCTTGAACTCCCAAAGCAACGAGTAGCCATCGAACTCAACCGCCAGGTCATCCGCAAACAGGAATGGGAATCCACCCAGGTCTCCGATAACGATCGCATCGAGGTCGTCCACTTCGTCGGCGGTGGATGAGGATTTTCACCACAGAGTTCACAGAGAGCACAAAGAGGGAATTAAGAAAGGTCTTATTTTCTCCGTGTCCTCAGTGTTCTCTGTGGTGAATTGTTTTCTTTGGGTATTTGCGTGAAAATTGAATCACGCATGTCAGACACTTTCGTACTCGCAGGTAAAGAATTCTCATCCCGCCTCATCATCGGCACAGGTAAATATCGCTCATATGACGAGATGAAGGCCGCTCACGCCGCATCCGGGGCCGAAATGGTAACGGTCGCGGTC
Organism: Acidobacteriota bacterium; assembly: GCA_023415725.1. Lineage (GTDB taxonomy): Bacteria > Acidobacteriota > Blastocatellia > Pyrinomonadales > Pyrinomonadaceae > OLB17. Next base: position 10,638 of record JAEZJR010000121.1, read on the forward strand.
AACCGCGTCCCGCTCGCCCGCAAGACCGAATCGTTCCTTGACCATCTCGACCCGAAGATGCAGATCCTGCCGAACACGGCCGGCTGCTACGACGCCGACCACGCTATCCGCACCGCGCGTCTCGCAAGGGAAGCTCTCGACACC
>JAEZJR010000152.1 GCA_023415725.1 Acidobacteriota bacterium
CTCTCGGACCATTCGTTTGGGCAGCGAACCGAGCGACTTACGCCCGACCGCTCCGGAGCGCATGATCTGAACGAAGTTGCGAAGCATCTTGCCGTTGTCGGCGACGCGCGGGAAGATACGCTCGAAAAGCTCCTTGTCGCGGACCGAAAGGACCGCGAGCAGAAGTGCCGGCATGTCCTTCATGAAGCCTTTCTCGCGAGCGAAGACGGCGGTCTTCGCAACGAAATCGGGCTCTACCTCATTCGCGAGCTTTAGTACCTTATCGAGCTGCTCGCGGGCGTCAGCGTAGAAGGTGTGGTTGAAGCAGCCGGTCGCGGCGTACTGCGCGAGGGCCTGATTGGGTGAAAGTTCGTATGCCAGGCCGCTGGCCTCGTTCACGGCGTCGGCCTTAGGCATGAGCATTCCAACGATAGATTTGAACAAATTCTTATTCGCCATGATTTCCTCCTGAAAAATGAAAAGTGAACGGGTGAAAAAAGTGAAAAGACGTTCGCGCGTGAACAGCTTAGGATCACCGGTGCTTTCCCGGCACCGCGAAGCGCTATTGGTGGTCTAGACCAATGGTGGATGGAGTCCCTTCGGCATTCACCCGAAGTTTGAATGCAGCGACAAGGTGTTGATGAAACGGTTGCTGCTCTACCAATTGAGCTAGACGAGGGCGAACCCCGCCGCCGGACTCGAACCGGCAACACGCAGGTTATGAGCCATGTAGTTCCATCCGCATTCGCTGCGAAAGTTTATTGCGATCAGCCCTCCCTAACGGTCAGGCTTCTGTTGGATTGGCTGACAGGGCGGGATTCGAACCCGCGGCTTCCGGTTTAACAGACCGGCACTCTGGCCATCTGAGTTACCCGTCAATGAATTGAAACGGCGACAAGATCGAAAAGACGATTCCGTGCTCTACTACTGAGCTACGCCCCGGTGAATTGTTCGGAGCGGCCGGAGTTGCACCGGCGGCCACGTCATTTGTAATGATGTAGTCCTTTCAGCATTCGCCGTAATGTTGAGATGTTCCCCACCCGCTACCGCAGGCGGTACCGACTTAATGGTCGCGGCGGAAGGGGTTGAACCTTCACCCACGGGTTTATGAGAACCGTGCTCTACCGTTAAGCTACGCCGCAGAAAAATGGCCGACCGGGTGGGATTCGAACCCACGCATCCCTCGCTTAAAAGGCGAGTGCCTTAGGCCAGCTTGGCTACCGATCGAAAACTCTCACTACCTCTTATCAGGTAGGCAAACGCGGCGCGGGGCCGGCTTTTACGGGTAAGGGACGAACAGGTCCGTTGCGGACCAAGGTATGTATGAATGCATTCCCTCACCCAGGCCGGCGCCGCCAGCCGCGTTTGTGTTGGTAAGACTTTAGATTCCGTTGCCGGCCGCCTCCGAGGTGAGACGGCCGGGTGCGCCGTGGGAGAGGTCAGTGCACTGCCGATGCGGCACGTGCGTGTCTGGGTACGGACTCCCTTGCCGAGATCACTTCGACTTCGACCTCGATCGCACGTTTGAACGCGTTGATGACCTCGGCAAGCGTTCGGATCTTGTGAAGGCTATTCTCGCGTTCCTCGGGAGTATCCATTTCGAAGTAAAGCTGGATCTCGTCCGAACAATCGGCAATCTTTAATGTGATCTCGCTGTAATGATCGGAGTCCTTGCAGCAAACGTGCTTCTCGCGGGCGTCCTCGACGATCGCGATTATGTACGCTCTCCTGTCCGTGTGCAGGTTCAGGAACGCCCGTTCCCGAACGTGATATTTCTTGCTCATTTTCTTTTCCTCAGATAGTTGATGAAAGTCATAAGTTTCGGGTTCCAACGCGACCTTCCATCAACTAGGAAAAGCTGAGCGGTCACGTCGCGATTCGGGTGCAACTCTTGAGTGCAAACATAGGTGTTGTCTCCTTGGGTGTTAGGCTGTTCGCCGCCCGCTTACGCAGGCGGTTCTGCCGAAATTGGCGGACGCTTCTGGTATCGCACCAGACTCTCCGGCTCTTCAGGCCGGCGCTGATCTGTCTCAGCTAAACGTCCAATCGAAAATTGGCGGGACCGAACGGACTCGAACCGTCATCGTCTTCGTCGACAGCGAAGTGCATACGCCTTTCTGCCACGGCCCCCGCGTCGAACTGGGTGGATCGGTCGGATTTGAACCGACAACGACCTCATTCACAGTGAGGTGCTCTGCCTGGTTGAGCTACGAACCACATGAATTAAAAGTACTTATGAAGAATCTTATTGATGGAGGCAAAATTGCGCGGTAAGATGTTGATGGGCGGAAAACTCATCCTACCGTTCTAATCTTCCTCAATATGACAAGTCCCCGTCCCTTAACTACCGCCTCCTCTGTTCCGCAGGTCAGTTACAGCGCCGGAAACCAGGAGCAACTTTTAGTTTGTGTTAAGTGTGCGGGAATGAATTTAGTTTCCGACCGTGTGTTCAGCCATTCGACCATAAGCCCGGTTGCCTATCTTGGTTTTCTCTTAGGGCCTGTAGGGGCGCTAATTGTCCTATCATTAACGAGTCGCAATCATGTGATCGGCGTTCCGATGTGCAAATCTTGCTGGAGCACGTATCGATCGGCTACATGGGGCAGCGGACTGGCAATTATCTTGTTCTGTTTTGCGATCGCAGGCGGAGTCTGGATGATGATCCAGTTCGATTCCGGCTATGCATTTTGGGTCATGCCGATAATCTCGACCGCCGTAGTTGCTTACTCGTTCTACCGGAAACAGTCGGCAGCCCCTAGGGTGATATATGCCGATAAACTGAAAATGGTCATCGACGGTGGAACGTATGGTGAAATCACGTTTTCTTATCGGGCCACTATTACCGGAATTCAAACGACCGAATTTGGAGCGGGCACCCGGATTCGAACCGGGGATTGACGGCTTTGCAGGCCGCCGCCTTGGGCCTCTTGGCGATGCCCGCCTGTTGACTGGTACACCCGGAAGGATTCGAACCTTCATCAACTTGTTTCTAAGACAAGCGCCTCGGCCGATTGGGCTACGGGTGCGCATTCTTTTTACTACTGGCCTGCCGGAGCGACAGGCTAACAGCCTGTCGTACAAACTTGGTCAGAGCGGCAGGATTCGAACCTGCGAACACTTGCTTCCAAGGCAAGCCCGTGTAGCCATCTGCGGAACGCTCTGGTTGTGTGAGTAATTGGCTTCGGGGGAAGGAGTCGAACCTCCATTTACCGGTTCAGAGCCGATCGTCCTGCCGATTAGACGACCCCGAAACGTGTGGGTATCGATTGCACGGCACTTAGGCCGTCCGTAAAATTGAGCCCATGACGCTGATCACAACGCCATTCGGGCGGTACTCGACCGCTCTCGAAGTCGTCGAGGGGATAGACCTCACAGGGAAGCGAGCGGTCGTTACAGGGGCCACCTCGGGTATCGGGATCGAAACCGCGAGGGCCTTGGCGAAGGCCGGTGCCGAGGTGACGCTGGCGGTTCGCGACGCGGACGCAGGCGAATTGGTCGCCGCCGATATAAAAGCGAGCACCGGTAATGAAAATGTTTCTGTGCGGCGTTTGGATCTGGTCGATCTTGCTTGGGTGAAAACGTTCGCCGAGGAATGGAGCGGACCGCTGCACATTCTGGTCAATAACGCCGGGATCATGGCGTTGCCGGAACTTTCGCTTTCACCGCTCGGGTTCGAGATGCAGTTCGCGACTAACCATCTCGGGCATTTCGCCCTCAGCCTCTGGCTTCGATCTGCGTTAGCTGCGGCCGGGAACGCGAGGGTGGTCTCGGTAAGTTCCAGCGCCCATCAGCGTTCGCCGGTGATCTTCGACGACATCAATTTCCGGTTCAGGCAATACGATCCGTTTCTGGCTTACGGGCAATCGAAAACGGCGAATATCCTGTTCTCGGTTGCTGCGAGTGAGCTTTGGGCGGCGGACGGGATCACTTCCAATTCGCTGATGCCCGGTTCGATCCCGACGAAGCTTACACAGTACATCGGCGGGAACCCGCCGCCCACCGAAAAGACGAAAACTGTAGAACAGGGAGCCGCGACGTCGGTTTTGGTCGCGACGTCGCCGCTGCTCGAGGGGATCGGCGGACGGTATTTCGTCGATTGCAATGAAACCTATGTGGCGGAAGCTCGGACGTCCGATATGACCGGAGTTGCGCCGTTCGCGATCGACCGCGACAACGCAATGCGGTTATGGGAAGTGTCGCTGCGTGCGATCGAATAAAAATTGGCGAGGACGGAAGGACTCGAACCTCCAGCCTTCTCGTTCGTAGCGAGATGCTCTGATTCCGTTGAGCTACGTCCCCTTGTGAAAAGTGAGCAGTGAGCGGTGAGTTGTAAGCAGGTGGAAGCCGAATCCGGCTCACTGCTGACTACTTTCCGCTCACTGCGAAAAACGGCTATTCAGTTGTCAAACATCGAAAGTAAAAGGAGCGGCTACGCGTTGGGTCATCCCATGACCCCGGCGTAACCGCTCCTAAAAATCCAACGACGAGCTTTCTCGTCCGCTTTCGATGTTTCGGGAGCGGGAACGCCGCTCCCGCTTTGCTAGATCAGTTGTTCGGCGCGATCGAGATCGCGCTGTTTGGGTTGATAATTCGGCTGTTCGAGCGACGCAAAGGTACAACCGCTCCAGGCGAAACCCGACCGCATTCCTAACGCGGTCAGTGTGCCTGCGATGGCCGTTGTGTTATGTATCGATCTTCGAATCACTTTCGTTATCTCCAAAAAATTCGCTCCGCCATGGGGCGAAGCAGTTGGGATTATAGGCACAGGTCAAAATTGCCTGTCAACACTTTTTTTGAAATTTTCTTTTTTCGTTTCAAAAATGCCGGTAGCCGCGAGGCTTCAAAACTTCGGTGCCATTTTCGCTTAAAAGCTCGATAATTCCAGCGTCTCCGGTGATCTCGCCGATGCGGAAAATTCCATCGAAATTCGCCCCAAAATTTTTTTTCGGATCGGCGGTGAAAAGCAGTTCGAAATCTTCGCCTCCGTTGAGTTCGAGATCGAGAGGAGAGTCGGCGAGATCGGCGATCTCGGGTTCGAAAGGGATCGATCCAAGGTCGATCCGGGCTCCGGTTCCGCTGGCGTGACAAACGTGAGCAAGGTCAGACGAAAGGCCGTCACTGACATCGATCATCGCAGTCGGGATGCCGCTCGCTTGCAACATGCCGGCGAGGTAAAGCCGCGGTTCGGGGCGGAGGTGTTTGCGGATCAATTTTGCATAGTTTGGGTCGTCGCCACGGCCGGTTTCAAGCAACTTTAGCCCGGCTGCTGATGAGCCTAGTGGGCCTGTCACGTAGATCGCATCGCCGGGGGAAGCGCCGGAGCGAAGGATCGCTCTACCCTTCGGGACGACACCTCCGACAGTTGAGTCGATCACGAGTGGGCCGTCGATCCGCGATATGTCGCCGCCGGCGAGTTCGACATCGAATCGTCGAGCCAACTTGTGCCAGCCTTCGTAAAAGGCGTCGAGGAATTCAGAATTCCAAAGGCGTTCCGGAATGCCGAGTGAGAGCAACGCCCAAGTCGGCTTTCCACCCATCGCAGCAATGTCGGAAAGGGAAACGGCAAGCGCTCTGTGCCCGAGGGAGTGCGGGTCGCTCCAGTCGAGGCGGAAATCGACGTCCTCAACAAGCATATCGGCGGTGACGAGCAGGTCGGTCTCATCGTCCTTTGGGAGGACCGCGCAATCGTCGCCGACCAGCCGGAGCGAGTGGGTATTCTTAATGTTTCGGATGAAGTCGAACTCGTCCATCTGTGCAAACGCGTTGACACAAGTTCATTGTGCACTTAATATAGGGGCGGAACGGCGATAAGCTACTTTAACATAAAGGCAATAAGTTATGGGCCATGCAGCTGTGATAATTCCGGAGAAACTCTATTTCAAGATCGGCGAGGTGTGCGACCTGGTCGGCGTGCAGGCGCACGTGCTTCGCTATTGGGAAACGGAGTTTCCACAGCTTGCTCCGCAGAAGAATCGTTCCGGCCAGCGAAGTTATCGGCGCAAAGATGTCGAGATCTCACTTCGGATCAAGGAGCTTCTTTACGACGATATGTACACGATCGCCGGGGCCCGCAAAAAGCTGCAATCGGAGCTGAGGGAGCCGCCGAAACTGAAGATCGTTCCGCGTGAACATCAGGAAGACCACGCTCCTCAAATACAAGAGGAAGATGATGCTCCGATGCTGTTCGACGGACATGAAGAGCTCGAGTTGGAAATTAATACAAATGAGGAAACGCGGAATAGTGACTCTGCAATAACCGGAGAGCAACGCGAGGCTCTTAAGTCGATCGCTGCACAGCTGCTAGAATTGCGCGAGTTGCTGGTTTCCAAGACGGCGGATTAGCTTGGAGATGTCCCAACCGTTTGACAAAGCATTTCGTCAAACCTAATCTAAAAATCGTATTTCGGGACGTAGCGCAGTCTGGTAGCGCGTTCGCTTGGGGTGCGAGAGGTCGTGAGTTCAAATCTCGCCGTCCCGACCATTTATCAAAAAGCTCTGGCAATGTCATTGCCGGAGCTTTTTGTAATTAGGGAGCGTTTCAGATGGTTCGTTAAAGTCGAATCGGTTTATTATCTGAGAAAGCGCCCTATAAACTTCGGCAGGCCGACGGTTTCGTCCCTTCGTAACCTCAAAAATCGGCATCTAATCTGAATCGCCGGCGATGGATTTCGAAAAGCTCTTCAAAGTACTCTCCTACGCTACCGTGTTTTGCGGTTTTCTCGCGCTTTGGGTGGCGGGGGCTTTCGGAGTCATCGGGACGGGGCTTTTCATCGTTGTGATCGTTGCCGCCTGGTTCCTTGAAGGAAGTAAGTGGCAGGTTTCCGAGCGTGCGGGAACAGCAATGATAGTACTGGCTGTGCCGCTTTATTACACGCTTTGGCGGACCGGATTCTTTTCGTTCGCCAGTTCAGAGGCGGTCCTTCCCGGTGTCCTCGCACGCCTGATCCTCACGCTTTCGGGCATCAAGCTGTTGCAGCAAAAGAGGGACCGGGACTGGATGTTCCTGTACATAATGGCCTTCTTCCAGGTGCTGCTGGCAGCGGGGATGAGCATTTCGGCCCTGTACTTTGCTGCCTTCCTGGCGTTCTTTTTCTGCATCGTCGCGACGGTCATCGTGTTCGAGATGCGGAAAACGCGGCGCGTCGTTACGGAAAGGCTCGGAGCTGAAAAAAAAGCCGTCCCAGAGGCGGGGATCTCCAAGGGTTGGTTTGGCCGCATACCGGCGACGGCTTTCGTATTGATCATTTTTATTGTCGCTTTGGCAACCCCGATGTTCTTCATGCTGCCGCGTGTAGGCGGTGCGGGGCTCGGTGCCGACAATTCGGGGCCTTCGACGAAATCGGGATTTTCCGATCGAGTCCAGTTGGGCGGGATCGGCCGGATACAACAGAACGACGAAGTGGTGATGCGGGTCAGGCTCGAAGGCAACGACGCAAGCGGGAATCTGAAGTGGCGAGGGATGGCCCACGACACCTTCGACGGTCAGACCTGGTCTCGATCCAGACCCCAAGCGAGGGAACCAAAAGGCCGCGGCGACCGCGATATCATTCAGGTCGATTACGCCACCGGCCGCGAGAGCCTATTACTGCAGACCGTTTATCTTGAGCCGCTCGATACGCCGGTCCTCTTCGCTGCACCGCGCGCGGTTGGAGTGCAGGGTAATTTCCAATTGCTGGTGAAGGACCTGTACGGCGGAATCTCATTCCAGCGGACGGGTGAGAGGTCAACGTACCGGGTGTTGTCGGATACGTCGCTGCCGCCGGAAGCCTCGCTGCGGAGGGACAATGGGGCTTATCCGATCCAGTTCGGCAATTATCTGCAGATCCCGGATGGAATGGATCCGCGGATATCGGAACTGGCCGAGAATGTTACGAAAGGGTATCGGACGCGCTATGACGCGGCACGTGCTACTGAAAACTATCTGCAGACGCAATTCGGATACACGCTGGAACTGAAAGCTGGAGGACAAGACCCGCTCGCGGATTTCCTCTTCAATGTTCGCGAAGGCCACTGTGAGTACTTTGCGACGGCGATGGTGATGATGCTCCGCACCCAGGGGATCGCGGCCCGTTTAGCGACGGGATTTCAACAGGGAGATTACAACGAAACGGCGGACGTTTTCGTCGTCCGCCAGAGGCATGCTCACGCGTGGGTGGAAGTATATTTCCCGGGTGAAGAGGTTTGGGTGCCGTTCGATCCTACGCCGGCCGCAGGGCAGGAACTTTCGGGCACGCCGGCTGGCATCGCAGGGCAGGTTTCCAAGTACCTTGAGGCCCTCGAAATGTTTTGGATCCAGTACTTCGTCGCGTTCGACAACCAGGAACAGCGGTCGATGTTCACTTCCGTGAAGAAGGGGTTCAGCGAATTCCAGGACAACGCGGGTACGTATGCTGATTCGATCAGGATACTTCTAGCGGAATGGTGGAAAGACGTGCGTGGGGACAACGGGTTCGAAGTGCGAGCGGCAGCCGTGGGGTACGCAGTGGCCGCAGTGTCGTTCGTGGTCGTTGGAATCGTTTTCCTTTTCTTTCTTTGGCGCTGGCTGAGGCGGATCAACATTTGGTCGCGGCTGGTCACCCGGTTCTTGCCGAGGCCGAGAGGGGCGGGGGTCGAATTTTATGAGCAAATGATCCGGGCGCTCGACGAGCGAGGACTGGTTAGGGCCCCGCATCAGACCCCGATGGAATTTGCACACGCGGTCGCGATCCCGGAGGTCATAGGTATCACCGATCGATATAACTCGGTTAGATTCGGGAAACGGGACCTCAGTCCTACCGAGCGAGCAGAGATCGAGAATTGGTTAGGAACATTCAAAACAAAGAATTAGACTATTAGTTTGCGCTCATCACGCTAAAGCGTTCTTTGCGCATTGTATGAAATGAAGAAAGTTGGATTTGTAAGTCTCGGCTGCCCGAAGAACCTTGTCGACTCGGAAGTAATGATGGGTCAACTCGCAGAGGCCGGGTACCAGATAACGAACAGCGCAGACGATGCCGATACCGTTGTCGTAAACACCTGCGGTTTTATCGAATCGGCGAAGCAGGAGTCGATCGATGCGATCCTCGAGGCAACGAGCCTTAAGGCCGAGGGGAAGGCGAAGCGTGTGGTGGTCGCGGGCTGCCTTGTGGAGAGGTACCGTGACGACCTGGTGAAAGAGCTTCCCGAGGTGGACGCCTTCATCGGGACCTCGCAGGTTAATGAGATCCTGAAGGCGGCAGATGAGCAGTTTGACGCGAAGGCTCTCACCATCACACCGATCGGCAATAAGTCTTCGACTTACCTCTACGATGAAAATACGCCTCGCTTACGGGCTACCCGGTCGCACACTGCGTTCATTAAGATCGCGGAAGGTTGCGACCGCCCGTGCGCTTTTTGTTCGATCCCCGCCATGCGCGGGTCGTTCCGCTCCAGGCGGTTCGGCTCGATCGTGGAAGAGGCGAGGAGCCTCGCGAAGCAGGGAGTTAGGGAAGTTGTACTGATAGCTCAGGATTCTTCGCGGTATGGCGAGGACCTCGGGGAAGTGGACGCTCTCGCGGCGCTTATCAGGGCCCTTGGCGAGATAGAAGAGCTCGAATGGGTACGTGTGATGTACGCATATCCTACTCATATTTCCGATGCCTTTCTTTCCGCTATCGCGGAAACGCCGAAAGCAGTGAAATATCTGGATATGCCGCTTCAGCACGCATCACGAAACGTGCTCAAGCTTATGAAGCGCGGCGGGACGCGTGAATCGTTAGAGCGCCTGATCGCACGGGTCCGTGAAAAGGTCCCTGGGATCGCGATCCGCACTACGTTCATAACCGGCTTTCCCGGCGAGACCGAGGAGGACTTTGAGGAATTGCTGGCCTTTGTGCGCAATTGCCGCTTCGACAACGTGGGTGTTTTTACATACTCGGACGAGGAAGGCACTCCCGCTTACGACCTGCCGAACAAGATCGATCCGAAGGTTGCAGAGAAGCGAAGGATCAGGCTGATGAAGGAACAAGCCAAGATCAGCAGGCAGATCAATAAGGCGAAAATAGGGAGTACGTTCAGGGTGATGTTCGAGGGGTTGTCGCAGGAATCCGATCTGCTTTTTCAGGGGAGGCTTGAAGGGCAATCAGAGGAGATCGATGGTTACATACTGATAAACGACATGCCGGAGAATCTCGAGCCGGTCATCGGAAATATCTACGATGTGCGAATTACGGAAGCCCACGACTACGACCTGATCGGCGAGATCACAGCATAAAATTAGAGAGCAGGACCAGCGACCAGGTTTTTGGAGTTGCAATGTTTGAGGTATATATTTAACGGTTCTTTTCGATACTTCCATCCATATGAAACTTTCAACAACAGTCGTTTGTCTTGCATTGCTCGGCATTTTGTCGTCGAGCGCTTTTGGTCAGAAATTCTTAAGCAAGCCATGGACAGAGCGGAGCAAGGATGAAGCCCTATCGCTCCTTTCTAACTCGGCTTGGGCCAAGACCTACAGCTCCATCGAAAGCGGGGCAAGGGCCGAAGCCCAGTCGATGGCTCGCGGCTCAAGGGATACCGTGAACCGCGGTGGCGGGAACCCGGGCAGCGTGAGCCGGGATCTTGGGAACCTGCCGGTCGTTATCCGCCTCCATTCGTCCCCGTATGTGCGTCAGGCAATGGTGAGGCTGCAGCAACTGGGGGCTAAATACGACAAGATGAATCCAGAGGAAAAGGCAAAGTTCGACGCCTCAAGAAAGGGTTATCTTGACTGTGCGATCTGCAAGGATTATTACGTCGTCACGATCACGAAATTTACTGACTCCTCGGGCGAGACGGTGAATGAAGGGATCTTTCAGTCGATGAGCCTCGAAGACGTAAAGGGCCACATTACGCTTGCGAACGACGCGGGTGAGGAAAGGGAGTTGGTACAGTTTACGGCGCCGAAGACCGGCGGTGACCCAGCGATCTTCTTCTTTAAGCGTACGGACGATGCCGGAAAGGCGTTGTTAACTCCGGAAACTAAGGAACTGAGGTTCGTGTTCTCTAATGAGTTCGTGCAAAAGGACAAGCGGTACTCGGCTCTATATCCAAGGCGTTTCGAATTTCCCGTTTCCAAGATGATCGTTTCGGAAGCCATTTCTTTCTAGATCGGTTTTTGTTTGTGTTCGAGGGCAGCTTGCATTTGCAGGCTGCCCTCCTTTTTTATGTAAGCGACCTTAAGCGTGCAACCGAAAGACCGAGTTATTGAAACCTTTCACCTTGTTGTAGAGTATTAGTAGTAGTTTCACACCATTGCCGCCGCATCCCGGCGAAAGACAAACAAAACGGGAAGGACAGGCCCCCTATATAAATAGGGGCCGCTTATCGCTACACGAATGAAAAGACTAAACGCATCAATTTCGCTATTCCTGATGGTGGCGTTTCTCCTGCCGGGCCTCGCATTCGCACAGAACGGAGTCCCTGCACGCGATGAGATCTACGCCAAGATCCGAAAAGAGGGCTCGGAGAACTCGAAGGTAATGAACACGATCCATTACTTCACAGATCTCTACGGCCCAAGGCTGACCGGCTCGCCGAACTACAATAACGCCGCGAAGTGGGGCACCGAGGAGATGAAACGATGGGGTTTCGACAACACGTTCCTCGAACCGTGGGAATTCGGCTACCCCGGCTGGGTGAATGAGCGCAACACGGGCATGATAGTGGCCCCGATGCAGGACACGCTCGTTTATGAGGTGCTTGCATGGACGCCCTCAACGAAGGGGGCGGTCACCGGCGACGCTTTCCACATCCAGATTCCGCAGTTCCCCGCAGCTGAGAACCCGCGGGTGATGCAGAATCCGACCCAGGCGGAATTGACTGCATACTTTGATAGCATCAAATCGGCCATCAACGGCAAGATCGTTCTCGTTGGCAAGCACACCTTTGTCGACCAGACAACGCCGCAGGCCCCGAAGCGCATTAACGACGATGTAGTGCGTTGCCGTGCCGACGTGACGAAGACGCCGCAGGAGTGCGCAGCTCTTGCGGGTACGCCTGCCGGGCCGCAACAGGGTCCCCCGCGGCAGGCCATTACACCGCGACCGAATGCCCTTAACCCGGGACAGATCAACGAGCAGCTCGACAAGTTCCTGCTCGACAACGGTGTACTCGTCCGTATCAATGAATCGCAACTGGATCGAGGACTTGTGCGTGCGTTCAACAACCGAACTTTCGATGTGACGAAGGTCGTTCCGACTGTTGTGTTGAGGAACGAAGATTTCGGCCGCATCACGCGGTTGCTGGCGAGCAAAGTTCCTGTGCGTCTCGAGTTCGACATCCGTAACCGAACGGTTCCGGAGACGCAGAGCTACAACATGATCGGTGAGATCTACGGCACCGATAAGAAGGACGAAGTGATCATGCTCGGCGGCCACCTCGATTCGTGGCACTCCGCCACCGGCGCGACCGACAACGCCGTCGGCTGTGCGACGATGATGGAAGCAGCACGCATCCTTAAGGCGATCGGCGTGAAACCGCGCCGCACCATCCGCGTGGCGTGCTGGGCCGGTGAGGAGCAGGGCTTGCTCGGTTCACAGGCGTATGTGAAAAAGCACTTCGGTTCATTCGAGAATCCGACGGCGGAATACAGCAAGTTCGGCGGCTACTTCAACATTGACAGCGGTACCGGGAAGGCTCGCATCCTGACGGTGTTCGGTCCGCCGGAAGCTGCTGCGGTGCTTCGTGACGCACTTGCGCCGTTCAGTGATTTTGGATTCGGCGGAGTGGTTCCGACCTCGAGCCGCGGGTTGGGCGGAACGGATAGCACCTCGTTCAACAACGCCGGGCTTCCAGGAATCGGCAGCACGCAGGACCCGATCGAGTATTTCGCCGGGACCTGGCACACCAACATCGACACTTACGAGCGGATAATCGAGGACGACGTTAAGAAGTCCGCGATGATCTTTGCGGCGGGTGTTTACACGCTGGCGATGCGGGATGAACTGCTTCCGCGGTTCGCACCGGACAAAATGCCGAAACCGCCGGCAGCTAATTAACTGTTAGTACTTAGTCAACGAAAAACGCCCGATCCGTCGGGCGTTTTCGTTTATTGTTGTCAGTTGATCAGAGTTTGATCTCTGCGACCGTGGCCCCGTGGCCGCCCTGGTCGGGCGGAGCGAAGGCGAACCGTTCGATCAGATCGTGGTTCTTCAGGAAGTGATGGACGAAATTCTTGAGAGCGCCGGTACCGAAACCATGGATGATCCGCACGCGCGGGAGCGATCCCATATACGCCTCGTCGATAAAGCGATCGAGTTCGTAATCGGCTTCGGCGGTGGTCTTGCCGATCAGATTCAATTCGGCGGGAACATCGGGGGAGTCGATCGGTTTGTGGATGCTCTGCTTAGGACGATCGCGACCGTCCGATTTCGGCTCGTCGACGAGCCTAAGATTTGAGATCTTCTCTCTCAGCCTCATGCCCCCGACCAGAACCTCCGCGATCTCCTTGTCCATTTTCTCGATCGTTCCGACATTGCCGAAGGACGTGACGACCTTTGAGCCGACCGAGATCGTCGCCGGGGTCGCGGGAGCGGCCTGTGCGGCACCGGGTTGCGAAACGCCTGCGGCAGCACGTTTCGGCTCGACCTTTGAAACGATGGCCCGATTCAGTTCGGCCTTTCGGGCGGAGCGTTCTTTGTCGAGTCGGTTCCTTAATGCCTTGTCCTCGATGGTCTGCAGAAACGCTTTCGATTGCCGATCGAACGCGTCAACGGATTGGGCGAGTGTCCGCTCGAATTCGCGTTGCCGTTCCTTCTCCTTCGCAACCGCCTCAACCTCGAGCCCGGCGTACTTCATCGCAACCGCCTCGCGTTCTTCCTCGAGGGCGACACGAAGATCTTCGGCAGCACGCGATTCGGTTTGCAGCTTTCGCAGGTACTCTTCGGCTTGCTGCGCGGATATCTCAAGGTTTTCTCGGGCATTTCGGATCACCTCATCGTTGATGCCGAAACGTCGGGCGATCTCGATGCCCGAGGAAGCACCGGCGAGGCCAAGAAGCAACCTATACGTCGGCTGCAATGTCTTTTCGTCAAACTCGACTGATGCGTTGACCACGCCCGGATCGTTCGCTGCGTAGATCTTGAGCCCGCGGTAGTGAGTTGAAGCGATCACCTGCGACCCGCAGGAGCGTCGGAAGTGGTCCACGATGGCGACGCCGAGGGCTGAGCCCTCTTCCGGGTCGGTGCCGGTGCCGGCTTCGTCCAGGAGGACGAGGGAAGGCGGCCGGCATTCACGGATCATTACAGCGATGTTCGACATGTGGGAACTGAACGTAGAAAGGTTCGCCGCCAGCGATTGGTGGTCTCCGATATCGGCCAGGACGGACCGGTAGAAAGGAACCCGGGCGGCCTTGGCGGGAACGGGAATGCCGGAGATTCCCATCAAGCTAAGCAGTCCCGCGGTTTTGAGGACGACGGTCTTGCCGCCCGCATTAGCGCCTGAGATGATCATCACGGACCTATCACGGGTAAGGGTGAAACTGGACGGCACCACCTCTCCGCCGGAGTCTCGAAGGTTATCCTCGAGTAGTGGGTGTCGAGCTCCTTCAAATTCTAAGGTCCCGTCGTCGGAGATCTCAGGAACGATCGCGGCGAACTTTCGGGCGAATTCTACTTTGGCCTTGATGAAATCCAATTCAGAAACTGCCTCGACCGCTGCTTCAATTGCGGGGAGTTGTTCACGAAGGGACTCCGTAAGTTCGAAGAGAATGCGGGCGACCTCGCGTTCCTCTTTTCCTTTGAGATTCTGCAGTTCGTTGTTCGCCTCGATCGCTTCGAGCGGTTCAACGAATACTGTCGCACCGCTGGACGAGAAACCGTGAGCGACGCCGCCGACCTTGCCCCGGAAGTCGGCTTTGACCGGAATAACGAAGCGCTCGTTTCGCATCGTTACGAGTTGGTCCTGGATCGCGTCCCCGGCCGAGCGCATGACGGATTCCAGAGATCTGGTGAGACGGGCGCGTTGGTTCGCGATCTCGCGGCGGATGGAGGCTAGCTCGGGCGAGGCAGAATCGTCTATCTCGCCGCCAGGGAGTAACTTTTTGTTAATGCGGTCGAGGACGCCAAAGAGTGATGGAGGAATCACCTCGACGATCGACCAGATAGCCGGAGCGAACTCTTTTTCCGGCTGCACCAGCGAACGGGCAAATAGGGCCTGATTGCAAACTCGCGCGATCTCAAGGAGCAGGTTTGGCTCGAGCGTAGCGTTACGGATCTTAAGAATTGCGACGGCGTCCGACGGGTCCTGCAGGCCGCTGAAAGACCAGGAAACTTGCTTTTCCTCGTTGAGTTGGATCATTTCTGTGACCGCAGATAGCGCTCGCTCCAGAGCCGAGCGGTCGGTATAGGGCCGCAGTTCAGCGAACCGCACTTCGCCCATCGGCGTTTGAGCGTGGCGGCTGACCAGTTCCAAAAGTCTTGAATATTCGAGTGTTTCGAGCGAGTAGCTCATTGTGTTTCAAATGTACGACGGGTTATCGGGCCCGTCGGTGATCTGCAAAACTCCTATTCCAAGCCATGAACAGGCTAACAGCCTGTTCTACAGGAAGCGGGCCCTGATTTCGGGCGTCGGCATCATGCAGGCATCGCGGCGGCCGAAGAGGCGATAGCGATTTCGGGCAACAAGCTTGTAAGCCAGGTCGCGGACCGGGCGGGGGATGACCCTAAAAGCGTAAGCCCATGACCATATGCCATTCAGGTGTCTCGCGATGCCTAACGCCGCGTCCGAGTGCGTGTATACCTTTTCGTCTTCAACAAGAATTACGGAGTCCGTCTCGACGCGATCTATGCCGTGTTTCGCCGTCAGTTCTTCGCCGACCTCCGACTGCAGAGGGGCGAATTTAAAATACCCCGAGCTATCGTGCTCGATGATGAAATTGATCGAGGAATTGCAGAAGTTACATACCCCGTCGAAAAGCACGATCGCTCCCATAGTTTAAATTCTACCGCAATTTCCGGATAGATTTCAGTTTCGGCACGGGATAGACTCTGCAGCATGGATACGGAAGTGTTTTGGAACGCGGTGAGAACGAATGACGCAAGGTTCGACGGAACGTTTTACCTCGGGGTAAAGACAACGGGGATCTATTGCCGGCCATCGTGCCGGGCTCGGACCCCGAAACGCGAGAACGTGAATTTCTTTCCGACAATCGCTGCGGCCGAAAGTGCGGGATTGCGGGCATGTTTGCGATGCCGGCCGAAGGACATCGTGGGGGTGGACCCTCAGGTTGTGAGGATATTAAAAGCATGCGACCTGCTTGGAGGAGAGGACCCTTACACTCTTGATGCTCTAGCCGCTGAAGTCGGCTTGAGCCAATTTCACTTGCAGCGGAGTTTTAAGGAAATCATCGGCGTTACGCCCAAGAAGTACGCGGAGGCGAAGCGAATGGAAAAGTTCAAAGGCGAGCTGCGGTCGGGGAGCGACGTGACCACCGCGATGTACGATGCAGGCTTTGGGTCCAGCAGCCGCCTTTATGAAAAGGCGTCGGAGAACCTAGGCATGACGCCTTCAGAGTACAAAAAGGGCGGGAAAGGGATGACGATCAACTATACGATCACCGATTGCGAGCTCGGTCGTATTTTGGTCGCGAGAACGATCAAAGGTTTGTGCAATGTGGCCTTTGCGGACGATGACCGGGAGCTTGAACAGAACCTGAGAAATGAATTCCCAAACGCCGAGGTAGTGAAGGACGCGAATGTGCTGAAAGAGTTCGTCGACGAGATCCTAACGCACCTTTCGGGAAAGAAGAAACGCCTTGATTTACCGCTGGACATACAGGCGACGGCATTCCAAATGCAGGTTTGGGAGCTTTTGAGGAAGATCCCATATGGCGAAACCGTGACATACAGCCAGATCGCGGAGAAACTCGGGGACCGGCGAAAGGTCCGTGCTGTCGCGAGGGCCTGTGCGAGCAACCGGATCGCCGTGGTCATTCCGTGTCACCGGGTCATCGCCAGCGACGGGAAGTTGAGCGGCTATCGCTGGGGCGTAGAGCGGAAGTCCCGACTTCTGAGATCGGAGGGATTGGGAACCCCGGTGGAATAGAGCACCAGTTTTCTGCGTAAGTTTTTGTAAAGGTTTCGGGTTGGCGGGGCTTCGGCTTTGCAATCCGGAGCTTTTGATTTATCCTCTTGCCTAATTTAGTTCCAGTTCTCACTGAAAATCTCAAATATGAAAATAAAGCTCGTTTTGTACGCGTTTGCGGCGATCGGCGTTCTTTTCTGTACGGGCGTGTCAGCGCAATCGTACGCGATCAGGAATGCGAAGATCGTTACCGTGTCCGGGGCAACGATCGAGCGCGGGACGGTGGTCGTCCGCGATGGCCTGATCGAGGCTGTCGGGGCGGATGCTCGTATCCCCGCAGACGCCAAGGTGTTCGACGGAGCAGGACTCACAGTGTATCCCGGCTTTATTGATTCTTTGACCAACCTGGGTGTAGCGGCCCCGGCGAGGCCTGCCACAGGCGGTCCGGGAGGGGGAGGCCCGAATGCGGCGGCTGCGGCAGCAGCGGCCCAGGCACCAAGCTCGAATTCGAATTATCCTGCCGGCTTGAGGCCCGAAGAGATGACGATCGAGTCGATCACCGCAGGCGAAGCTCAGTTCGAAGCTAACCGAAACGTCGGCTTCACCACCGCACTGACGACGGGACGGACCGGTATATTCCCGGGACAGTCCGCTTTGATCAATTTAGCGGGCGATTCGGTGTCGGCGATGACCTTAAAGTCGCCGGTGGCGTTTCATGTCAGCTTCGCCACGATACCCGGTCGCTATCCCGGTTCGCTGCTCGGAACTTTCTCCGCTTTGCGGCAGATGTTCAACGACGCGAGGCGTCACGACGAACTCGTCAGGATGTACAACGCCAACCCGAAGGGGATGAAGCGCCCGGAAGCCGACCGTTCGATCGAAGCGTTGATCCCTATGGTAAAAGGACAGATCCCCGTGATCTTCAATGCGAACCGCGAGAACGAGATCGTAAGGGCCCTCGAGCTGGCCAAAGAGTACAACCTGAAGGCGATCATCGCCGGTGGGCAGGAATCGTGGAAGTTCACCGAAAGGCTTAAGGCTCAGAACGTCCCTGTGCTGCTTTCGCTCAATTTCCCGAAACGTACGGCCGCAGCCTCGCCGGACGCAGATCCGGAATCGATGGAAATGCTGCGGTTCCGTGCCGAAACTCCGAAGACCGCGGGCCGGCTCGCGGCTGCGGGTGTAAAGTTTGCTTTCCAGGACGGCGGCATGACAACGCTTGGGGACTTCTTCTCGAACGTGACCAAGGCCACCGAAAACGGCCTTCCTAAAGACGCAGCTATCAGGGCGATGACGCTTTCACCGGCGGAGATCTTCGGTATCAGCGACCGAGCGGGGTCCGTTGAGGCGGGAAAGATCGCGAATCTTACCGTGGTCCGCGGGGACCTGTTCGGCAGCGACCGCGTCGTCACTCATGTGTTCGTTGACGGGAAGCTGTTCGAACCAAAGCCGCCGGCAACGGCCGCGGGTGGGAGAGGCCAGAGGCCGAATGGGGCGGCGAATCCGTCGGCGCTGCCGAGCGTTGCCGGAACCTACTCGGTGACGATACAGGCTCCGGGGCAGTCGCTTCCCGGCACGCTCACCTTGATCCAGCAGGGAGCCCAATTAACCGGCACGCTGGTCACGGAACTCGGAACTACAAACCTGAAGGATGGCCGCGTTACCAACAGCGGGATCAGTTTTGGCGGCAGCGTCGTCTTTGGCGGCCAAACGGTCGACTTCACCGTGCAGGCCACCATCACGGCTAACCAACTGAACGGCACCGTCGATTCCCCGCAGGGAGCGTTGCCGATCACCGGTACAAAGAATCCATAGGACCTAGCGATCAATTCGAGGCAATTTCATTGAATATGAAGCGGATAATCTACATTCTCGCACTCACAATTTTGTGCGGCTCGATAGCGTTCGGGCAGTCACGCGGCGAGGTAATAATAAAAAATGCCACGGTGCTGACAGCGGCTAAGGGAACGCTGGAGGGGACGGACATCCTGATTCGTGACGGCAAGATCGCACGGATCGGCAAGAACCTTTCGGCAGGCACCGGAGCGAAGGTGTTCGACGCCACCGGGAAATTCGTATCGCCCGGGATCATCGACGCCCACTCGCACTCTATGCTTAGCGCGATCAACGAGGGATCACTCGCTGTCACGGCAATGACTCGGGTTCGTGATGTCATGGATCCCTCAGACATCACCATTTATCGGGCCCTGGCCGGTGGAGTCACGAGCGCACTGCTGCTGCACGGTTCGGCGAATCCTATCGGCGGACAGAGCGTAACGGTGAAGTTCAAATGGGGCCGGCCGGCGGAGGATTATCTAATACCGGACGCTCCGCCGGGGATCAAGTTCGCGTTGGGAGAAAACGTTAAGCAGTCCAGTCGGGTGATCACGCAGCCGGGACAAACGTTTCGATATCCGCGGACCCGCATGGGCACGATGGAGGTCATCCGAGATGCCTTCCGGCGAGCACAGGACTACAAGCGAGCCTGGGACGATTTCCGTGCAAAGAAAACCAAGATCCCGCCGCGTGTGGACGAAGAACTTCAGCCGCTCGTCGAGATCCTGGAGGGGAAGCGGCTCGTTCACTGCCACGGCTACCGGTCTGACGAGCACCTCAACCTTCTGCGGCTGGCCGAAGAATTCGGTTTCCGGGTCGGCACGTTGCAGCACGGACTTGAGGCATACAAGATCGCTCCTGAGATCGCTAAGCACGGGGCGGGCGTTTCGATCTTTGCGGACAGTTGGAGCTACAAGATCGAAGCGTACGATTCGATCCCTTACAACGCATACATACTTTGGAAGAATGGGGTCGTGGTTTCGATCAATTCCGATTCGGACGAGCGGATGCGGCGTCTGAACCTCGATGCGGCGAAGGCGATGAAATACGGCGGCGTGCCGGAGGAAGAAGCGCTCAAAATGATCACGCTGAATCCCGCCAAGCAACTCGGCATCGACAAGCGTACGGGTTCGATCGAACAAGGCAAGGACGCAGACATTGTCATTTGGACGGCCCATCCGTTTAGCCCGTATTCACGCCCGGACATCACGATGATCGAGGGTGAGGTGTTCTTCGACCGCGGGGCCGACCTTTTGCGTCGCGACCAGATCGCTAAGGAGCGACAGGAACTCGAGCGGCTTGATGCGAACCGTGCTCCGGGAACGGGCGGTTCTCAGCCTGCCCGTCCGGCCGAGCGCAGGTTAGAAGAGCGTGACGACGCGGAAAATGGCGAGATCGGAGGTAACCAATGACAATTTCCAAACTAAGGTTCAAGAAAGCATTACTCAGCGGCGTTGCCGGTTTCTCTTTGTTTTTTGCGGCGACAGCAGCGGTCGACGCTCAGAGTGACGGTTCGCAGCAGAATAAGACGGGCCGTGCGGGCACCTTCGCGATCGTCGGGGCCCGGATCGTTCCGGTGTCAGGACCTGTCATTGAGAACGGAACCGTTGTCATCCAGGGCGGAAAGATCGCTGCCGTCGGTGCCACGGCGAGTGTTCCGGCCGGAGCGGAAAGGATCGACGGTAAGGGGCTTTCGGTTTATCCGGGGATGTTCGACTCGGCGACGGGTTTGGGCCTGGCTGAGATCGGGCAAGGAGCCAACGCGACTGTCGATATCGCCGAAGTGGGAACTAACAATGCGAACGCGAAGGCTTTTCTCGGCGTCAATCCGCACTCTTCGCACGTGAACGTCACGAGGGTGAACGGCATCACCACCGTAATGGCGGCGCCGACCGGCGGATTGATCGCGGGGCAGGCAACCGTTATCAACCTCAACGGGTCGACTCAAGCCGAGATGGCGTTATCGCCGACTGCTGCTCTTGTGATCAATTTTCCGAGGATCACGCAAGGCGGCGGTTTTGGCGGAGGATTCGGCGGGGGCGGACAGCAGATCGACTTCAACGAAGCGGTCCGCCGTCGCGACCAGCAGATCGATGAGCTGAAAAAGATCTTCACTACGGCAGAGAATCACGCACGTGCGATGGAGGCTTATGAGAAGGACAAAACCCTTCCGGCTCCTGAAACCGATCTGGCCCTTGAAGCTCTTGTGCCGTACGTCCGAGGCCTGAAACCGATCGTTTTCCCGGCGGAGCGCGAGCGAGACATTCGGGCGATCGCGAAGTTCGTCGCCGACACGAAGGTGAAGGGGATAATACGCGGAGGCCAAGAGGCATGGATGGCGGCTGATGAACTGAAAAAGAACAACATCTCGGTCATCTTCACGAATATCTACAATCTTCCCGTTCGCGATGACGATCCGTACGATTATCTGTTCGAAGGGCCCTCCAAACTCCAAAAGGCAGGCTTGAAGTTCGCGATCTCGACCGGTGATACCGGAGCGGAAAATCGGGACCTCCCGTACCATGCAGGCCTGGCGAGTGCTTACGGACTACCGAAGGAAGAGGCCCTGAAGTCGGTAACGATATATCCAGCCGAGATCTTTGGATTGAGCGACCGTATAGGCACACTCGAGGCTGGAAAAATGGCGAACGTTGTAGTGACGGATGGCGATATGCTCGACCCGCGGACGAACATCAAGTATATGTTCATCGGCGGCCGTATGATCCCGCTGACCAGCAGGCATACGGAGTTGTTCGATAGCTTCAAGGACCGTAAGCTTCCGACTCAGACGCCTTAGCCTAAACTAGCTGAAAAAGAAACGCGGACTCGAGAATTCTCGAGTCCGCGTTT
>JAEZJR010000204.1 GCA_023415725.1 Acidobacteriota bacterium
ATTCGGGATCATCTTCCATCTCGATTTCTACGCGGTGAAGGAACTGCAGACGATCGTGGAGCGTTCGGCGGGGATACTTGGCGTGGAGATCGACGCGTCGGGCTCGAACGAGATCGCACGCCGTTCACGCGGAACTCCGCGCATCGCGAACAGGTTGCTCCGCCGCGTGCGTGATTACGCTGAGGTGGATCACGACGGGAAGATCACCGAGCACGTCGCGAACGATGCGTTGAACCGCATGGAAGTGGACACCTACGGCCTGGACGAGATGGACCGGAAATACCTGATGACCATCATCGAGAAGTTCGACGGCGGCCCGGTCGGCTTGAGCACCCTCTGCGCTTCCCTGCACGAAGAAAAAGATTCGATCGAGGAGATCATCGAACCGTACCTGCTACAGATCGGCTTCCTCAACCGCACCCCGCGCGGCCGAATGGCGACACGCCTCGCCTACGAGCATTTCGGCATCTCGATGCCGGCGAAAAAGGGAGAAGAGCAGGCGCTGTTCGAATAAGAAAATGATCTACAGTTTCCAGTTGTCAGTTTCGAGTTTCCAGTAACTGGCAACTGAGAACTGGGAACTGTAGACAAAACAAAAAAGCCGGGTGTTCGATCGAACACCCGGCTTTTTTATGTATCGAAAAAACGACTACTCGTCCTCTTCTTCACCGTCGCCAGCAAGAAGCGTGGCACTTGTGACGAAGTCGTCCTCGTCGCACTTTATGAGGGTGACGCCCTGGGCGGAGCGGCCTGTTTCGCGGATCTTGTCGACGCCGAGGCGGATCAGTTTCGCCTGCTGCGTGATGATCATGATCTCGCTGTCGTCCTCGACCGGGAACGCCGCCACGACCTTGCCGGTCTTGTCGGTTGTCTTCATGTTGATGACCCCGACACCGCCGCGTTTGGTGAGGCGGTAGCTGTTCACCTGCGTCTGCTTCCCGAAGCCCTTCTCGGAGATGGAGAGGATCTTCTCGGTGCCTTCCTGCGAAACGGCTCTTACGGAAACGACCACATCGCCCTTGCGGAGATTCACTCCGCGAACGCCGCGTGCCACGCGGCCCATCGGGCGAACATCCGATTCCTGGAAGCGGACCGCCATGCCGTCTCGGGTAGCAACGAAGATCTGGCAGGTGCCGTCCGTGCGGATCACGTCAAGGAGTTCGTCGCCTTCGTCGATGTTGATGGCATTGATCCCCGTCACGCGGATGTTCTGGTAATCGGAGAGAGCGGTCTTCTTGATCACGCCCTGCTTCGTCACCATCGTGAGGTAAACTTCTTCGCCGAAGTCGCGGACCGGCATCACCGCCACGATCTTGCGTTCCTGCGAGATCTGGATCAGGTTCACGACAGCCTTGCCGCGAGCGGCGGGTGCCGCCTCGGGGATCTCGTGCACCTTGATCTTGTAGACCTGCCCGTCGTCGGTGAAGATCATCAAGTAAGCGTGCGTTGAGGCCACGAAGAGGTGCTCGACGAAATCTTCGTTCTTCGCCGTCGCGCCCAAGCGGCCCTTGCCGCCGCGGCCCTGACGCGAGTAGGTGGAGACGGGGGTGCGTTTGATGTAGCCCGCCTTGGTCACCGTGATCGCGACATCCTCGTCCTTGATGAGGTCTTCGATCGAAAGTTCCACGCCCGCATCGACGATCTCGGTGCGGCGAGCGTCGCCGAAGCTCTTGCGAATGTCGTAGAGTTCGTTGACGATCACTTCCTTGAGGACATGCTCGTTGTTGAGGATGTTCTCGAGTTCGGCGATGAGCTTGATGATCTGCTCGTATTCGTCGAGGATCTTCTGACGCTCGAGGGCAGACAGCCTGCGGAGCTGAAGGTCGAGGATCGCCTGTGCCTGGATCTCCGTGAATTCGAGGCTGCCGATGACCTTGCGGAGATCTTTGAGGAACTGATCTTCAGGTTTGTTGCCTGTGATGCCGCGCCATTTCTTGACCTCGTCGAGCGTCGCGAAGTTGGCGGTCAACCACTGCCTCGCCTCATCCACCGAACGCGAGTTGCGGATCAGCGGGATGATGTAATCGAGAGCGTCGATCGCCTTGTTCAAGCCCTCCAAGATGTGGGCACGTGCCTGTGCCTTGCGAAGCTCGAACTCTGTCCTGCGGCGGACCACTTCCTTCCGGAACTCGACGAAGTGCTCGAGGATCTCCTTCAGGTTCAGGACGCGGGGCTGCCCGCGGACGATCGCGATGTTGATGATCCCGAAGGACGTCTGCATCGGGGTCAGCTTGAACAGCTTGTTCAGCACGACCTGTGCGACGGCATCGCGTTTCAGCTCGATGACGAGCCGCATACCTTCGCGGTTCGATTCGTCTCGGATATCGGAAATGCCGTCGAGACGTTTTTCGTTGACGAGTTCGGCGATCTTCTCGTGAAGCTTCGCCTTGTTCACCTGGAACGGGATCTCGGTGACGACGATAGCGTCGCGCTCGCGTTCGCCGCGGCCGATGCGGTCGATCGCCGCACGTGCGCGGATCTGGATGACGCCGCGGCCGGTGCGATACGCACGATGGATCTCTTCGCGCCCGTATATGAACCCGCCCGTCGGGAAATCGGGGCCGGGGATGATATTGATGAGCTTGTCGATCGAGATGGCCGGGTCTTTGAGGACGGCGATCGTGCCGTCGATCAACTCGGTCAGGTTGTGCGGCGGGATCTTCGTCGCCATACCGACGGCGATGCCTTCGGAACCGTTCGCGAGCAGGAGCGGGATCTTTGTGGGAAGGACGCTCGGCTCGGACAGCGAATCGTCGTAGTTGGGAACGAAGTCGACCGTTTCCTTCTCGATATCGGCGAGAACCTCGTTGGTGAGCTTCTCGAGCCGCACCTCGGTGTAACGCATCGCGGCGGGGTTGTCGCCGTCGACGGAACCGAAGTTCCCCTGCCCGTCCACGAGCGTATAGCGCATGGAGAAATCCTGGGCCATGCGAACGATCGAATCGTAGATCGCCGAGTCGCCGTGCGGGTGGTATTTACCCATCACGTCGCCGACGGCGCGTGCGCTCTTTTTATATGGTTTGCCGGCCGTGTTACCGGCCTCGTACATACCGAAAAGGATGCGACGGTGGACGGGTTTGAGCCCGTCGCGGACGTCGGGTAGCGCGCGGCCGATAATGACCGACATCGCGTAGTCCAAATAGGACCGCCGCATTTCGTCTTCGATATTTATTTGATTGCGCTCTAATGATGAATCCATTGTATTTTCAATAGCTTAACCGTTATACTGTTGCTGCCTTTCCTAATGGGTGCCGAGGGGAAGCTGGTACAAAAAGTAGTGGAAAATTCCTCTGGTTAGTGCTATTCTCTATTTTACAGGCCC
>JAEZJR010000309.1 GCA_023415725.1 Acidobacteriota bacterium
TGTCATAGCCGTAGCCCCGGTCCCATCACGGTTGGCTTTCCAGACTTCCCATTGTCCGGTTCGGTTCGAATCGAAAACCACAAACCGATTGTCGGCGGTCACGCTGATCTGCATGTCCTCACGCCCCTCCTGGGGCTTGATCAACTCCCGCGCGCCAGTTCCGTCGGGGTTCATTTCCCAGATGGCACGGGAAGTACCCACCTTCACCGTGTAGAGTATCTTCCCGTCCGGCGCCGCAGCCACGCCGTGAGCCCCCTCGTTGCTAGAACCTCCGTTCAGCATCTTTTCAGCCGTGGGGCCAGTTTCAGGACTGGCAGCCGCTATGTCCAGAAGATTCCTTATCTCGAGCGCGGCGACGCGTCCGTTCGGCGAGGTCGATAGCGACAAAGGGGTGTAGTGGAACGCGTCGTTGGTCAATTCGCGTTTACGCCCGGTTGCGGGGTCAAGGATCCTGATCTGAGCCCGACGGGCGTCGTCCGGGAGCTCCTCGATGATCGCCAGCTCGCTGCCGCCGGCGAACCACTCGAAGTTCACAACACTTACGCAATTCAGCTGCGCGAGCACCGTGGCCGCCCCGTTCGACGGGTCCACATCCAGGAAGCTGCAGTTCTCCTTCCTTTCATCGCCGACGATGACCGTGATCCGCCCGGCCGGCGACCACGCCAGTTGCGAGGAAGCGAATCGCTGGCCTTCGGTGGGACGGTAAACCTCCCTGGACTCGCCATTTCCGACCGCCGGGCGTACAGAAAGCGTCTGTCCGTTCCCCGTCCCCCCGCTGAAATGTGCAATGTGTTTGCTGTCCGGCGAGAGCGAAAGATCACCGTCGAGTTCGACGCCGAAGTCGCTCACCGCCCCGCCCGAGGCGGAGATGCTCATGAGCGTCCATACGGGATGATTTGCATCCTTCACCGTGAAGTAGACGGTCTTCCCGTCCGGGGAGAATTGCAGAGCGTTGTGGAGCCGTTCGGCCCATTCGGTGAGCTGCCGGCTGGCACTCGTTTCGAGATCGCCGACCCAAAGCGAATCCCTGCCGTTCGCCCGGCTCGCGAACGCGATCGTCCGCCCGTCCGGCGAGAGGGCGACGCGTTGAGGAACGGCCCCGGGGACGGAGAACACGCGTGAGGTCATCGTCGCGGCGTCGAATCGCGGCTTCGCTTCCTGGCGGCCCGATAGCAGCGACCATGCGGCCCCCGATATCAGCAAAAGCCCCGGAACGATCGCCCATCGCCACCAACGCCGCTGAGTTCCGCAGGTCAATTGCCGGACGGGCGCGGGTGCCGGCCCTTCCTGCTCCTCCTCGTATTCCTCCACGAGGATGCTCCGAACTTCGCGCGTCTCGACGACGATATCGTGACGTTCTTCCTCCCGCAGGGCGCTGACGAACCGGTAACCCTTCCCCGGTACCGTGACCACATAACGGTGCTCGCCCTTCCGCTCGCCGAGTGCCTTGCGGATGGCGGCGATGTGGACGGTCAGGTTGTTCTCCTCGACGAATTGCCCCTCCCACACGGTTTCGAGCAGGAATTCCTTCGTTACCACTTCGTCGCGATTCTCGATCAGCGCCAGCAAAAGGTCGAACGCCTTCCCACCGAGCGGGACCGTCTCGCCGCCGAGCATCAGCACGCGTCGCCGAGGGTCGAGCTGGTAATCGCCGAAGGCGATCTGATCATCTCCGAGGAAATTCCCCATAAAACCGTTCGATTAGGAAAAATTAGGAACCATTAGCCGCCCGATTAAGGACATTCCGACACGTATTCGCCGAATATCCGTGAGGCCGATCCGACCGGGCCAGGCAAGGTGCCCAAATTCTAACATCGGGACGAATCGTGGAGCAATGAAATCCTTAGTGGAGCAGGCGTTCAGCCCGGCAGTATGAGAATCAAGCGTCGAACCTGGATAACCGTTGAGCGCTCGAGCGTGACGACGATACGCTCGGACGGGCCGGCCCCGGTGCGCCGAATATGCCCCGTATGCGGCCTCGCTACCGCCGAGGTCGCTCAGGATCGAGCGTCGGCGATCCTTGCGATCGATCCTGCGGAACTGGCCGCCGCTCTGGCCAGAGGTGAGGTCCATTCGGCAACGCCGGGCGGCGGGTTATGCGCCGCTTCGGTAGTACATCGTTTTCCTCCCGACCCCGACAAAACTGGCCGCTGAGAGATACCGTCATACCGTCCTCCACAAGTACAGCACTATGAAGTTCAAGATCCTGATCACACTGGCTTTCGTTTCGACCGCATTGTTTTTAGCCGCAGCGCAGTCAGGCCGCCCTGTCGCCGCCGAATCGCCGCTGGCCCTTGCCGATTGCGAGGGGGCACAGATCGTCTATTGGTCCGGCGACGGACCGTACGAGAACCGGATCATCATGACCGAGTTGGACGGTTCGCCGGCCAGACAGATCGATTTTGACGCTCCTGGGGAACCCGGGAAGCATATCGAGACCAGTCCCGACGGGCAGTGGATCCTTTTCATCAAAGGGCGGCTCGATCAAAACGGCGATGACATTACCGATATATTCAGGGTTCGCCCGGACGGGACCGGCCTTCTGAACCTGACGAATAACTCTGCTCGCCAATCTAGCACTGACCCGGTCTTCAGCCCTGACGGCAGCAAGATCGCCTTTACGTTTGTCGATGTAAGTGTGGGTGGCGGATACCACATCCATATCATGAACGCGGACGGCTCAGGACTGGTCCGTCTGACGCCGGGAGATGGAAGTGAATTCTGGTTCATGGAACCCAGCTTCAGCCCGGACGGGTCGAAACTCGTCTTCAAGGGAATGGACAACCGCTCGGGCACCACCCCCGACGAGGTGTTCATGGTGAACACGGACGGAACGAATTTCCGGCAGGTGTCTTCGCTCTCCGGCGGGGTTCCGCCGGATGAGGTCAGGAACCCCCGGTTCAGCGGGGACGGGAACTCCATTTACTACCTCGCCAGTCCGGGCGGCTCAACAGATTATCTGTATCGGAACTTGATGATCGACGGAATCCCGGCTCTGCAGATCGCCGGCGGGCCTATTGAGGGCGTCGTAAAGGACTACGACGTCTCCCCGGACGGCCAGAAGATCGTCTACGCACTCAGCGATACGGTCGACAACCAGATACAGCGGGATATCTACATAATGAACGCGGACGGTACAGGAAAGCTCAACCTGACCGGCGCGGTCCTCGGGATAGACGATAGCGAACCTAAATTCAGCTCGGACGGTTCGAAGATCGCATTTTCGCGAAAGGACGGCGGGCGGGACCGCGTCCACTGGATGAATGCGGACGGTTCATCGATGTCCGGACCGATCTCGATAGATGGTTTCGACGCGTACACCGGATCGTTCTTTATCCCTGACAGCGACACTGACGGCGTCGCAGACGGCTGCGATAACTGCAAATCGAACGCTAACGCGGACCAGACGGATACGGACGGCGACGGCATCGGTGACGCGTGCGACCCGGACGATGACAACGACGGTTTCCCCGACGTCAGCGATAACTGCCCGCTCGTTGCCTCACCCGACCAAACCGACACGGACGGCGACGGCACCGGCGACGCATGCGACAACGACGACGACAATGATGGGGTGCTCGACGGCGAGGATAATTGCCCGCTTTCCGAAAACGGCCCACGCATCCTCTTCGAATCCAACCGTGACGGCGATTACGAGATCTACTCGATGTTCATCGACGGGTCCCGGGTACAGCAATTGACGCAAAACAGCGCCATCGACCGCCAGGCGTCCATGCACCCCCAGGGCACGAAGGTGGTCTACATCTCCACCCGCGATACCGCTACGGGTGAGATCTACACGATGAACCCGGACGGCACGGGGAGGGTCCGGCTCACCACGAACACCTACAATGAGTCGACGCCCATTTTCAGCCCCGACGGTACGAAGATAATGTACACCTCGAACGCTAGCGGAAATTCCGAGATCTACCTGATGGATTCCGACGGCTCGGGGCCCGCGACGAATCTAACGAACAACCCGAGCGCGGATCACTCGGGCGCCTTCAGCCGGGACGGTACCAAGATCACGTTCATTTCCGAACGCGACGCCGCGCAATGGCTCGCTGAGGTCTACATAATGAACGCCGACGGTTCCGGGCAGACGCGCGTCACCACGCACGGCTACTCGGGAAACCGTTATTCCGACGCACCGGAGTTCAGCCCGGACGGCAGCAAGATCGTCTACTCGATGGCCCCGGTCGGAAGCAGCCAGCTGGGGAAGATCCATCTCATAAACATAGACGGCACCGAGCCCGAGGTGGTGGGAGATCTCGCATCCGAGGCAAACACCTCGCCCACTTTCAATGAGGATGGCTCGGTCATTTTCTTCAAGGGCGAACCGATCGGTCCGGTGGGCACGGAACGGTCCGAGCTCTTCAAGATGAACGCCGACGGCACGGGCGTGGTGCAGCTCACGACAAACACCAAGACCGAAAGGAACCCCAGCTTCTTCACCGGCCAACTAGACGCCGATAACGACGGCATCGGCGATGCGTGCGACATCGCCCCGCCCACGGACACCGATGGTGACGGCGTCGCGGACGAAGAGGACAATTGCCCTCTGATCGCCAATCCCGGGCAAGAGGATGCTGACCTCGACGGCACGGGGGACGCGTGCGACCCGGATGACGACGGGGACGGTTTCGCTGACGAGGCGGACAACTGCCCGCTTGTGCCCAACCCGACACAGGCGGACGCGGACGGCGACGATCAAGGCGACGCGTGCGACGAAACCTTCGACGTCGAGACCCCGGTTGGGACGGCCGTTTCAGTGGCGGGAGCCGGACCGATCGTCACTTTCTCCTCTATAGAATCCGCCGGCACGACGTCGTTTTCCGAATACTTTCCCGCGGACGAAGACACACCGCTTGGATACGCATTCTGCCCCACTTGCCAGGCCTGGGAAATCACCACGACCGCCGATTATACGCCCCCCGTCACCGTCTGCCTCCCCGTCCCCGCGGAGATGTCGGAACCGGACTACTTAGCGCTGCGGCTACTGCACGGCGAGGACGACGGGTTCGTGGATCGCACCTCGGGGCGGATGACCGACGGGCAGGGCGTAAGGTATGTGTGCGGGGAAGTCTCGTCGCTGTCTCCGTTCGCTCTCGCGACACCGCTCGCTCCGACCGCGGCACCCGTATCGATAGCCGGACGGGTGGCCACTGCGATCGGGAGGGGCATCAGGAACGTCCGCGTTACTATCACCTATCCGAACGGCGAACGCCGCCTCGCGGTCACCACCACGTTCGGGTATTACACTTTCGCTGATGTTCCCGCCGGACAATCGTACGTGATCGAGGTGGAGGCAAGACGGTACACCTTCACACGGTCGTCGCTGCTTGTCAGCGCCAACGAGAACCTCACCGGCGTCGATTTCGTCGCCCGAGAGCGGTGATACTAGACTCCGCTCGCGACGTATATGAAGAACCTGATCTCATCTTTCACGGTTCTGGCCATTCTCGCGGCTGTCTCGGTGGGTTGCATGTCCACCGGCAGCACTAACTGTCGCTGCCCGGATCCTACGCCGGCAGCTTTGGACAAGGGATCTAACGTGCGTCCTCCCGCTCCCGCAAGGTAT
Organism: Acidobacteriota bacterium; assembly: GCA_023415725.1. Taxonomy (GTDB): domain Bacteria; phylum Acidobacteriota; class Blastocatellia; order Pyrinomonadales; family Pyrinomonadaceae; genus OLB17. The sequence goes on from JAEZJR010000309.1 coordinate 5,582, forward strand.
GGACGAAACGCGTTTTTCGGAGTATCTTCTTAAAACGGTCGCGGTCCGCCTGCGGGCTTGCCGCATTTCCGATCCACTGAAATGGTCAATCCCGATCCGCAATTCATCAAAGGAGCCATCGACCCTACCGGCTGCATCAGCAACGCGTGGGAGCTCATCAAGCCCAACTACTGGCTTTTCTTCGGCATCTCGCTGCTCACCTACGTGCTGATCGCGTGCATACCGTGCCTCAACGTCATCCTGATGGGGCCGGTGATGGGCGGCGTTTACTACACTGCCTTCCGCGCGATGCGCGGCGAGCCGATCGAGTTCGGGATGATGTTCAAGGGGTTCGAGCGATTCGTGCCGCTGATGGTCGTCGGGATCGTGCAGTCGATCCCGAGCATCATCTACCAGGGGTTCGACATCTCCATCCGCGTGAGCAATGCGAGCCTAGGTTCGATCCTTCAGGGCCGCTCCGACGAGGGCAACCTTGCGATCGCGGGCGGTTACCTCGTGGTGATCGTCGTGGTCACGCTGCTCCTGATGATCTTCGCGATAGTTTGGGGGATCTCGTTCGCCTTCGCGATCCCGATCATCGTCGAGAACGAGAACATGAGCCCGATCGATGCGTTGAAGCTAAGCGCTCGGGCGGCGTGGTCCAACGTCGGCGGAATCATCGTGCTCGCGATCCTTTCGTTCCTTATCGCGTTCGTCGGCGTGCTCGCCCTGTGCATCGGCGTGCTGTTCGTACTGCCGGTGATATGGATGGCGTGGGCGTTCGCCTACCGGCAGGTGTTCCCCGACCTTGGTGGGGGACCGGCGTACCGCTACGAACCGCCGTCGCCGCAATCGTACGGGAACTTCGGGCAGGGGATGTGATCTAGAGGGTCTTCTCCATATAGAGAACGCCGTCGTGCGGGTTGTCGTAGTAGGCGGGAATCTCGTAAAAGCCGTGGGCTTCGTAAAGGCTCACGGCTTTGCCCATTTTCGGCGGATAGGTATCGAGGCGCATCTTCTCGTACCCGATCTCGAGCGCGTCCGCGATGATCTGATCGATCAGCCTGAGGCCCACACCCTGCCCGCGTGCGGCGTCGCGCAGGTAAAGCCGCTTCATCTCGCAAACGCCCGGGGCGATCTGGCGCAGGGCGATGCAGCCGATCGGCGCGCCGTTGTCATAGGCGACGTATAATCGTCCTGTTGGCGGAGCGTACTTCCCCGGCAGAGTCGCGACCTCTTCCTCGAAGTTCTGGAAGCACAGACTCATCCCCAGCCACTCTTCATATTCGCGGAAGAGCGCACGAGCATCGGCGATATGTTCCTCGGTCGCCGCTAGTGTGATCTCGGTCATTGAATTTCCCTCGCGCACTCGATTATCGTAGATGTTTAGACGAACCGCACCCTCAGCCATGGACAGACGCTCATTCCTGAAAACACTCGGTTACGCATCCGGCTCCCTCGCCGTCGCCTGCAGCAGCTTCGGCAAACGGGCTGAGGCCTTCGCGCAGAAAGGCGACTTCTCGAAACTGTTCGCCCCAGGCTACGGCGAGCTAGTCCCGACCGCGACGAAGAACACCGGCGAGACGTTTCTCGCCCTTCCGAAAGGCTTCGAATACAACGTCTTCGGCAAGGTGAAGACCATGATGTCCGACGGCCGCGAGACCCCCGCACGCCACGACGGGCAATGGACCTTTAAGGTGGGCCGCGAGCTCCGCATCGTGCGCAACCACGAAGTTTCGGGCGGCTCGGTTCCCCGCCCCGGCACGGGCATCGGCGCCGCCAACCACTACGACGAGGCCTGCGGCGGCGGCACCACGACGCTCGTCATCGACCCGAAGACGCGCACGCTCGTTCGCGATTTCGTTAGCCTCTCCGGCACGCTCATTAACTGCTCCGGCGGCCCGACGCCGTGGGGGTCGTGGATCTCGTGCGAGGAGACGACGCTAGGGCCGTCGATACGCACCAACCGCACGACAGGGGCGAAGACCGGCGGCTTCGCGAAACCGCACGGTTACTGCTTCGAGGTGCAGGCGTCGGCGAACTCCAATCTGCCCCCAGTACCGCTCAAAGCGATGGGCCGCTTCACGCACGAGACGGTTGCGGTCGACAAGAAGACCGGCGTCATCTACGAAACCGAAGACTACAACCCGAGCGGGTTTTTCCGATTCCGTCCGAACCGCTCGAAACGCCTAACGGAGGGCGGTACGCTCCAAATGCTCGCGATCAAGGGTAGGCCCGAATACGACACACGCACCGGCCAGAAACCGGGCACGGTACTCCCCGCGACGTGGGTGACTATCGACAACCCAGATCCCGCTGGAGCGGACCTCGACCCGTCAGCAGTTTACAAGCAGGGGAAGGCGAAGGGCGGTGCTGCGTTCAATCGCCTGGAGGGCTCCTGTATCGACGCGGACGGCAATGTTTACTTCGACGCGACGAGCGGCGGCGACGCACGCGGGGGACAGATCTGGCGCTACGAACCGACGGGCCGCGACGAGGGGAATCTCCGCCTGCTATTCGAATCGCCGAGCCGCGAGATCCTCGACATGCCGGACAACATCTGCCTGATGCCGAAGAGCAAGCTTCTCTTCATCTGCGAAGACAGCGACTACGTCGGCGACGGCGGGACGGCCGACAACTACGTCCGCATCCTTACCCCCGACGGTCGCCTCGCCAACTTCGCCAAGAACATCGTCCCCAACATGGAGCGGACCGAATTCGCCGGCTCATGCTTCTCGCCCGACGGCCGTGTATTCTTCCTGAATCTCTACATGATCGGGGCCACGTTCGCGATCTGGGGCGACTGGTCGAAGTTCCGCGCATAACCGGAAACTGACAACTGTGAACTGGTAACTGTTGAGAAAATATCTTCTTCAGTTAACAGTTTTCAGTTCCGAGTTCCCAGTTCCTCGTTTGCGCCCCGAATAGGGAAAGTCGAATAATAGACTCAATGGAATTAGCGGTCGAGAAGTACAAGGTCTCCGACGAGCCGTTCTATCTGCCCGTCGGCCATGAGGTGGAATTGTTCGAGGCGGCTTATGCGGCGAAGCTGCCCGTGATGCTGAAAGGCCCGACCGGGTGCGGCAAGACCCGGTTCGTCGAGCACATGGCGTGGCGGATGGGACGGCCGCTCATCACCGTCGCGTGCCACGAGGACCTTTCATCGACCGATCTGGTCGGCCGGTTCCTGCTCGAGGGCGAGGAAACGGTATGGCACGACGGCCCGCTCACCTCGGCGGTGCGCGCCGGGGCGATCTGTTATCTGGATGAGGTAGTCGAGGCCCGCAAGGACACCGTCGTGATCATCCACCCGCTCACCGACGACCGCCGCCGCCTGCCGATAGAAAAACGCGGCACCGTGATCGAGGCCCCGCCGGAGTTCATGCTCGTCGTCTCTTACAACCCGGGCTACCAGTCGATCCTCAAAGACCTGAAGCAGTCCACCCGCCAGCGCTTCGTCGCGATGGAGTTCGATTACCCCGAGGCGGAAGCCGAGGCCGAGATCGTCTCAAAAGAAGGCGGCATAGATATCGACATGGCCGCCGACCTCGTCAAGATCGGCCACAAGGTCCGCAACCTCCGCGGCCACGGTTTGGAAGAAGGCGTCTCGACCCGCCTGCTCATCTATGCCGCCCAAATGATCGCCAAAGGCATCGCCCCCATCGAAGCCGCCAACGTCGCCATGTGCTCCCCCATCACCGACGACCGCGAACTGCAGCGAAGCATTCGTGAGATAATCACCACGATAATTTAGATCATGAAGAAAGTAACTCTTGAAATATTCTCCGACTACGTGTGACCGTTCTGTCGGCTGGCGGCGCCGGCCGTTGACGAACTAGCGGAGTCGGACCCTGACGTCGAGATCATCTGGCGCTCGTTCGAGCTGCGCCCCGAGCCGGTCCCGACGCTCGACCCGAACGGGGAGTACATCCAGCGGGCCTGGCGTCAATCCGTCCTCCCGCTGGCGGAACGTTTAGGCGTCGAGATGGTCCTCCCTCCTGTGCAGCCGCGTTCGCGGCTCGCACATGAGGCCACCTATTGGGCACGATCCCAGGGCAAGGCCGATGAATTTCATTCCCGCGTGTTCGAAGCTTTCTACGGCCGCGGCGAGGACATCTCCGACCCGGAAGTGCTCATCCGTGTCGCGGAAGAACTGGGCCTCGACGGCGGAGCTCTCCGTGCGTCGCTCGATGATCACGAATTTCTCGAAGATGTTCTGAACGATTCGGAGGAGGCGAAAAGCCTGGGCCTCAATTCCGTCCCCGCATTCGTCGCCGACCGGCGTGCTGCCCTCAGCGGCGCACAATCCGCCGATGCGCTGCGAATGCTGATCGACCACGTCCGTCAGGCCTCTCCTGACTAAAGCAACCTAATCCTTCGTCCACGGGTAGCAGACGATGTCCTTCGCTTCCGTCTTCCCCACCTCGCGCATGCATAGCTGATTGCGGCCGTCGCGGGGCCCGATCTCGTAATTGTATTTAGTCGTGACGAGCGGCTTGTTGGTTTCCTTCGTCGCCGATTTGTAGCAGCTGTTCAGGTTCAGCCAGTAGTCTTTTGTGTGCTTGAATGTGATGACGTCGCCGGCGACGGAGTAACTGCCGCGGCGGTCGTTCCAGAGCGTCGTGGTGCAGCCGTACATCGTCGATTTGATCAGCCCCGCGTAGCGGAACGTCCCGTTCGCTTCGAAGGTGTAACCGATCGAGCTGCCGTAACGGGACGTGATCGCCCCTGTGATCTGGTTCTGCTCCTGCAGGATCGAAGCCGAACCCTCGAACCACTTCCCAACCAATGCCGACGAGCTCTGAGCGGCCGCCGAGCACACGAATGCCGTGGTAAGTATCAAAATTGCGAATAATTTCATTATGATGGATCCCCTAATTATGTGAGGTAAGCGTGAGCTTTCCTCTACCTAACGCGTAAAAACCGCGTGATTTGTGTCAGTAGGAGAAGAAGTATCATCCACAGAAGAACACTGATGAACACGGATGGAAATTGATGTATAGATCGGAAAATATCTGTGTGCATCGGTGGACGAAATTCCCTACGTTGAAACCGCACGCCGGTTCCGTGTATCCTCCAACACGAGAAACTATGCCCAATTCGATCCGCGTCGTCGCATTGATGAACGTCCGCCCCGAGAAGCTCGACGAAACGCTCAACGCGTTCGATTCCCTCGTCGCCGCCACGCGGCAGGAGGAAGGCTGCATCACTTACGAGCTGCTCCAGAATGTCGAGGACCCGAACGACCTGACCTTCGTCGAGGAATGGTCGAGCGCGGAAGCGCTGCAGGCCCATTTCGAAACCGAGCATTTCAAGGCCATCGCCGCGCGTGCCGGCGAACTGCTCGCCACGCCGCCTGATATTCGCCGTTACACCGTAATCAAATAATGAAGACCACCCGCCGCGATTTTCTCAAAGGCATCGCCGCCGCCGGTGTCGCGAGCGCAGCCGCACCGAACGTGCTCTCGCAGCGTCGGCAGCACTCGGCCGTTGTGATCGGCGCGGGATTGGCCGGCCTCGCCGCGGCTTACCGGTTGAAGAACGCGGGGTGGAACGTGACCGTGCTCGAGGCTCGCGACCGCATCGGAGGCCGCGTCTTCTCACACAAAGACCAGCAGACCGGCCTGATCTGCGAGCTCGGGGCCGAGTGGGTCGGCGAAAGCCACGAACGGATCAAGGCGCTCTGCCGCGATTTCAACATACCGCTGCAAAAGCATCAGTTCGAGGATTTTCTACTCCGCGACGGCCGCGTTTATCGCCCGGGCGAATGGGGCTTCTCGCCGCAGGCCAAGCAAGCGTTCGAGAAGATGATCGCGGGGTACGAGAAACTCACCGCCGCGCAGAAGACGCAGCTCGACCGCTACGATTGGTGGAACCACCTCGAAAAGATCGGCTTCACACCCGACGACCTCCGGCTTCGCGATCTGATGGACTCCACCGATTTCGGCGAATCCATCCGCCACGTCTCCGCCTTCGCCGCTCTGGCCGAATACGCCGAGTCGAGCCCGAAGAACGAGATGGACTACAAGATGACGGGCGGGAATTCGCGGCTGGTCGAGGAGTTCGTGAAGCGGATCGGAGCGGATAATATCCGGCTTGAACTCTCCGTCGAACGATTGATCCAAGCTCGCGGAAAGGTTCGAGTTATGGCGGACCTAACGGGGGCTCCCGGGAGTCATAGATTTGATGGATTCTATGACGCTGTCATTTGCACCGCCCCGATTCAGAGTTTGCTGAAAATCGAGTTTGATCCTCCGCTTCCCGCTGCCCAGCGCGCGGCGGCCGAGCAGCTAAGCTACTCGCGGATCTGCAAGAACAGCGTCGTTTATTCGGACCGATTCTGGAAGGAAGAGAACTTCTCGATGATCAGCGACACGACGTCGCACTACTACTTCCACAGTTCGCAGTCGCAGCCCGGGAAGGAAGGGATCCTCACCGCTTACGCCGTCGGCGAAAAGGCGGACGTGCTCTCATCGCAATCCGACGAACGCCGCATGCGGATCGTCGCCAGCGACATCGCCCCGCTCGATGACGAAGCGCCGAAAAAGGCTCGCCGGATCATCTCGTACGCTTGGCAGCGCGACCCGTTCACCGATGGTGCGTACGCGCTTTACCGCCCCGGCCAGTGGTTCGGCCTCCGCCCCGTCCTCGCCCGCCCGCACGGCAAGGTCCTCTTCGCCGGCGAACACATCGCCGACTGGCAAGGCTTCATGGAAGGCGCCATCGAAACAGGCGAAGCCGCCGCCGACGCCCTTGTCAGTACCGCCCGTGGTAACGGGCGGGTTCGCCGCTAGGCGAGTCGCCGGCCCCGAAATCTGTCCTTTCACAGATGAACACAGATAAACACGAATAATTTTTCGTGTTTTCTTTTTCCGTGCCTTCCGTGTCTAAGGTGGTTAAATTCTCTTAATTCATCTTCTTCCCTCTTGTTCTTCTTATTCTGTGGTTAAAGGATCGGAACACAGATCAAGATGAACAAAACCGAGACACACAGATAAGAAAGAAGAGGAACCACGGAATACACGGAAGGCACGGAAATACGCGGAACAAAGCCGTAAACTCCGTAGCCCCACGTCCGAAAGTTAACGCTTAATTAACCCCCGCTTCACCCGCCGTTAACACCCGTTTCATATTCTCCTCCTTGCTCCAAGGAAAATCACAAGGTTTTTAACACAACCCCCGCGGTCGGGCCCCTAGAGGCCGCCGTTTGAAATGCATTCGTATCCAGGAGAATTTATGAGATCCAAGTTAATGGCGGTTTTCTTTACGCTGCTGTTCGCCGCAGCCGTGTTCGGGCAGGACAGTGCCACCGTGACCGGCACGATCAGCGACACGGTCGGCGGCGTGCTCG
>JAEZJR010000199.1 GCA_023415725.1 Acidobacteriota bacterium
CTACGACGGTATCGAGGCGACCGTTGCGCTTTACACACGCATTTCGGGCGGTTATCAGGTCGGCAAGTTCCGCGACAAAAAACGTCCGCCGCTATTCATCTTCGAGGTATCGGGGGGCGACCGCGAACGCACCCGCAAACCTGTCGTCGTCTTCTGGTTCGTCTCCGGCAAAAACGCGAAGCATTCGATCGAGTATTACCAGAAACGGTTTGAACGGGGTACTCGCTTCGCGGCGTTCGGAAAATGGGAATGGGACGGCCGCCGCAACACCTTCGTCTTGAAACTCGCGAAACCCGACGAGCTCGAGGTCCTCCCATCCGACGAGCCCGAACTCCTTCAGCCTGCGGCCGTTGAACTTCCTCCCGATACGGACGAAAGCCTGGAAGAGGATGCCGAAAACCCCGAATACGCCAAAGTGCACACCGGCCGCCGTGTGCCTGTCTATCGCAAGCTCGGCCAATTCCAGACCAAGCGGCTTCGCGAGATCCTGTTCGATATCGTCGAAAAACTGGACATGGCGAGCGTCGACGAAAGCCTCCCATCCGAGATAGTCCGTTCGAATGAACTTCTCCCCCGTGGGGAAGCCCTGAAGGAGATCCACTTCCCACCCGAGGATTCGTCGATCGCCGAATACGATATGTTCCGAAGCCGGGCACACAAGCGGCTTATCTTTGAGGAGTTTTTCTGGCTATCGTTCGCGCTTCAACTAAAACGCGGTGAGCGGCGTAAGGAACCCAAAGGCACCGTCATCGAGATCCCTGAAGCGACGAAGAAGCGAATGGCGGATTTTCTCCCCTTCAAGCTCACAGAAGCGCAACGGCGTGTCGTCAAACACATCTTCGACGACATGCAGTCCGACGTGCCGATGAACCGCCTCGTCCAAGGTGACGTCGGAAGTGGAAAGACCATCGTCGCGTTCCTCGCAATGTTCGCCGCGATGGAGAACGGCTACCAGACCGCGATGATGGCCCCGACGGAGATCCTCGTCGAGCAGCACGCGCGTAAAGCCGTCGCGCTTTTCCACCATACCGGCTACCGCGTCGGACTTCTCACCGGCAGCATGAAGATCTCCGAAAAACGGAAGATCCACGAAGCGATCCGTGGCGGCGAAGTGCAGCTCATCATAGGGACTCACGCAGTGATTCAGGAAGCGGTCGAATTCGAAAACCTCGGCCTTGCCGTCGTCGACGAGCAGCATCGTTTCGGCGTCCTGCAGCGTGCCGAGATCAAGAAACGCGGACTGAACCCCGACATCCTCGTGATGACGGCAACACCGATTCCCCGCTCCCTCGCGATGACCGTCTACGGCGACCTAGATGTTTCGATCATCGACGAGTTGCCGCCCGGCCGCACACCGATCAAAACGGTCGTGCTCGGCGAGGACCAGCGTGACGGTGTTTATAAGGGAATGGAACGCGAGATTTCATTGGGCAGGCAGGTCTACGTCGTGTACCCACTTGTCGAGGAATCCGAAAAGCTTGATCTGAAAGCCGCGACGAAGGAGTACGAGCACCTCCGTGACGACATCTTCCCTGACCGCTCCGTCGGCCTTGTTCACGGCAAGATGAAGCCCGCTGAAAAGGAGGAGGTAATGCGTTCGTTCGTGAACGGTGCGCTCGATATTCTCGTCTCGACGACCGTCATCGAGGTCGGGGTTGACGTACCCAATGCCTCGCTGATGGTCATCGAACACGCCGAGCGCTTCGGCCTTTCTCAGCTTCACCAGCTTCGAGGCCGCGTCGGCCGCGGCGCCGAGCAGAGCTATTGCGTCCTGCTCACAGGGGACAAGAAAACAGCCACGGCCAAGGAGCGCCTTGGGATAATGGAAGAGACCAACGACGGCTTCAAGATCGCCGAGAAGGACCTCGAGATCCGTGGCCAGGGCGAGATCTTCGGCACCCGGCAATCCGGCGTGCAGCTCTTCAAGATCGCCAATATCGTCCGCGACATCGAGATCCTCGACATCGCACGCCGGGCCGCCGAGATCCTCCTCACCACCCAGCGAAACTCCCCCGAAACAAAGGCTCTCGTCCAAAAGGTCCGGTCCGATGCCAAATTCAAGCTCGCAGGGATCGGTTGATCGCCGGCCGGGCCCGTAAGTGAGCAAGATCCAGGCATTTCACGCAAACCGCACCCGATCGCGAAAACTGCCGTACCCTCGCCGCCGCCAATTCGATTACGATCGCCGTGGCCGGAACTTCATTTCGTCCTGGCATCTGTTCTTCGACAACCAAAACCGATGAGTGCTCTGGGACAGCGGGACATGGGACAGTCGCCTCAACAAATACCGACCTTCCACGAGTTTTCGACACGAGATCGATCTGAAATTTGTATTCATTTTCGCTCGAAATGTGAGCATATCCGGTCGATTCCTACACCTTCTCCCGGCCAAAACCATCAATTCGCACCGAGATCCGTCCGCGGGACATCCGCCGCACGCACGGTTAGAATATTAAAATGCGCATCATCTCTGGCGAATACGGCGGTCGGGTGATCAAAAGCCCACCCGATTCCCGTACGCGGCCCACATCCGACCGGCTCCGCGAAACGCTCTTTAATATCATCGCCCCGCACATCGAAGGAGCCCGCTTTCTGGATCTTTGCTCCGGCTCCGGGGCGATCGGCATCGAGGCCGTATCCCGAGGGGCGTCGCACGTCACCTTCGTCGACCGTTCACGCAAGTCCTGTGCGCTGATAGAGGAAAACCTCGATAAACTCGGCGTTCCCGAGGAGCGGACCGAAGTACTCGCTCTCAGCGCCGAGAACTTCACTGGCCGCAAGCATGAGGACGGCTGGGACATCGCTTTCTTCGACCCGCCATACGACACCGATTACGGCGTGGTGCTTTTCGAATTCGGCGCTCCCGAAAGTAACCTCCTTAATGAAGGCGGAATGCTCATCGCCGAGCACCATAACAAAAACCCCCTTCCCGACGCCGTCGGTGAGCTCCGACGCTGGCGGATCCTCAAACAAGGCGGTACCATTCTCAGCTTCTATGAACGGAGCTAGCCTTAGATGAACACCCTCGTCTGGATCATCCTCTGCCTCATATGGGGCAGCACGTGGATCTTCATCAAGGTGGGCCTTACCGACCTTCCGCCGATCACGTTCGCCGCGGCCCGCTTCTCGCTCGCGATCGTGATCCTCGCGCCGCTTATCCGACTGCTCGGCTTTCGAATGCCGAGCACCCGCGCCGAATGGAAGCTGATCGCTCTCACAGGATTTCTGCAATTCTCACTGAACTACAGCGCCGTCTTCTGGAGCGAACAGTACATCTCCTCAGGCCTGGCTGCTGTGCTGCAGGCAATGATAACGGTCTTCGGGTTGCTTCTCGCGTGGATCTTTCTCCCGAGCGAACGAATAACGAAACGCAAGATCGCGGGCGTCGTGGTCGGCATCATCGGCGTCGCGATCATCTTCATCGACCAACTCCGCGTCGAAAACTGGATGGCATTCCTCGGATGCGTCGCGATTGTTGCCGGAGCTTACGCCGCAGCACAGGCATCCATCCTGGTAAAAGCGAGAGGCAGCGGCCTCCATCCCGCAAGCCTTGTGTTCTCCCAGATGCTCTGCGGACTCCCGGCCATTATCGTTTACGCCCTGATCACAGAGGGGAATCCGCTAAACCACAATTGGACCTGGACCGCGATCGGCTGCGTCGTTTACCTCACCGTCGCGGGCACCATCGCCGCCTTCTGGCTTTACTACTGGCTCTTGAGTAGAATCGAGTCGACCAAAGCGATGATGATCTCCCTGGTGACGCCGCTCCTGGCGGTTATACTTGGGGCCATTTTCCTGAAAGAAACGCTCCCGCCGCAAACTCTGTTGGGCGGGCTGCTCATTATCGGCAGCATCGCCCTGATCGTCCTTAGAAAAAGGGAGAATCTTTCACCACAGAGCACACAGAGAACACGGAGTATCTAAACGGACGTCTGCATGTAATAACTCGATCCCCCGGCTAAATGCTCTTTGCTCTCTGTGTTCTCTGTGGTTAAAAACGAGATGCAGTTCAAATTTACAACCGCTGGCGAATCACACGGAAAAGCCCTTGTCGTTATTGTCGAAGGTTTGCCGGCAGGAATGCCTATCGACAAAGCTGCCGTCGACCACGAACTATGGCGACGTCAGCAAGGCTACGGGCGCGGCGGCCGGATGAAGATCGAGAGCGATAAGGTGGAGATACTCTCCGGCGTTCGCCACGGCCGAGCCATCGGCTCGCCCATCGCGATGTTGATCGAGAATCGGGACTTCATTCACTGGCAGGACGTGATGTCTCCGGAACCGATCGCCGACGGCGAGATCAACGAGCCGATCGTCAAAGAAAACGCTGATGCTCCAAAGGTACGGCGTGAGGTGAAACGCCCCCGCCCCGGCCACGCCGACCTCGCCGGCGGTCAAAAGTTCGGAGCCCGGGATCTTCGAGACATTCTCGAACGAGCCTCCGCCCGCGAAACCGCGGCGCGAGTCGCAGCCGGTGCTCTCGCAAAGCAACTTCTTTCTCACTTCGGCGTCGAGGTCCGCAGCCACGTGATCAAACTCGGCTCCGTTCCCGCTGAACCGCTGGAGAAGACCTGGGAAGAGATCGCTGCGATCCCTTCAGATTCACCGCTGGCCTGCACCGACAAAGTAGTCGAGGCGGAAATGATCGCTTCTGTCGACATGGCAAAAGCGAACGGTGACACGGTGGGCGGCATTTTCGAGGTAGTTGCGAAAGGAGTCGTGCCCGGCCTCGGATCGCACACTTCCTGGAATGAAAAGCTTGACGGCCGCATCGCCCAGGCGTTTATGTCCATCCAAGCCGTCAAAGCCGTGGAGATCGGAACCGGGGTCGCTAATGCCGGCCGTTTCGGTTCGCAAGTTCATGATGAGATATTCCACAACGGCGGATTCCCGCGACCAACCAACCGCGCAGGGGGCTTGGAAGGGGGCATCACCAACGGTGAGGAACTTCGCGTCCGCGGATATTTAAAGCCGATCTCAACCCTCCGCAAAGCGCTCCATTCCGTCGACATCGACACAAAGGCTGAGGACATTGCCGCGTTCGAACGCTCGGATATCACTGCGGTCCCCGCAGCAGGCGTCATCGGCGAAGGGATGCTCTCCATCGTCCTTGCAAACTCAATGCGGGAGAAATTCGGAGGAGATTCGCTGAACGAAATGACCCGCAATTTCACATCCTACGCCGAGGCCGTTTCGGGATACTGACCCCTTCGCTTAACTGGAAGCTCGAAACTGAAAACTGGAGACTGGAGACTGTAGATAATCTTCTCTGACGGGCGCAGGGTCTCCGGGAACCGAAAATAAGATCCAGCGTCTAAACAAGAGTGCAACGTCCAAAATTCATTCCTTACTTACTGCTGATCGCTCTGCTTGTCACGGGCTGCACCACAGCAGATGATTCGGTCGCAAACTCTGCAGCAGTAGCCGTAGATCAACATGCGGACCTCCGAGCATCGATGCGGGCTGTCGAACCCTTCTTCCAGCCTATGGGGAAACCCGGCCGATACGATTGGCTTGCGACATTTAAGGAACCCGGCCAGACATTCGACGAATACATCTCGTCGAACCCCACCTTACCCACGGCTGAGCGAAGCGTGATCTACATTCAGCCGCTCGGCAAATTCAATTCGGAACAATCGAGAGTGATCAAGGTCGCTGCCGAATATCTCCAGGCATTCTATGGCTTAAATGTAAAATCTCTCCCCGTTAAGTCTTTACCTAATAAACTGCCTGAGCCTGACCAACGAATGATCGACTACCCGGCTCATCGTCAAAATCGGACCGGTTACGTAATGGACAAGATGCTAAAACCGATTCTGCCTGCCAACGCCGCCGCTCTCATCGCATTTACGAACGAAGACCTGTATCCGGATTCATCGATGTATTTCGTTTTCGGACAAGCAAGTCTTGAAGACCGTGTCGGCGTGTGGTCATTGTATCGGCTGGACGACGACGCAGACTTTAACCGGTTTCAGGAACGGACAATGAAGATCGCCGCCCATGAGGTGGGGCACATGTTCTCGTTTCGTCACTGCACAAAATACGAGTGTGTAATGAGCGGCACCAATCATCTCGCCGAAACGGACCGCCGCCCCATTGATGCATGCCCGGAGTGCATGGCGAAGATCGCATGGATGACAAAGAGATCGCCGGCGGAGAGATACGAACGCCTGATCGCCTTCGCCAGAAGAAACAAGCTAAGCGAGGCGGCAGCGGATTTCGAAAAGAAGTTGAAGGTGGTCCAATAGTTCGGTTATTTACCGATGTCGCGACGGAACTGCATACCGGCCCAGGTGATCTTCGCGATCGCCCCATACGAGCGATCCAGTGCCTCGTCCAACGAATCTCCGGTCGCGGTTATACTGAGCACCCTTCCACCCGCCGTAATTAGATCGCCGCTCGGCGAAACGGAAGTACCTGAATGAAACACCGTAACGCCCGGTTCCTTCACCGCATCTTCAACGCCACGTATGATGTCACCCTTTTTTGGTGACTGAGGGTACCCGCTGGCAGCCAACACCACCGTAGCCGAATTTCCAGGCCGCCATTTGATCTCGGTCTGGGCAAGTTTTCCTTCCAGCATCGCTTCACAGATATCGACCAGGTCGGTTTCCAGCCGCACTAGTATCGACTGCGTTTCAGGATCCCCGAATCTCACGTTGTACTCCAGGACTTTCGGCCCGTCCGCAGTCATCATCAAACCGAGAAAGAGAATTCCGCGAAATGGAAATCCTTCATCTACGCAGCCTTTCAAGGTTGGGCGAACTATTTCACGGATGATCGTTTCGCGCTGCTCAGGGGTCAACAAGCCTTCATCGGTTATGGTCCCCATCCCGCCGGTATTCGGGCCCGTGTCGCCTTCCCCGATTCTTTTGTGGTCACGAGTCGGGGGCATCAAAGAGAAATCCTCGCCGTCCGCGAACATGATCAGCGAGACCTCCCTCCCCTCGAGGAATTCCTCGAGTACTATCCTCGATGCTGCTTCCGCCCCCGCGATCGCCTCAAGGTCCGTGATCGCCTCCAGAGCCTCACGTCGATCCTTCGCGACTACGACTCCTTTTCCCGCCGCAAGTCCGTCCGCCTTCACGACAACCGCTGAAGATTCACCTCCGAAAACGCCTCTATTAAGCGCGCTTACTGCTTCAGCTGCTGACTCAGCCACGAAGTAAGCGGCGGTCGGCACCTGATGCCGCGCCATGAAATCCTTTGAAAATGCCTTGCTTGATTCGAGCCGAGCAGCGGCTTGGCCGGGCCCGACAATTCTCAATCCTCGCCTTTCGAACACGTTGACGACACCTTTGGCCAGGGCAGTCTCTCCGCCGATGAAGGTCAGATCGACTTCGTTAGACTTCGCGAAATCGGCCAACCGATCGATTTCGTCCGGACCGATAGGTATGCATTCTGCTATCGAGGCGATCCCGGCATTTCCGTTGGCACAAATTAATCGTGAGACCCTTGTACTTAGCGAAAAAGAATGACATATGGCGTGCTCTCGCCCGCCTGAACCAACTACCAGAATGTTCATAGAATACTTTTCTCAGTTAAGTAATTGTTATATAATCTAGCGTGGCCGCGCTCGACGCCAAAAGTCGATATTTACGGTGACCGACCCTTCTCGGACCGCTGTCTAGGACAACTCCGATTTTAGTTCGTTTACATCGGGTTTTCTATCGGAGCGGTTTTGAAATGTTACCAAACAAAGGTTGTATCGAGCTTCCGACCTTATATAACAATATCGGGCTGGATCAAAAAGATGGGTCGCATGTACACGGCGGGATTTTGGTTATGTCAGAGAACAGTTTCAATGGTTCTGGCTCGGAAATAGGGGTTACCACGGTGACCCGGTCGGAGCCTCAAGACACTTCCATCCATTGTATCGACTGCGGGCGCGACTTCATCTGGACGGCCGGCGAACAGCAGTTCTTCCGCGATAAGGGTCTCCAAAATCCACCAAAACGCTGTAAGGAGTGTAAACAGGCGAAGAATGAACGCCTCGCCGCCATTGCCGCCGCCCAAGCATCCGGCGTAAAGCAGCGCATCGAGGTCACCGTCACTTGTGCCCGTTGTAATGAGTCGACGACCGTCCCGTTCTACCCATCTCAAGGCCGCCCCGTTTTCTGCAGGTCCTGCTTCCTCGAGATGAACCCTCAAGTACTCAACCCGCACGCCTAAATCTCAACCGCCTACATGTACGCTAGGGCGGAGTTCCGGATCCTCCTCAGCTTGCCTTAAGATCTCGCGTGTAACCGGAGCTGTATCGCCTTCACCGAAAAGGATGTACCTCGCGAGGTACATGATCGGATTCCCCTCGCTCCAACCGAAATATACGTGCGGAATCTTCCCCGTAACATCTCTTAAATGAAGCAGTAAAGCGGCGATCGCGTTGGGGACGGCCGGGGCTTCTGTCCTCAATATCCTATACCCCTCAATATCGACCCCGCGCACTTTGATAGCCCCCGAGAATTCGGAAGCGTCGCCGATCTCGATTTCGTAGAAAAGGATCGGATCGGCTGAAGGGATATGGTTGTCGATCCGTTTCTCGTGCTCCTTGAAGCGGTACTCGGTAACGTCCCCCGTTTCCCGCCGGTTGGTCACGATCCTGATCTCCCCCTCGGCGATCTCGTCAATGAATTGTTTTGCGGTGTCGTCAAATTCTATCTTGTCTATCCGGATCTCCGTGGTCCTCAAAGCACGAGAGACGAACGAGGTCGCAATGATGCCAAGGATAAAGAGGATCGCGATCTTGATTCCGCTCGGCTGCTCGATCATGTTCACGACGGTCGTGTAAAAGAACACAAGCGTTATCGCCATAAAGAACAGCCAGGACTTCTGCCCCTTGCTCCAAGCAGAGATCGTCACCGCGACGCAGGCCGAGGTCATTAGTGCTAGGACGCCCGTCGCGTAAGCTCCGCCCTGCGCCGCCACGTTCGCCTGGAACAAAGCCGTGACGAGGAAGCAAATGGCAGTGAACACGAGCACCAATGGCCGTGTCGCTCGCGCCCAGTTCGGAGCCATGCCATAGCGTGGTAGATAACGCGGTACGATGTTCAATAAGCCCGCCATCGCCGATGCCCCGGCGAACCACAATATCGAGATCGTCGAGATGTCGTAAATGGTGCCGAACACATCGCCCATCATCTCGTGGGCCAAATAAGAGACCGCTCTGCCGTAAGCCTCGCCCCCCTCCTGGAATTCCTCAGGCGGGATCAGCATCGACGTAATGATACTGCTGCCTACTAGCATCACGCTCATGATGAGCGCCGCCGCGGTCAGTAGTTTCTTGCCGTTGCGGATGCGGCCCCTGACTCCTTCGGCAGGATCGACCGTAGACCCGGTTTCCGAGACGTGCTTGGGAGCTACCTCTACCTCGCCCGGATCGCCTTTGACCAACGGCATCACGACTACTCCGGTCTCAAAACCCGATAGCCCCAAAGCCAGTTTTGGAAAAAACCACAGCGCGGCCGCGGCGAGCCAAAGCGAGCTACCACCTACTCCCGGATGGTTCCAGACCGCGACCTGCCAATTGCCGAACGCCTCCGGATGAACCCAAAAGATCTCGTAAATCCCCCGCGAGATCGTGATCACGTTTAGGACGATGAATACGATCACGATCCCCACAGCGATGCCTATCGCCTCGTTGAACCCCTTAAGAAATACGAGTCCCAACAGTCCAATGAGGATCAACGTTATCAACACCTTGTGATGAAGGATCGGAAGGCTATGGGCAACGAATGGGTTCTCGATGATATGGGCGGTCGCGTCGGCGGCAGACAGGGTTATCGTAATGATAAAACTCGTAGCCACGAACCCGAGGAGCATTAAGACGAACATCTTTCCCTTCCAACGAGAAAGAAGACGTTCGAGCATCGAAATTGAGCCGTCACCGTGCGGGCTCTCCTCCGCCACTCGCCGGTACATCGGGAGTGCGCCGAAAAGCGTCAACAGTACAAGCACAAGGGTCGCAAACGGTGAAAGGGCCCCGGCCGCGAGAAATGCGATCCCAGGCTGGTAACCGAGCGTGGAGAAATAGTCGACCCCGGTGAGGCACATCACCTGCCACCAGGGATGTTTATGGTGCCTGCCTTCGGGCTCATGCGGCCCTTCGATCTCCTGGACTCCCTTGTAAAACCAACGCGAGAGCCGGCTCCGTCCGGATTTAGGCATACGCCAAAACTAGAAAACCGCATCCGCTTGACACGCGAATACGGCCTGTTTCCCCTAAATTGATATCGATTTGGTCCACTTCCATCAAACCTGCGAGGTTAGCTGACGGGCTTGAACATGGAAGTGTTCAGCATTCGAAAACGCTTCGCCCCAAATTTGGTTCCCCCGCGCTGCGTGTCAAATTGAATGCAGCTTCGGCAAACTTGCTTTCAAGATTTCGACTATACGCCTGGGATTCGTTAATTGCAAGATTTTGGTTAAACGGCAGCGTATAAAAGATATAGGGCGACGTCTCCCACTCCGTCGCCCTTTTGGCCGTGAGTCCTCACCCCTCACGGCCTGATGTTCACCGGGGAGGTGAACACAACGATTATCCATATAATTATAAATTTTGCAATGACTTTTATTTGGAATCAGACAGGAAAATGAATATTGTGAAGAACGGGTCAGTCGACCGAAATTGCCCCGAGCAAATAACTCCGAGCTCCATTCGCAGCCTCGACAAAAACGCTATATTCGCCAGGCGGAGTATCCGGGTCGACAACCATCGTTAGTGCCACCGCCGTAATTCCACCGCCGTAACCCATGGGGAAGACACTGCCTTCGGTGACGGCTATATGCCGGCCGCTCACGCCGAAAGTCACCTTTGCCGGATCAAGCCCCGTTCCCCCGATGAAGATCTGATGTGAATTCCCTCTCGTGACCTTTACAGACAGGGCGCCCAGTTCGCCACTTGTCCCGATAAGTTTAATTTCGGCGTCCAAGGGCGGAGCCGTAAGATTCCGGCGGACAGATGTCGGAAGGTCGAGGGCCTTTTCGAATATCTGGACCGCACCCGGCGATCGGGATCCCTGTGCAAACAAGCGATATTTACCAACAGCGAAACCAGAGAGATCAAATGAACCGTCCGCCAACTCGCTCGCAGCAACCAAACGGCCGCTTTCGGCCTCCTCGGCCCAAACGACCCCAGCAGTCCCAGCCGAACCGTTCAATGTTCCGAGCACCGCGGCACAACAGTCGGGCAC